>JAMOMQ010000095.1 GCA_027066995.1 Flavobacteriales bacterium
AAATTTAACGCAAGAACCTCTTATGGTTACTGCTGCTTCTAACTTGATTGTCGTTAAATTTTATTTATGTTAGCTTCCTTTTTCGTATTATTACATATACAATAGTCTATACCTATATTTATTAGGTGACCTATTGTTGAATACATAAAAAAAGCCATTAAAAATTGTTTTTTAACGGCCTTATCCTTACTTTATTTGTTTAAAAAACTTAATCATTGTCTTTATGTATAATCTTCTCTATTTTAGAATTCATTTTTTTTGACTTCATTTGTATCATTTTACCTTCGGTATTCAACATTTCGTTGGAAGGCGAAATATATTTGATTCCCAAATTAAGTCCTCTTAAAATAAATAAAATACCAACAAAAGCCACTGCATAAGGTATCAATTGATTGATTTTATTTCTAATTTTTAATGACACAAAATTACCTAAATAAATAGCCAAGGTCATCATAGGTGCGGTACCCAAACCGAAAATAGCCATGTATAATGCTCCCAACAAAGGATCGCCTGTAGCCATGGCACCTACCAAGGCAATATATACCAATCCACAAGGCAACAAACCGTTAAAAAAACCTATAACATAAAAACCAAGTGTAGAACGTTTTTGCAAATAGTTCGATAAAGAATTTTTGACAAAATAAACGAAATGGTTCCACCAAGCCAAGGGTTTTAACCGTAAAATCTTACTGGACGGGATAAAAGCAAAGACAAGCATTAAAACACCCATAATTAAGGATACCTTTTGCTGAAATCCAATTAAAGAAATGCCCTTGCCCAAATAACCGAAAGCCAAACCAATACCGGCATAAGCTGTCATCCTACCCAAATGGTATAATAAGGTTTGCAGGGCCATCTTAAATTTGTTATGACGGTCAACAGGTAAAATAAATGCAATGGGGCCACACATGCCCAGGCAATGAAAACTGCCCATCAGCCCCAATAATAAAGCGGTTAATAATATAGTCATATTATTTTATTTTGCGGTGATTTTTTGTTTATAAAAGTAAGGCACACCTTCCGATTGCCAGTCGAGAATAATATCCCACCTACCGGAGATATATTCGGATTTGCCTATGGTTTGGGTATTATTCTCATTTAATTGAATGTCTATTTCCTTATCCAATTTTGAATTATCCGGTTTATAAAGTATAATTTTACCTTTTATATCTTTGACATAGGACGGGTATACAATTTTCAATCCGTCATTGGTTTCTATGATTTGAACCGCTACCCGCATGGTATCGGCATTTTGTTTTTTGGCCAACACATCACCGTATTCCAATTCTTTTTGATAGTAATCTTCCGTCACCAACTCGTTGGACTCCAACTCTTTGAACGATCTCCAAAAATAAAATAAGAATACCAGCATAAAGGTCAAATAGACCAATAAGATACTCCATCCCCAATTCAGTTTAAATTTTGCCATAATATATGTTTTATATGCTACCGTATTAAAAAAAATTCTTTTATTAAAAAAGAAGCGTTGAAAACAATTAATAAGGTTTCAACGCTTCAAAATTAAACATTTATAATGATTTATATTATATTTTTTTGGACTATTACCGGACCGGTGCTATAAAAACCGTTTTATAATCGTCTAACAACTTACCCTTGTCATCATAGATGCCCAATTTTATTTTCTTTTTACCATGAAATTTATTTCTGGGCAATTCTATAAAAATAATCACTTGTTTGACTTCTTCCTTCTTCAAGTCCAATTCATTTTGCGTTCCCGAAATGGTTATTTTTCCATCTTTGGGTTCAATAAGTTTAACTTGCAAATCTTGATAAGGATGGTTACTTTTATTGATAATAGTCGCTTGATACATATTTTGTATTTGCCCGTTTGGTAATTCTGTAAAAACCTGTCCTCTGGTTCTTAACACTTTAAGATCAACTTCCGGTCTGTTGGCAAACAGATAAACAAAAATACTCATTAATGCTATCAAGACTACAGTATAGAATTTCACTCTCGGAGTAAATATTTTACTATGTCCTTCTTCTATACTCACTTTGGATGCATAACGTATCAACCCGCGTGGTTTACTGATGGAATCCATAATAGCATCACAGGCATCCATACAAGCGGTACAGTTGATACATTCCAATTGGGTACCGTTTCTAATATCAATTCCCGTAGGACATACTTGCACACATTGTTTACAATCTATACAGTCACCCAAGCCTTCAGCCTCACGGTCTTGTCCTTTACGCATAGGCCCGCGTTTTTCACCGCGTTTATAATCATAGGCAACCATAATGGTGTTTTCATCTGTTAAAACGCCCTGCAAACGGCCATAAGGACAAGCAATAATACAGACTTGTTCTCTAAACCAAGCAAATACAAAGAAAAAGACCGTGGTAAAAGCCAAATAAATCAACCATGCTTTAACATCGGCGAAGGGATGTTTCCAAAAATCGATGACATAATCGGCGCCGGCCACATAAGCCAACATTACGGTGGTTATACCCAACGAAATCAAATAGAATACAACCCATTTTAAACCGCGCTTACGCAATTTTTCGGCATTCCATTCCATACGGTCCAACTTAATTTGTTTGGGGCGGTCACCTTCAAACAAATATTCTATTTTACGAAAAACCATTTCCATAAAAATGGTTTGCGGACAAAGCCAACCGCAAAAAATACGTCCGTAAACAACTGTAAACAAAACCAAAAACACCAAAGATATAACCGCCGCCAATGCCAATAAATAGAAATCTTGCGGAAAAAACGGCCGTCCGAAAATATGGAATTTCCGTTCCAAGATATTGAAAAGCATAAATTGCTCTCCATTAACCTTAATAAACGGACCTATAATAAAGGCTGCCAATAATATCAAACTGAGTATGGTTCTGTAATTGTAGTACCGGCCTTTGGGTTTCTTGGGGTGTATCCAATTTCTTAAACCTTCTTCATTAATAGTACCAATACTGTCTCTAAATGATTCGTTGTTATTTGTATTCATTTTAAATAATTTTTTTAACCAAAATAAAGCAGTTTGGGCGTCAAACTGCTTTATTTGTAATTGATTTATAGAGGTTATCCTTTATTACATGGTTGACCTTCGGCTGCTTTTGGTTTGGCCGGTTTGGTGCCTTGCAATGATAAAACATAACTGGCTACCTTTTGTATTTTATCAGCTCCTAATGCTTTCCAAGGCGGCATACCTTTACTGGTACCGTTGGTAATAACATTAAATACATCTTTGATATCACAACCGTAAATCCAAGCATTATCGGTCAGGTTGGGGCCTACCAATCCGCCACCGTCAGCCACATGACAAGCGGCACAATTTTTAAGGTAAATTTCTTTACCTTCTTCTAAAGCGGCTTTGTCTGTTAATAGGGTAACAGTGTTAGCATCAACGATATTATGCTCTTTTTTATAAGCATCTACTTGAGCTTTGGCTTTAGCCATTTCACGTTGATACTCATCATATTGACTATCTTTACCTTGTATGGTATAATAGAAAATATAAAAAACAGATATAATTACCGTAATTACAAATCCGGCAGTCCACCATGGTGGTAGCGGGTTGTTCAATTCTTCAATACCGTCAAAATCATGATCTAATTTTACGGAACTTTCTTGTTCTATAGGAGTGGCTTTGGTCAGTTTTTTTAATAGTCTGTCAAAAGCCGATTCATTCTTTTTTGCCATAATCTAAATCGTTTTGGTCGTTAAGTGGAAAATTTTTTAATTCATCAATATGTTGCTTGGGCAGACCCAGGGCATAAGTCAATGCAAAAACCATTACAAAGGCAAAAAATACCAATGAAATCATATCATAAATGGTAAGCCCCAAATCATTTTCCAAGTACAATTTGATGTTTCTTAACATAATTTATTTTTTTGCTGTTTCAACTTTTTTAGTTGTATCGGTTCCTAAACGTTGCAAATAAGCAATTAAAGCAACGATTTCTTTTTTACTCAAATCAACCTTTTGATCGCCAAAGGCTTTGGCATAAGCTTCGGTTGTTCGAACATTGTTAGCTTCCAAGTCGGCTGCAATAGCTTTGGCTTGTTTTTCTAATAACTCGGGCGCCTTTTCTATATACTCATCCGTATAATATTCAGTTCCATCTTTCAACTTGGTGCCCAATGCCCGAAGTGTTTTTAACTTGTCTTTGATGTCCGAAGCATCCAAATCGCTGGTCACTATCCATTGATAGTTAGGCATAATAGAACCATACATCATTGACTCGGGTTCATACATGTGATTAAAATGCCATAAATTGGGGCGTTTGCCTCCCTCTCTCAATAAATCGGGACCGGTACGTTTTGACCCCCATTGGAAAGGACGATCATATACATATTCACCGGCTTTGGCATAAGGTCCAAAACGTTCTACTTCACTACGGAAAGGACGAATCATTTGCGAGTGACAGTTATAACAACCTTCTCTCACATAAATATCACGACCTTCAACTTCAAGTGGTGTATAAGGTTTTACAGCTTCTAATTTGGGTATATTTTCATCGATAAAAATAGTCGGTATAATTTCTACCGCACCACCAATAGCAGTAGCAATCAAAGCTAAAACGGTAAATAACACACCGCGACGTTCTAACCAGTTATGAAAATCTTCACCTTTTTGACGGGCAGCCGGTATCGGTGCTAAAGGCGCTGCTTCTGCTGCCGTATCTTCTACGGTATGACCTTTAACGGTTTTAATCAAGTTATACACCAGCATCAAAGCTCCTGTCAAATACAAAGTTCCACCAATGGCACGCATATAGTGCATTGGTAAAATTTCGGTAACGGTGTCCATAAATTCACCATACTTTAAAGTACCGTCGGGGTTAAATTGTTTCCACATCAAAGCTTGTGTCCAACCGGCGATATACATAGGCACCACATATAATAAGATACCTATGGTGCCAATCCAAAAATGTTGATTGGCCAATTTAACGGAATACAATTTGGTTTTGTATAAGCGCGGTACCATCCAGTAAAGCATACCCATGATGATAAAACCGTTCCAACCAAGTGTTCCTACGTGTACGTGTGCTACAATCCAATCGGTAAAGTGCGCAATGGCATTTAATGATTTAAAGGACAACATAGGTCCTTCAAAAGTAGACATACCATAAGAGGTAATGGCTACTACATACATTTTTAAAATAGGGTCTTCACGCACACGGTCCCAAGCACCTCTAAGGGTTAATAAACCGTTGATCATACCACCCCAAGACGGGAATATTAACATCAATGAGAAAATAGTTCCCAATACTTGCGCCCACTCAGGCACGGCCGAATACAATAAATGGTGAGGGCCTGCCCATATATAAATAAAGATTAAAGACCAAAAGTGAATGATCGATAATCTGTAAGAATAAATAGGACGTTTGGCTGCCTTAGGCACAAAATAATACATCAAACCTAAAATAGGTGTGGTTAAGAAAAAGGCCACCGCATTGTGTCCATACCACCATTGTACCACGGCATCTTCAACTCCGGAATAAACCGAATAACTTTTTGTCAAGGTAGCCGGTAAACTCAAATTGTTAAAAATATAAAGCATAGCAATGGTTACAGCTGTAGAAAGATAGAACCAAATGGCTACATAAATATGTCTCACTCGTCTTTTTACCACTGTCATAACCAGGTTGATGGTAAATACCACCCATACTAATGCTACCAATATATCGATAGGCCATTCCAATTCGGCATATTCTTTACTTTGGGTAAATCCTAAGGGTAAAGTAATAGCAGCCAATACAATGATTAACTGCCATCCCCAAAAGTGAATTTTACTGAGCAAATCGTTATACATTCTTGTTTTTAACAAGCGCTGGGTACTATAATAAGCACCGGCAAAAATACCATTACCAACAAAAGCAAAAATAGCGGCATTGGTATGTAAAGGTCTTAATCTACCGTAGCTCAGCCAAGAAATTCCGTCCATGTAATGGGGAAACCAGTAAAGATAAGCTACCATCAGACCAATTGTAAAAGCTGTAACACCCCAGACAACCGTTGCCCAAGAAAACAGCTTTACAATTTTGTCATCATAATAAAATTTCTGTTTTTCCATATAAATTTAATTTTGGTTAATTTTTATTTTCCGTGGTTTCTTCATCGTCTCCGAATTCATCGTCTAATATCATCCGCACCGATGGTGTATAAGTATCTTCATATTGTCCATGCTTTACAGAACTTAAAAACAGCACTAAAAAGATAACGGCCAAAATCAAGCTGATAAAGATGGTTAAATATAATGCAATCATTTTTTTACTTAAACTTTACAAAGATACAAATATTTATAAAATACAAAAAAATCTTTTATAACCACAATGTTTTGATATACAACACATTAAATAAACGTTTGACAGAAAATGTTATATTTGTTACCGGTTAAGTAAGCAATTTTATTCAAAAAAACAGGAAATAAAAAAGGAAGCTCTAAACAGAACTTCCTCTTTTAATTATTATGAAAAAACCAACTATTTCTTGCAATTGGTATATCTTTTGGCAACTTCATCCCAATTAATGACATTAAAAAAGTCATTGATATAAGCGCCTCGTTTATTTTGATGTTTTAAATAATAAGCATGTTCCCAAACATCCATTCCCAAAACAACATCACCTTTACAATCGACAAATTTCATCAAAGGATTGTCTTGATTCGGTGTATGACAAATGCTTAATTTGCCTTTATTGCACAACAACCAAACCCATCCCGAACCAAAACGGGCGCCTCCGGCTTTGGCCCATTGGTCTTTAAAATTTTCAAAAGAACCGAAATCACGATCAATAGCTTCGGCTAAAGCACCCGTAGGAGCACCACCACCGTTAGGTGACATAATTTGCCAATACAAGATATGATTCCAATAACCACCACCGTTATTTCTAATAGCAGTCTCACCGATATGGATATCTTTTAATATTTCTTCGATACTTTTATTTTCATAGCAAGTGCCTTCAATGGCGGTATTCAAACCGTTGGTATAACCTTGATGGTGTCCCAAATGATGCACACGCATGGTTGCTTCGTCAATATAAGGTTCGAGGGCATTATATGCATAAGGTAATTCAGGTAATTTAAAACTCATAATTCTATATTTTTTAGATTTCTATGCAAATATAATGTATCTTTGAAGTTAAGTAAAGGCTTTCTGTAATCTTTTCCTTATACCGTAATAAAAATTTCTTATAATGATCAATCAACGACTTATAATTTATAATGCCAGTGCAGGTTCGGGTAAGACTTTTCAAATTGCCAAACGCTATCTTAACAAGCTGATACAGACGCAATCGACTCATACCATTTATAAGTTAATAGGTATTACCTTTACCAACAAGGCTGCCGAGGAAATGAAGAAACGTATAATCGAAAACCTTATTAATGCCGCTAAGGGAAATATTACCGATGTTATG
This sequence comes from Flavobacteriales bacterium, assembly GCA_027066995.1. Lineage (GTDB taxonomy): Bacteria > Bacteroidota > Bacteroidia > Flavobacteriales > Flavobacteriaceae > WGBX01. The sequence continues at coordinate 7,388 of JAMOMQ010000095.1, forward strand.
GCAGTGGTAAGTCTTGAGTCGGAAAATATTATTAAAAATCAAACCGGCATTGATAACGATGCGGATTACAAACAAGAAATCATCAAACGCAGCCGGCAACGACTCACCGAAATTTTACATTATTATGACGATTTTCAACTGACGACCATTGACAAGTTGATGTATAAAATCATTAAAACTTTTGCCCGTGAAATGCATTTGTCATCCGATGTCGATGTAATATTGGACTATAAAGAAGTAATCAGCAACTTAATTGACCAGCTTATTAACCGTGCCGAACCGGATAGCGATTTATCCAATTTTTTAATCTCCTTTGCCATCAACAAAATTGATGATGACAAGTTTTGGGATATCAAAGATGACTTGCTAAAAATTACCGGCATTATATTTGACGACAACCATTTTAACGAGCTTAAAAGTTTAGAAACTAAAAACTTGAAAGATTTTGTTCGTCTTAATCAATATTTAAACAGCGAAATAAAACAAATTGAAAACCAAATGACGGCTTATGGCAAAGCCTTAAAAAAAGCCTTTCATATCTATGAAGATTTGGTCAACGTCCTGGTCTTAAGCAGACAACTTATATACGAGAAATCCAAAATTACTATCACACCTACTTTAAAAAAACAATACGAAGGTAAAGCCATTTATTATATCAAAAAAAGAGTGGAAAGTCTTGATGACCTGCAACAAGCCGAGATTAAAGGCACTGTCAATGATGCCATACATGAGATATTAAGTGAATTACTCCCTTTTTTAGATGAAAATCTGGAAAAATACCGGTTTTTTAAAGCCTTGAAAAAAGAAGTAAATGCTTTAAGTATTGAAAATGAACTACAAAAAGACATCACGGTTTTTAAAGAAGAACAAGGAGCTATTTTTATCAGTGATTTTAACAAACTGATACTGGAACAAATCTTAAAAGATCTGGCCGGTGACACTCCTTATATTTATATGCGTTTGGGCGAAAAGTATGCACATTATTTCATTGACGAATTTCAAGACACCTCCGCCTTGCAATGGCAAAATTTAATTCCATTGATCAGAGAGGCCTTGTCAAAAGAGTTTGCTCATAATACTATGGGTGATGTTATGGTAGTGGGTGATGCCAAACAATCCATTTACCGTTTTAGAGGCGGCAAACCCGAACAATTTATTGCTCTGAGCGACCCGGAACAACAAACCGGGACCGGCAATCCGTTTGCGCCTTTGGTTCAAAAAAAGGTGGAACAATTGGCTTTTAACTGGCGAAGTCAAGCCAAAATTGTAGCCTTTAACAACCTGTTTTTTAAAGACTTTACCCAATATTTAGCCCCACCATACAAAAAGGTTTATGAGCAAGCCTCTCAAAAAATTCCAACGCATAAATCACCTGAAAAAGGCTATGTCAATATTCGGTTTTTAAATCGTGGCAATCGTAAACAAGGGATTGAAAAAGAAAGTTTTGCAGAGGCCGTATTACAGACGGTAAAAAAAGTGGAAAAAACAGGATTTTCAAAAGAAGACATTTGTATTTTGGTCAATACGCATACAGAAGGTATACAAATTGCCGAAACACTCAATCAAGCGGGCATTGAAGTTATTTCTTCTGAAACTTTATTGGTAAGTAATGCCGCTAAAGTCCGTTTTTTATTAAGCTGGTTATATTATTTAAAATCAGGTGCCTCACAAGATTTGTATGAAGCGGTTCGTTACTTGACGGAACAGTTTCAATGGGATAAAACACAGACTTATGAAACCTTATTTGCAGCCTCTATCCAAAACATAAAAGCACAGGTAGAAGCATTTAACCAATTGGGATTTAATATTGATTCTCAACAATTAACAAGGCTAAATATATATGATTTGTTAGTTTACTTGATAGATAGTTTTAAACTGAATGATACGGCAACCGAACAAGCTTATCTGCAAACTTTTATGGAAAAGGTCTATCAAATGAATCTAAAAAGCACATTGAGTTTGTCCGGTTTTTTATCAGAATGGGAACAAATTGCCAAAGATTTAAGTATTGATGTCCCTGAAAAAAAGGGAGCTGTCAATATCATGACCGTCCATAAATCCAAAGGTTTGGAATTTCCGGTCATTATATACTACACCAATGCCGACTTATACGGCTCAAAAGACAAAAACACCAAAATATGGGTGCCTCTGGATGCAAAACACTTTGAAGGTTTTGAAACCTTACCTGTTACCTTGGGCAGTTTACATGATAGTAATAATCCGGTTTATCAAGCGATATATGAAAAAAATGTATTAGAAAAAAAATTTGACAATCTTAATCGCTTGTATGTTGCCATGACCAGAGCCGAATCACAATTGTATGTCATTACATATACACCGTCTAAATCAGCAAAAAACACGGGATTTAATCAAATTTTTTGGAATTTTTTAAAACGAAATTTTGAATATTTTGACGGACAACAATTTGAATATGGTCAAACCACCATACCTGATAAAACAGCAGTAGAAACATCTTCCGAATTAAATACTCAAAAATTATATTACAAATATTGGCAACAACGCCGACAAGGTGATTTTATTAAAATCAATACTTTAAATTACGAACGCTGGGCCGAACATAAGAAAACTGCCATAACGCAAGGCCTTCTTTTACACGATATTTTATCTCAAATAAGCACACAATCCGATTGGCAAAAGCATAAAAACAAGTATTTAAATGCACTTCCTAATACTGATAAAGTCATCATTGAGAAACAAATTGAACAAATTATACAACATCCACAACTCAAAGCTTATTTTACCGGCGACTTTAAAGTTTTAAACGAAAGAAGCATTCTTTTGCCCGATCACTCCGGATATTTTTCTCAAAAACGCCCCGACCGCTTGCTGTTAAAAGATAATGACATGGTTATAATAGATTACAAAACCGGCACACCTCTACCAAAACATAGCAAGCAAATTAATGAATATGCAAGCATTTTAGAACAATTAGGATTTACAATTAGTAAAAAACTGTTGGTTTATATAGGTGAGAAAATTGACATCAAAGAAATTACATAAAACAAAAAACGACCGGACTAATCCGGACGCTTTAAGCTAATTGTAGGTTAACAATTACACATACCACAAACAAACAATAATCTTATTTAGGGCTTGCATAAAAGCTCGGAAGTGCAATAGATTTGTAATTTGTGAATTGTAGATGTATATAGATACTTCAAAATGAACAAGTTGCAAAGATGTTGTGCTTCCGGGCAGCAGAAATATAAAATTTACGTGTTTTCAAGTGTAAGTAATTTTATAGTTTTATGTGAAAAAACCATGCATTTCTCATCGAACATCTGATTGTATTATATTGATATTCAATGTTTAAACGTTTTTCAGAAGACCCTATTTATCTTTTAAAACCAATCTTTAATTTAAATAATGTAAGCGAGACAATTGCTTTTCTATATTAGACAACACAACCAATGTGTCAAAATATTCATCTAAAAATCCTTTTGAAAGTAGTTCCACCGATTTCTTTTTTAAATTTTGATAAGTGGTCAATAGTTTCATAGCCTTAATTTTATCAGTTATATTTGATAAAATGCAATGACCGTGCCAAAATCATAAATAATTAAAAACCAAACATTTAACCATTAAATATTAACAAAAGATTTCTTTTAAAATACTATAAAATTCTTTTTTCAACCGGCAAGTCTTCCAAGTTTTATAAGCTTTTATTTTGGTGAAAAAATACTGTGATAAATCGCATGGCTTTCTACCTTATCCGGACTAAACAGGTCTTTGTATAGTGCTCCATTGACAAAAGTTTTCGCTTGACTGCCATAAAACTTACTGGCCGGATTACCACTAATGCCCGTAGGTAAAATGCTATAAGACCGGTCCCAATCAGCTGTATTAAAAATATGTTTTTCGGAAGCGCCCATATTAGCATCAAAAGGACTATCATAAGAATAAGTAAACGGATTGACAGTGTTGGGATTGCCCGGTGCTGCATATTCACGATTTAAACCAAAAAGCATATCAAGTATTTTTACTTTTCCAAGCGGATGTTCCAATTTTAACCGGTGAATATCACCCCAATGAATTTGATCTACCTGTCCATATTTTTTGTGTAATGATTGAATACTATGTTTAAATGCCCTAACAACTATTTGATGAAAATCTTCTTTGGATTTGGTGGTTACATCATCAGACCATGCCGAATTGTTTTTGTCAAAAACATTGTATATCAAATATTTAGACGCCAACAATGATTTGTTATACATTTTATAAGCCGCTTCGTCCATTTGGTCACCCACCAATTCTTTTACCAAGGTTATCATGGTTTGATCAAAAATAGCCGGAGCAGTTGCCTGTTTATCATATACATTATCCCAGTTTTTTAAAATATCCAAAGCTTTTGATTCTTCCGGAGTTAAATTTTCAGCTTTAGTCAAATGTTGCAATAATACCGGCTTAATTTCATCAGCTTGCACCGAATGATGATCATTGAGCATTTGTTTAAAATCTTCCGGTGACAACTTGTCTTTGGCCGTCAACATTTGCCGGATTCTTTTGATACGGTAAGGGACATCATACCATTCACTGATATAGTAAGGATATTCGGCATCACTGATAGTTTTATTATTGGCAGATGACACAAAACCCCGTTGTGGGTTATATTCGTAAGGCAAGCTGTCAAAGGGCACATAGGTTTTCCAATCGTATTGATCGGTATCTCCGGGCAAAAATAAATATCCGGGAGCATTACGCACCGGCACACGACCGGTCATATGAATACCTATATTACCGTTAATATCGGCATAAGCAATATTTTGACTAACCGATTGAAAACCACGAATAGCCATAGTAAATTCTTGCCAATTTCGAGCGGTGGACAATCTGTAAAGCGCTTCTATTTCTCTACTATCCTCGTTACCGACCCAATGCATAGATACCGGCATGGTTTTAACATCGTCAAAACTGGTAAAAATAGGGCCGCGATGTGTAAAATATAAAGTTTTTTCGACGGGTTTATCTGTTCCTTTGACATATATTTTTTCTTTTTTGACGGTCATATTACGCCATTGGCCGTTAAATTTATATTGACTTTTATTTTCGGGATTAATGGTTTCCATATAAAAATCGGCGCCATCAAGCATCACATTGGTCATTCCCCATGCAATATACTCGTTATGACCGGCAACCACAAAAGGCTCTCCGGGTAATACAACTCCGGTTACATTTAACTGCCCCGGAATAATAAAATGCATCCGTGTCCAAATACCCGGCAAATCCAATCCCAAATGCATATCGTTAGAAAAAAGCGGCTTGCCGGTAGTGCTTTTTTGACCGCTGACCACCCAATTGTTACTTCCGTTAAAAATATCGGGGGCCAATTGGTTAATATTATTTAATGCCACTTCTAAAACCGTATCTCTAACAATTTTAGCATCATATTTATATGTAGGGTAAACATAAGTATTCATGCTTTGATAATCGGGCAGCAATTCGGAAAACTGTTCCGAGGTAACCTTATCTTTTAAATGGTGTAATAAGGCTTCCATTTTATAACCCAACTCTAAATTCCAAGCCATAAAACCGACTAAATTTAAGGACTGTTCCGGCTTCCATTTTTCCGGTTTATACCCCAATACTTTAAATTCAAAAGGCAAATCGTCTCCCTGGTCAATTATATATTGATTGACACCGGCAGCAAAATATTTCAAAGGATTTTTAATACTGTCTTCTAATGTGGCATATAATTTTTCGGAAGTTGCAGGCATTCTAAGTTTACGTAAGAGCACATCGGTATCTATAAATTTTTCACCGAAAATTTCGGATAATCTACCTTGTGTAACACGACGTAACAAATCCATTTGCCACAACCGGTCTTGTGCAGACAAATAACCTACCACCGTATATAGATCATGTTCATTTTGTGCAATAATATGCGGCACACCTTGGGCATCTCTATAAACTTGCACGGGTTTTTGCAATCCGGATATTTGGATATTTTGATTATAATCCGGCAAACCCGATTTTTTAAGTTGCCTGACATAAAAGTATCCACCAATACTTATAAGAACTATGACAATTAATGAATATTTGATAATTTTTTTCATAGGAATAATTTTTAAGGTAAGATTGGAGTAGGTTTTTTAGATTTATCCAATGCCACAAAGGTAAAGATACCTTCAATAGCTTTTTCGCGTGAATAATTATACATTTCTTCTTTATAAATTTCTACTAACACATCCAAACTGGTTTTGCCTACGCGCACAATACTTCCAATCACTTCAATAATGGTATCGGCAGGTATGGGTTTTTTAAAGTCAATACGACTGGTTGATACGGTTACCATTCTTTTGCGGCTAAAACGGGTAGCGGCAATAAAGGCAACCTCATCCATTATTTGTAAGGCATTACCACCAAACAAAGTATCATAGTGATTGGTTGTATTGGGAAAAACCACTTTAAACACGTGAGTTTCTGCAGTTTTTAAACGTTGTTCCAAATCTGTCTTGTGTATCATTTTTATTTTATTAAAAAACAAATATAGCTAAAAACACAAAACTGCCTGTTAATGAGTATTTTTTTAACAGTTTCATTTAATCCCAAAATGCTATATAAAAATTGAGTATAAAATTGAATAATTCAGATGGCAAAATAGTCGTTTTTTACCGCCCAAACAATTAATTCAGCCAAGTTACGCACTTGTGCTTTTTTATAAATGTTTGACCGGTGTGTTTCTACTGTTTTAACACTAATAAATAAGCTTTCCGCTATTTCACCGGTGGTTTTTCCCTGACAAATAAGCTGAATGATTTCAATTTCGCGTAAGGTGAGTTGCTCTTTATTAAAACCTTTATTTTTTACGGATTGTAAAGCTAATTTTTGCAATATTTCTTGACTAAAATAATTGCCGCCTTTAAAAACCGTTTGGATAGCTGTAGAAAGCTCGGTTTTTGAGGCGTTTTTAATAACAAATCCCTTAACACCGGCTTCAATCATCTGTGTATAATGTCCTAAATCGGAAAACATGGTTAGGGCTATAACTTTTAGATCAGGCACCAATGTCAAGGCTTTTTTGGTTGTTTCTACACCATTGATTATAGGCATATTTACATCCATCAGCACTAAATCGGGTTTATCTGTTTCAAGAAAGGTAATAAAATCTAAACCGTTTGAAGTGTCAAACACTACCTCAAATTCACTTATTTGATTGAGTACCAATATAATTCCTTCCCGAAAAATACTATGATCATCTACTATGGCTATTTTTATTTTACACATACCTGATTATTATGAGTAAGGAAGTATCATGGTCGCATGAAAACCTCCATTCTCGGTTGTATTATAACTAAAACTTCCTTCAAGCGAAGCCAACCGGCTTGTTATGTTTTGTAATCCAAGACCGTTTTTTATGCCTGTTATTTTTAATTTGTCAAAGCCAATTCCATTATCTGTATAATCAATATGTATTTGTTTATTCTGTATAGAGATATTGATATGAATGATATTGGCTTGAGCATATTTGATGGTATTGTTTATCAGTTCGGTTACCGCCCTGTATAAGCTGAGTTCCTTTTTTATATCAAAACGAAATATGTTTTCATAAGAAAAATTAATTTTTAAATTTTTGTGAATGTTTAATTGATCTATAAAATTTTCCAAGGCTACAATCAATCCGTTATTTTCTACTATAAGCGGGCTGATATTATGCGATATTTTGGACACATCACTAATGGCATTACCAATAATTTTTTTTAACCTTCCTTCAATTTCTTTTTTCTTTTCCGGATTTTTTTCATCAATATAAGCTTGATAATACAAATTGATAGAGGACATAACCGGGCCTAATCCGTCGTGTAAATCAGCTGCTATTCGTTTGCGTTCTTTTTCTTCTGCTAAAATAATATCACCTAAGGCTTTGCTTTGGATTTTTTTCTTTTCGGCAATTTCATTGAGCAAGGCTTTGTTCATTTCTTGCAAGTTTGTTGCCTGCTTTTCAAGTGTGCTGATATTTCTATTGATTTCACGCATAAAATCAATAAATACGTGATGAATTAATACACCAATAATGATATAGCTGACAAAACGGGCAATCATACATTGTTTATAGCAAGACAAGATGCCGGTTTTGGGTATAAACTTATCATCTGTTAGGGTTAAAATGGCAACAATCAATAAAATACTGACAGAAATGCTAATCAAATAAACAAATTTTTTCTTATCAAACACATATAACAAAAAGGTGGTACTAACCGTAAACCAAAAAACCGAAAGATCAACCAGTTTGAAAAAAAGCAGAATGATTGGAATCAACATAAAGGGAATACTCAATAACCATATTTTGAACTGTAAAGGAAGCTTTTTTTTTATAAAACTTACGATAAAAAATACAGCGGAAAGTAATGGAATGGCTATTTTAACCCAAATATTATTTGATGATGCCAATGATAAATAGACAACATAGTTTGTTGGTAAAGTCAACAATGCAATAAACACAACATTGTGATCAATGATTGTTTCTATGATACGTCTATTCTTTAGCAAACTTATATTTTTCATTAAAAATAATAAATAGTTTTTAAAATTATCTGCTTACAATCATTTTTTGTTTTACATGAGAAACAAGCCCGGAAACATCTCCGGGCTTGTGTTTAAGAAAAACATATAATGTGAATTTAGGTATAACATCAAACCAGATGTTTTTATTACATTACAAACAGTTGACAATCAACTTAATGCAATATATTTTTCTTAGATCTATTTTTCTCCGGCTAATATTTCTCTATTTTAAATTGTTTCATTCTCTGGCTCTTTTGATCTACAATAAGTAGTAAATAAACTCCGGTGTTAAAAGAGGACATATTCCAGGTTTTGATTTTTTGTCCGGTTGTATGAGCCAATTGTTTTCCATAGATATCAAACAAATAGATTTGATATTTTTTTTGATCCGGTAATTGTATATGTATATTTGTTTTAACCGGATTTGGATAAACACTTACGTTAGTTAAAAGCTTGTAGTCTGAAATACCAAGCGGGGTGAGTATATCCGGACCAATAAAGCCTTCTGACAAATGTGTTGTGTTCCATTCGTTTTCTTGCATTGCCATTTCTCCAATGGTATAGGTAATTTGGGTTATCCCGTTAACTTGACTACCACCGCCACTTGAAATACTACTTTTCTTGATATTTGTTTGTGCAAAATTGACATTTACAACAAACAATGCTATAAATATAAAAATGTATTTCATTGTATTATTTTTTATAAACGACAAAATTGAAACTTTCATCTGATACGGCAGCTGAAGTGTTATAAGTTCTCACTTCAAAATAAGAATCATGGTTTACAACCGATATAAAGCCTAAAAACCCATAATTCATAGAAGCTATTACGGTATATTTATTTACACCTCCCGGAGAGTTATTGAATGTAACTTTGTATTTTCCGGTACTGACTTTAGTAACCGTAAAACCTCCAGAGCTTGCTCCGTAAGAATTAAGACTACCCGATGAATAAACAGATCCGTAAATATATGCTTTCATATCGGCATCTCCTGAATCTGTTCCGTGCAATTCACCGTTTATTTTGATATAGTCATTGGCAAAATCACCGTAAATAAGCGGGTTGTCGGTGTCCGAATTGTCAATATATAATTTGTCACTTCCGGTTTCATTGTAACCGGCATCATTACCGATAAAAACATTGTTACTTCCGGTATTGGAAAAACCGGCATTATGACCTACTGCCACGTTATTACTACCATTAATGTTGTTGTATAAAGTATTAAAACCCAAGGCAGTATTGTAACTATTTAAGTTTTGATAAATAGCTCTGTCACCTATAGCTACATTTCTGGTACCTGTTACATTATCCATCATAGCTTCAAAACCTACGGCTACATTTTTTTCGGCAGTTGTAGCATCTTGTAGTGCGCGGGTTCCAATTCCCACATTATTACTAAATTGGTTAGTAAGGTGAAGTCCTGCACTATTTCCAATAAAAACGGCTTTCCCATCATTTTTGGCATCTGATAAATCATCAAGTTTGGTTACATCATCAGAGACATTTTTATCCCAGTTTGTGGTATCGGGTGCCCCTTGCAAGTCGGCATAATTTCCACTAAACACATTTCCTGCTTTGTCGGCGTATTTGGCATAAGGCATATATTTTAAAGGGTTCGTTCCATAATCTTGATAGCCATTTCCGTCTTGAGTATCTATTTCAACTTTCAAATTATAGTCCATTGACCAATCAATAGTTGAAAAATCTCCATTGACAGAGTTACCTTCTCCCAAAATAAGACTGATAATACCATTTGCATCCGTAGTAACCGATTGGGTTTCTGTATAAATGCCGGTAGCAGCATCATCTAATAAAGTAAACCGAACATTTACCGCTTGGTTAGACAAAACATTACCATTATGGGTAATAAGGGCTTTGTAGTTAAATCCTGAGCTTTGTGCCCATAAAAAATTTGTTGATACCATCAACAATACAAATAGTAATTTTCTCATAGTTTTAGTTTTTAAAAATTAATAATACCACAAAGGTATTTTGCTGTAAGCCAGCTGTCAATCGGTTGAAACCTTTAAAAACCCTAAGGGAAAACCACTAATTTTGTAGAAAATAAAAAAAGCACCCCTAAACGGAGTGCTTTAAATAAAATTTTTTGAAAATTTATTTTGCTAATAATGGTGCCAATATCAATGCCACAACAGACATTAATTTAATAAGTATGTTTAAAGACGGTCCTGATGTATCTTTAAACGGGTCACCTACTGTATCGCCCGTTACGGCAGCAGCATGCACTTCACTGCCTTTACCGTATTTTTTGCCTTTGATTTCAACACCTTCTTCAATCATTTTCTTGGCATTATCCCAAGCACCTCCGGCATTGGATTGGAAGATGGCCATCATAACACCGCTTACGGTAACACCGGCTAACAATCCTCCCAACATTTCGGCACCTCCTAAGAAACCTACCAAGGCAGGCGTCAATACGGCAATCAAACCGGGGACTAACATTTCACGAATAGAAGCTTTGGTCGAAATTTCAACACATTTTTCATACTCGGCTTTTCCATCGGCTTTATCAAAAACAGCTTTATCTTCGGTGCTCCATTTATCTTCATCCACTCCTTCGTTTTTACGCATAACAGCCAAAGCGTTTTTAAGCTCGGGAATATTATGAAACTGACGTCGCACTTCGTCAATCATATCTTCGGCAGCACGACCTACGGCATCCATAGCCATAGATGAAAATAAGAAAGGTAACATACCACCTAACAATAAACCACCCATTACTTTGGGGTTGGAAATGTCAATTACTTCGATACCGGCCGTATGCATAAAAGCAGAAAATAAGGCCAAAGCGGTTAAAGCAGCCGAACCAATGGCAAAACCTTTACCGATAGCTGCAGTTGTATTACCAACGGCATCTAATTTGTCTGTTCTTTCTCTAACTTCTTTGGGTAGATTAGCCATTTCGGCAATACCACCGGCATTGTCGGCAATAGGACCATACGCATCAACTGCCAATTGAATACCCAAATTGGACAACATACCTATGGCAGCAATGGCAATACCGTATAATCCGGCAAAATGATAAGCGCCAATAATGGCAATAACAATAAATATGATAGGAAATAACGTCGATTGCATACCGACAGCCAAGCCTGAAATAATATTAGTTGCCGGTCCGGTAGTTGATTGTTTTACAATTTTTAAAACGGGTTTTTTTCCGGTTCCGGTATAGTATTCGGTAATCATACCGATAGCCACACCTGACAGTAAACCTAATACAATGGCGATAAATACACCCATGGACGAATAAGTTTTACCACCGAATTCCCAAGTTTCGGGCAAGAAATTAGTGACGATAAAATAAGTTGCAATAATCATTAAAAGTGCAGCCACTATTTCACCTGTATTAAGCGCTTTATGGGGACTGCCGCCGTCTTTTACTTTGACAAAAAACGAACCGATAATGGAAGTAATAATACCGGTAGCTGCCAAAATTAAAGGTAACAAAACCGCATTGAGCGCATGATCTCCCGTAAAACCGTCCGTGCCGATAAACACAGCTCCTAAAACCATAGCAGAAATTATAGAACCTACATAAGATTCAAACAAGTCGGCACCCATACCGGCTACATCACCTACGTTGTCACCTACGTTGTCTGCAATAGTAGCGGGATTTAACGGGTGGTCTTCCGGGATACCGGCTTCTACCTTACCAACCAAATCGGCACCAACATCGGCAGCTTTGGTATAAATACCTCCACCTACGCGGGCAAACAAGGCAATGGATGAAGCCCCGAAAGAAAATCCGGTAATAACGGTAATCACTTTATTGATATCCCAATCCATATTGGAATAAATTAAAAATAATAAAGCCAATCCGGTTACGCCTAATCCAACTACAGCCATACCCATAACCGATCCTCCGGTAAAGGCTACTTCTAATGCTTTACCTAAACTGGTGCGCGCGGCATTAGTAGTGCGCACATTGGCATTGGTAGCGACACGCATACCTATAAAACCGGCCAATGCCGAACTGAGTGCCCCCATGATAAAGGAAATACCAACCAACCATGATGAGGTTTTCGGATCGGCAGAAAAAGCCAACAAACCGAAAACAACAGCTACAAATATCCATAATACTTTGTATTCGGCCATTAAAAATGCCATGGCACCTTTACGAATGTGTTTGGCTATACCGGCCATACGCTCGGTGCCCACCTCTTGTTTGGCCACCCATACAGAGCGCCAGTAAGTAAATAATAAAGCGATAATCCCTATCGCTAAGACTACATAAATAATGTTTTGAGTCATTTTGAATTATATTTTTAAATTTTTTGCAAATATACAGTAATAAATGGAATATTAAAACCACCTGTGAAACATAACAAATGATTGAAATAAAATATGTTAAATCATTACAAACTTAACTTTAAATTAGGGCTTGCTGAAAAACGCTTAAATGTTGAATTTCAATATAATACAATCGGGTGTTCGATAAGAAATGCATAATTTTTCACATAAAAGCTTAAAATTCCTTACACTTGTAAAACGCGTAAATTTAATATTTCTGCTGCTCGGAAGCACAACATCTTTTCAACTTGTTCATTTTGAAGTATCTATATACATCTGCAATTCACAAATTAAAAATCTATTGCACTTCCGAGCTTTTCAGCAAGCCCTAAATTAATTTTTTCTGCAAAAACATCAAAACCCGCGCCCCGGCAGGCGCCTTATAAAACCGTTTATTGCTAAAAACTTTTAGAGACCGTTAAACTTTTACTAACTTGCATTGTCTTATATCAAATTGGTTTTTATTTTAGTCCAAAATATTTTGTTTTGAAGCTTTGAGATTGCTTAATCAAATAACAAACACAGTAGTAACCGTAGCTACAAGCAAGTATTTTCGATCCCGAATAAACGAGACTGATATGCCGGACTGAAATAAATATTATTTTGGTATTACTTTTAACAAAAAAATAAACGATTGGCCGTAGAACCTGATTTTAATGTTTTTAAAAAACTGTCCAAAGAAGCACAAATCAATTGGATGGTACAACATCTGAACCAAGATTTGTATTGGGTCATTAGACCTATTGTCAAATCGCATGCAGATACTGATGATGTTCTACAAAATGTATGGCTTAAAGTTTATAAAAATTTAGACCGGTTTCAATACCGCTCCAAATTATTTTCATGGTTATACCGTATTGCCGTCAATGAAGCTTTTAACCACGTAAAAAAAATGACCAAACATAAAAACGCCGAAGTTGAAAATTATATGTTACAAAATCTTAAAGATGACAACTACTATACCGGTGACGACATAAGTTTATTATTAGAAAACGCCATACTGCAATTGCCGCCTAAACAACAAGAAGTGTTTCGACTCAAATATTTTAGCGAAATGACTTTTGAAGAAATGTCGGAACTTTTAGGAACCAGTACCGGTGCACTAAAAAGCAGTTATCATATAGCGGTAAAAAAAATTAAAACATCATTAAAACAATTTTAAACCATTGTCCAAAAACTTTGTCTTACTAACACATGAACAGAAAAAATGACATAGAAAAACAACTCAGCCAACTTAAAGCACATTATAAAGTCCCGAAAGATTATTTTAATAATTTTAAAACACCTGAGTTTAAGTCCCGTTCGGACAAAAAACATTTCAAGCTAAAAAAATCTTGGATGATCGCTGCCGGTTTTTTGTTGTTGATCGCTTTGGGATTAGAATTTATACCTAAACAAAACTCTAATAATCAATCGATAACAAATACGGATACACGCCGGCAAATAAGTCAAACAAACGATTTGTTCAACGATTTATCCGATGATGATATCATCAATTATTTATCGGACGAAGACCCCGATTTGGAATTTGAATTATAAACCCTAAAAAAATATAGTATGAAAAAAACATTGTTATTAGTAATGGCCATGGTAATACTTGGCACACCGGTAATGGCGCAAAAAGGCCAACCGGTTGGAGATCAAAAAGCGCGAATTTTTAAAAGAAAATTGGCTTTTTTAAAAGAAAATTTAATCCTTAACAAAACCGAAAGCCAAGCTTTTGAAACGGCTTATAAAGATTATGTAAAACAAAAAACATCATTGAGAAAACAATACCGCGAAGCGGTAGGCCGTAAACTTAGAACAGGCCAATTGTCTCAGCTGTCAGAGCAAGAAAAAAAGGAAATTATAAATCAAAAATTGACACTTGACAAGCAGCGTTATGAGTTAGACCGTCAATTTACCCTAAAACTCACTAAAATATTACCTCCCGGTAAAGTGATTCGGTATTTTAAACTCGAACGTGATTTTAACCGTAAAATGATGGAACGTCTCAAAGAAAGAAAACGCCGCAGACCGGGAAAAAGAAAACCTTTTATTAAAAAACAATAAACCTTTACAAGCCTGTCTCAAAAGAGAAAATTGTCTGTCATTTCGAACGCATGTAAGAAATATTTCATCTGATAATCAAAAACTTAACATTTTTTCTAAAAAAAATATTTTAAATAACTCTTTTGAGACAGGCTTTTATTCCACTTCTTTAAAATGTTCAATGGTATGATTTATCCCGATTTTTTTATCCTCGGAAAAGCCTTCATAAATTAAATAAATACCTGCAATAAGCAATACAACTCCTATCAATCGTCTGATTTTTATAACTCTTGCAGGCGTCATTTTCGACTTAAATTGCTTGGCCAAAATAATCTTAACCAAGTCCATCAAAAAATACCCCAACAAAATACCGCCGAAAAATACAAAAATGCGGTAAGTATCCAATTCCAATTTGGGTGAAAAAATCACAATCATAGCCAACCAAAAAGCCAAGACGCCTATATTGATAAAGTTTAATAAAAAACCTTTGACAAACAATCCCAAGTAATTGTTTTTAGGAATTTCAATTTCGGTTTCATTTTCAAGACTTTCGGCCTTGGGCTTCCTAATAATGGTAATCATACCGTAAACCATCATAATCATACCGCCCAAACCGTATAAAGCCGGATGATGTGTCAATTGTGCCAACAATTTGTAGCTTCCCAAAAAAGCGATACTGATAAACACAAAATCGGCAAAAATAACCCCCAAATCCAATACTATTGCCGCCCGGGCACCTTTAGTGGCACTGGTTTCCAACAACACAAAAAACACCGGGCCTATCAAAAAACTCAATGAAATACCTAAAGGAATGGCTTTTAACAAATCTTGAAAATAAATCATCATAAAAATTAGATTTATAAGCAACAAATATAAAAAATAAGGCTTAAAAGAGAGACAAAAAGACATAAAAAAAGCATCTCAAAAAATGAGACGCTTTTAAGTGCGGGTGAAGGGACTCGAACCCCCACGCTGTGAAGCACCAGATCCTAAGTCTGGCGTGTCTACCAATTTCACCACACCCGCTTTTGCGATTGCAAATATATTAAGTTTTTTTTAAAATTCAAGTCTTTTAAAAAATTAAATATCTTTTATCCAAGTGCGACGGCGTTTGTGTTGCACATGCTCATAATTTTTCCAATTGGCAATCACATTATGATTGTCTTCAAACACACCGGTAGTTTCTATATCCTCTACACCATTGGCCTGCATGGCCTTATGCAGGGCATCGAACAACATAACGGCTACACCCTTTGAATCATATTCGGGAACAACGCCGGTAAGCAGAGTATCAATACATTTGGGGTGTTTAAAACTTTGCATGATATGATACCACCCGAAGGGGAACAGTTTACCATTGGCTTTTTTCATCCCCTCGGACAGGGACGGAATGGCTATCAAAAAACCGACTATTTTATCTTTATCCTTGACAAAAAAAGTGTATTTGGGATCTAATACATTAAAATATTTTTGTTTGTAATAGTTTTTGAGTTCGTCGTCCAACTCTATGACATAAGGCAAATGTGCAAATGCCTGATTCAAAATATCAAAAGCAACCTCGGCATACGACTGTAATTCCTTTTTATTTTTGGGAGAAAACACTTCGTAACCAAAACGGCGCTTGAGCAATTTGGCTCCCCTGTCGCCTTTTTTGACCGGTTCTTCTGTCAGTTTTAAATGAAACTCTACCCAATCGTTTTCTTTTACAAAACCATATTTTTTCATTAAGGTTTTATAATACGGCAAATGATATACCGATGCAATGGACGGCAATTCTTCAAAACCTTCAATCAACATGCCTTGAGTATCAAGATTGGTAAATCCCAAAGGGCCGTGCACTTTTTCCATACCCTTTTGTTTAAGCCAATCAATGGCTGTGTCCATCAATAATTGAAAACCTTTTTGATCATTATAAGTTTCCAAACCAACTATACGACCATATTTTTGGCCGGTTTTTTCATTGTATTTATGATTAACCGCTGCAGCAATACGTCCTACCGGACGTCCTTTCCAATAAACCACCCATTTTTTTAAATCGACAAATTTAAGAGCCGGATGCTTGCGCCACATTTTCTTTTCATCCGATTTAATAGGCGGAATCCAATATTGATTGTCTTTATACAAAAGGTAAGGAAAATTTATAAAATCTTTAAATACCTTGGCATCATCAGCAGATTTAATCTCGTATTTTTCTTGCATAAGCTTGCATTTGTTTGATTCTGTAAAAGTATAAAAATATTTTGTGACTATAAATGATATTTTTTTGTAGCTTTACCTACCAAATAACCAGTTTTATTTAATTGTTATTTCTTATGAAAAAGTTACTTATTATATCTCTTACGCTATTTAGTTTAAATAACTTTGCCCAATTTGTCGAAAAACCTTTTAAACACCTTGTTGACCGTGAACGCGCGGCCGCTCTCAAACGCTTATTAAAACAACCTTTGGCCAACACCGGCAACTACGATGTCAAATTTCACCGGCTGTATCTTATTCCCGATTTAAACAGTCGCCAGTTACACGGCACCGTCGATACTTATTTTGAAGCGGTTCAAAATCTCAATCAAATGGAATTTGATTTTTCAGACCAAATGACCGTCAATAGTGTGCTATGGCACAATCAAAATTTATCTTTTTCTCAAACATCTAACAGGTTGATTATCAACTTTCCGCAAAACATAAACGCCGGCGTATTAGACTCTGTTAAAATATCTTATCAAGGCTTGGTGCCCAACACCGGTTTAGATTCTTATATGGTAACCTCCCACGGCAATAACGTTCCGGTAGTTTGGACGCTCTCCGAGCCTTATGGTGCCAAAGACTGGTGGCCCTGCAAACAAGATCTCACCGACAAAGCCGATTCGGTGGAAATTAATTTACAATATCCCAAATACGATACCGGCAATAACGAAATGTATGCCGTTTCTAACGGACTGATGTCAAGCGAACAAACTTTTACCGACTCCAACACTCAAACAGAATACAAAATAACCACTTGGAAACACCGTTACCCCATTACCGCCTATTTGGTGGCATTTGCCATAACCAATTACACCAAATTTTCTGAAACGGCGGGTATCTCCCAATCATTCCCGATTGATAACTATGTTTACCCCGAAAACTTAAACAACGCCCAAGCGCAAGCCGTTCATTTTTTACCGGTGATGAATTATTTTGAAAACACCTTTGGCCCCTATCCGTTTAACCAAGAAAAATACGGACAAATACAATTTGGCTGGGGTGGTGGCATGGAACATCAAACCGCTACATTTGTAGTCAATTACAACCGCCCTTTAATTGCCCACGAACTGGCACACCAGTGGTTTGGTGATGCCGTTACCTGCGGCTCGTGGCATGATATCTGGCTCAACGAAGGTTTTGCCACATACAGCGAAGCCCTCACTCAAGAAGCTTTGGACGGACAAACTGCTTTTGATGACTGGAAACAATATACCAATAGCAATATCACTTATTTTCCCGCCGGATCGGTTTATGTTCAAGACACAACAGATGTTTGGCGGATTTTTGATTGGCGTTTATCTTACCAAAAAGGTGCCATGGTGCTCAATATGCTTCGTTTAAAACTTGGTGACAATCACTTTTTTCAAGGTATTAGAAACTACTTTAACCATAAAAAGTTCCAATTTGCCAAAACACCCGATTTTAAAAATGAAATGGCGACGGAAAGCGGCCTAAACCTGGACGAATTTTTTAACGACTGGATTTACGGACAAGGTTACCCAACTTATACCATCACCGTTACCCGGACCGGCACCGGGCAATACGACATTTTAATACAGCAGAACACCTCCCACCCGTCTGTCGATTTCTTTGAAATGCCTCTGCCTTTTAAATTTACCGGCGGCAATGGACAAGTTTTTGAAACTACTTTAGACAACACCGTTAACAATCAACATTTTACGGTCAACACCGGTTTTGAAGTTACCAACGTTACTTTTGACGAACATTATGATATTGTAAAAGGCCCGACCACCTTGGAAACCATTTTAAATGTT
Organism: Flavobacteriales bacterium; assembly: GCA_027066995.1. Taxonomy (GTDB): domain Bacteria; phylum Bacteroidota; class Bacteroidia; order Flavobacteriales; family Flavobacteriaceae; genus WGBX01. Next base: position 26,270 of record JAMOMQ010000095.1, read on the forward strand.
GTGGCTCATGATGATGTCGACACTTTTAATATGTATCCTAATCCTGCCAAAACCTTTTTGCATATAAAAAATACCGGCCATGCTCCTGTGCAATCCGTGGCAATATTTAGCCCAGACGGTCAATTAATCTTTAAAAGAAAAAGCGGTTTTGACCATATTGACATCAATAACCTTAGCAAAGGTATTTACTTGCTACAAATACAAACCGGCACAAATACTTTTACTAAAAAACTGATCAAAGAATAAAGTTTTTATCAGTAGAAACAATACAATGGCTTATCAAAGCATAGATGATATAAAACGACGTATGGAACGGTATTGTGCCTATCAAGAACGTTCGCACTATCAGGTGGAACAAAAACTCTACAAACTGGGCATGATACCCGAAGCCGTCGATGCTATTGTTTTACATTTATTACAAGAAAATTTTTTAAATGAAGAACGTTTTGCCCGGGCCTATGTGCGCGGAAAATTTTATTATAAAGACTGGGGCAAACAAAAAATCATTAAAGGTCTGAAACAACACAGAATACACACCAATTTGATAACCAAAGCTTTACAAGAAATAGACTCCGGCGATTACCGGCAAACCATAGAAAAATTGATTACCAAAAAGAAACATACCATCCAACACCCCGGCACTTACGCCGGCAAACAAAAAATAGCCCGTTATTTGATGCAAAAAGGCTATGCTTTTTCAGATTTTAAAGATCAATTATTTGACACCTAATACCCAAATGATATAAAATTTTCAAAAAATCTATTTTCATCAGTGTATAAAAACTTTTTATGATTTTTTCAAACCAACCATTAGGTTTATTTTTATATATTGTGACCAAAAGAAAAAGATGTTTCAAAACATACTTGAAGAGATTTACCAAGAAGTTAAACCTTTAATACTAAACGGCCAACAAGCCGATTACATACCGGAGTTAGCCAAAACCGACCCTCTTAAATTTGCCATTAGTCTTACAAGCACTGACGGCAAGCATTATGACGTTGGTCATACCGATGAAAAATTCAGCTTACAGAGTATAGCCAAAGTTTTTGCTTTTACATTGGCTTATAAAATAAAGGGCGACGCCGTTTTTAAGCATGTTGGTGTCGAGCCTTCCGGTGACCCCTTTAACTCTTTAATCCAATTGGAACAAGAAGACGGTTTTCCTCGAAATCCGTTGATAAATGCCGGCGCACTGGCGGTTTGTGATATTTTAATTTCCGAATTGAAAAACCCCGAAAAAGAACTCTTACAGTTTATTCAAAAATTGGCCGGTCATCCGGATATAAATTACAATCATAAAGTTTACGAATCCGAAAAAGCCACAGGCTACAAAAACAGAGCTTTGATTCATCTAATGAAATCTTTTGACCGGATACAAAATGACACCGGTCCGGTATTGGATTTATACTTTAAACTTTGCTCGGTTGAGATGACTACCCGTGAGCTATCACAAACCTTTTTGCTCTATGCCAATCATGGTCAACTGCCTTTAAGCGGCGAACAGATTTTGACCAAAAGCCAAACCAAACGCACCAATGCCATTATGCAAACCTGTGGTTTTTACGACGAAGCCGGTGAATTTAGCTTCCGTGTCGGGTTACCCGGCAAGAGTGGTGTCGGCGGTGGTATTGCCGCCCTGCATCCGGGACGGTATGCCGTAGCCGTTTGGAGTCCGCCTCTCAACAGCAAAGGCAATTCGGTCAAAGGCATGAAAGCCTTAGAACTACTGACCACCAAACTCGGCTGGAGTATTTTTTAAGTTTGTTAATAAGTATTTTTCAAAGCAACGTTTTTATTAATTAACTTTGTCATACTTGCGTGTGCGCAACCACCTTGTTAATAATCTTTTATTTATCAACCTCTTATGTATTTAATTTTTGACACCGAAACCACCGGATTGCCCAAAAATTTTAAGGCGCCGGTCAGCGACTCTGACAATTGGCCCCGCGTGATTCAAATCGCTTGGCAACTGCATGACGACATGGGCCGTCTCATAGAACAACAAGACTATTTAATCAAACCCGAAGGTTTTAATATTCCGTTTGAATCACAACAAATACACGGCATATCTACCGAACTGGCCATGGCAGAAGGTCATGACTTAACCGAAGTCTTGCAAAAATTTAATACCGCCTTAGGCAAAGCAAAGTTTGTCGTAGGCCATAATGTCAATTTTGACCAAAAGGTTACCGGAGCCGAGTTTTACCGTAAAAATATCGACACGGACATATTGGATAAAAAAGTGCTGGACACCATGACCGAAAAAACCGCACTTTTGTGTCAATTGCCCGGCGGACGTAACGGCCGTTTTAAACTGCCCAAATTAGGCGAACTGTATCAACATCTTTTTAACGAAAATTTTGTCGAAGCTCATAATGCCACTGCCGATGTTGAAGCGACAGCCCGCGTGTTTTTCGAACTACTCAGAACCGGACATTTTACAACCGAGGAGTTGGAAACCACCCCGGATTATTTAGAAAAATTTAAACAACAAAATCCTGATAAAATAACCTTAATAGGTTTAAAACACGTCAGTTTTAAGAAAAAAAGCGCCGAATATCAAAAAAAAACCTCGGAAACACTGTCAAAAACCAAAGAAACCAAAACAGTTTCCTTAGAAGATGTCGCTTTTGCTCATTTACATAACCACACCCAATATTCGGTGTTGCAATCCACAACAAAAATTAATGATTTGGTGCAAAAAGCCGCCGAATATCACATGCCGGCAGTCGCCATTACCGACATTAATAATATGATGGGCGTGTTTCATTTTGTATCGGCCTTGGAAAAATACAACAAGGACAAAGACGCCCGTGAACAAATCAAACCCCTGGTGGGTGTCGAGCTCAATGTGGTTGATGATCACACCAAAAAGGATGTTAAAAACAACGGTTATGCCACTGTTTTTATAGCCAAGAACAAACAAGGTTATCAAAACCTCATCAAACTCACCTCTACCGCTCACACACAAGGTTTTTATTACGTTCCCCGGATTGGCCGCGATTGGGTGGAACAATATAAAGACAACTTGATAGTGCTTAGTGGCGCCCTCAACGGCGAAATTGCCCAAAAAATTCTCAGTTTGGGAGACAAGCAAGCGGAAGAAAGTCTTATTTGGTGGAAAAACACCTTTGGAGATGATTATTACTTGGAACTCAACCGGCATGGTTTGGAAGAAGAAGAACATGTTAATCGTATATTATTGGAGTTTGCAAACAAACACAACATTAAAGTGGTGGCTGCCAATAATACTTTTTATATAGATCAATCTGATGCAGATGCTCAAGATGTATTACTCTGTATTCGTGACGGTGAGAAGAAATCGACTCCCATCGGCCGTGGACGCGGATTCAGATACGGATTGCCTAATAACGAATTTTATTTTAAGTCACCGGATCAAATGAAAGAATTGTTTCATGACATACCGGAGGCTATTATCAATATTCAAGAAATTATAGATAAGGTTGAACCTTTCGAGTTAAAGAGAAAAGTGCTTTTGCCCAAATTTGATATTCCGGACGAATTTAAACACCCTGAAGATGAAATAGACGGCGGCAAACGGGGAGAAAATGCCTATTTACGACATCTGACGTATGAAGGCGCCAAAAAAAGATGGCCCGAATTGACACCGGAAATAGAAGAACGTTTGGAGTTTGAACTGGATACCATTGAAAAAACCGGCTACCCGGGCTATTTTTTAATTGTTCAAGACATCATTAAACAAGCCAAAAAAATGGGGGTGATGTGCGGCCCCGGTCGTGGTTCTGCCGCCGGATCGGCCGTGGCTTATGTTTTGGGTATTACCAATGTGGATCCGATTAAATATCAATTGCTTTTTGAGCGTTTTTTAAATCCTGAACGGGTATCACTGCCCGATATTGACATGGATTTTGACGATGAGGGCCGTGAAAAAGTCATCGAATATGTCATCAATAAATACGGTCGCGAGCGTGTGGCACAAATCATAACTTACGGCACTATGGCTGCCAAATCATCGATTAAAGATGCTGCTCGGGTTACGGAGTTTCCACTTTCCGAAACAGAAAAGTTGGCCAAAAAAGCACACGTTTCTCTTGATTTGATTTTGCGTAGAGACGAAGAAAAAATAAAAAGCAAAGCCAAAAGACCCGAAATTATAACCGAAGCATTGCAACTGGCAGATATTGCCCGAGGCACCGACCAAGCGGCACAAACCATAAAAACAGCAGGCAAACTGGAGGGATCTTTAAGAAATTTGGGATTACACGCTTGCGGATTTATTATTGCACCTACCGAACTCGACAATGTGGTGCCGGTGACTACCGCCAAAGGCTCCGATATGTATGTAACCCAATTTGACAACTCCGTTGTCGAATCTGCCGGCTTACTTAAAATGGATTTTTTAGGCATCAAAACTCTGACCATTATTCGCGATGCACTACAAATGATAAAAGAACGGCGTAATATAGAAATAGACATAGACAACCTGCCCTTGGACGATGAAAACACCTATCGTTTATTCCAACGCGGTCAAACAGCTACCGTTTTTCAATTCGAATCCGAAGGTATGCGTAAACACTTGATAAGCTTACGTCCTACCGAATTTGAAGATTTAATAGCCATGGTAGCGCTTTACCGCCCGGGACCTATGGAAAAAATTCCCAGCTATATCCGACGAAAATACGGACAAGAACCTGTTACTTATGACTTGCCCGAGATGGAAGAATATCTTAAAAACACCTATGGTATAACCATTTATCAAGAACAAGTGATGTTATTGTCTCAAAAACTGGCCGGATTTACCAAAGGACAAGCAGATACCTTACGAAAAGCCATGGGAAAGAAAAACCACCAATTGCTGGCCGAAATGTATCCCAAGTTTATAGAAGGCGCTATGGCCAACGGCCATCCCAAAGATATATTGGAAAAAATATGGGAAGACTGGAAAAGTTTTGCCTCATACGCCTTTAACCGATCGCATGCTGTTAGTTATGCTCTGGTTTCATATCAAACCGCTTATCTCAAAGCCAATTACCCATCGGAATATATGGCTGCCGTTTTGTCTCACAATCTAAAGGATTCTAAAAAATTGTCCTTTTTGATGGAAGAAACGCGCAAAATGGGCATTAAAGTGCTACCGCCGGATATCAATGAATCAAATTATTTATATACCGTTAACAAAGAAGGCAATATCCGTTATGGTCTTGGCGGTGCAGCCGGAGTCGGCAAAGCGGCTGTAGATGCCATTATTGAAGAACGTAAAAACAATGGAAACTATAAGAGTTTCTTTGACTTTATCAAACGAATCAACTTAAGAGCAGTCAATAAAAGAACTATAGAAACACTTGTTAAGGCAGGAGCTTTTGACTGTTTTGAGGGCACACATCGCGCCCAATATTTTCAGGAAACCGGAGGCACAACTTTTATTGAAAAAGCCATCAAATTCGGCCATAATTACAAAAAAAACGAAGCCTCATTGCAAACCTCTTTATTTGGCAATTCGGAGGAAGTGCAAATACCGGAGCCGGACATTCCCGATTGTGAACCGTGGAGTAAACTGCAAAAACTGGAAAAAGAAAAAGAAGTCACAGGCATTTACTTATCGGGACATCCTTTGGACACCCTGAAAATGGCACATAAATATTATGCAACTAAAAGCATTTCCTTTGTAAATAATATGATAGATACTTTATCGGGAAATAAAGATAATGACCGCACTAAGGAAGGAGATGAGTTAATGGAAAATGAACAGGAAAAAATTGAAAAACAGTTGGAATACCAAAAATATGAACAACTTTTAGGTAAAGAAATTATTATCGGAGGAATGGTAACCGAATACAACCATAAAAAAGATAAAAAAGGGAATCCAACCGGTGATATTACCATTGAAGACTATACAGATAGTATCAAATTATACCTTTGGAGTGAAAATTATTTAAAATTCTCACGTTTTTTTTCACCCAATATATTCCTGTTGGTTACACTTAAATTGACACGAAATTATTATGATCCGAATAAACTAAAAATAAATGTCATAAGCATGAGTTTACTCAATGAAGTTTTTGATAAACAACCAAGAAATTTAACATTAACGTTATTTACCGACACATTGAATATAAAAAAAATAGATCTCTTGCACCAAAACATAACGAAATACAAAGGCACCAACAAATTAAACTTAAATTTGATAGACCGTAAAGAACCGGAACTCAGCACACCCGTCAAAACCAAAACCGGCATTAAGGTTTCTCCCGAATTATTGGAATGGTTAGAAAAAATGAAACTACGCTTTAAACTTGAATAATAATGGAAAAAGAATTTTTAGCTTTAGTTCTATTTAAAATTCAAAGTGAAAAAACCGTATTATATGAAGAGGATTTTATACAGATAAAAGCCAAAAATATAAAAAAAGCCAAACTTATGGCTGAAAAATATGGCCAACAACAAGAAGTTTCTTTTAATAATTTGAACAACCAAAATGTCAGGCAATTTTTTTTAAAAGTAATAGATGTAAATGAAGTATTATATGAACAGTTTGAATCAAACATCCGCTTGCTGTATTCACGGCATTTTAAAGATTTGAAAGCCTATAAAAACATAGAGAAATTGTTAGACCCCTCAAAAGAATTATAAAACATTGAAAGAAAAAGAGCCGTTATTAACCGAAGGATCCATTTTCAAAGCTCTGGTCAAACTGTCCATTCCATTGATTTTGACCAATATTCTGCAAACCGCTTATAACCTTACGGATACTTTTTGGGTGGGCCGTTTGGGAAGCATATCTGTAGCCGCGGTTTCGCTGGCTTTTCCCATCATATTTATTATCATTTCGCTGGGATCGGGTATGGCTATTGCCGGTTCCATATTGGTTGCCAAACGCAAAGGTGCCAAAGATCAAAAAGCCGTTGCACATATCGCCTCGCAAACCTTTTTTAGTGTGTTTTTTATCTCTTTGATTTTAGCTTTAACCGGCTATTATACCAGCCCGTATTTGGTATCTGTAATGAAAACCGAACCGGCGGTTTATCAAGAAGCGGTATCTTATTTAAAAATAACTTTTTTAGGGTTGCCGGCTTCTTTTATTTATTTAAGCTTTCAATCTTTGATGCGAAGCATCAGCAAAGTAAAATTGCCGTTTTATATCGTATTATCAACGGTTTTGCTCAACCTTGTTTTAGATCCGCTCTTTATTTTCGGCTGGAATGCCGTTATACCGGCCAACGGTGTCAAAGGCGCTGCCATAGCTACTGTCGGAACGCAAATTTTATCGGCCATCATTGCTTTGTATTATTTGCTCAAAGGCAAGCAAGGCATTCATATCAACCTGGGTGATTATAGTCCCGATTTTAAAATGATTAAAGAATTATTCCGATTGGGATTGCCGGTCTCCATAGAACAAGTAAGCCGGGCATTAGGTATTTTTATGATGGTTTTTTTAGTCACACACTTCGGCACGTTGGTATTGGCAAGCTATGGCATAGGTTCACGTATTTTAAGTTTTGTAATTATACCGGCTTTTGGGTTGGGAATGGCCACCTCCACTTTGGTAGGACAAAATTTGGGAGCCAAAGCCTATGACCGTGTTAAAAAAACCTTACAATTGAGTCTAAGCATTGCCTTTGGCAGCTTAAGCGTGCTGGGGTTTTTATTATATATTTTTGCCACTGATGTTGCTGCATTTTTTATCCCCGAAGATATTGCTACCATTGAAGAAAGTGCCATTTTTATAAAAAGTTTGGCGGTTTCATTCGGATTTTTAGGCATCCTCATTGTGCTTATGGGAGCTTTCCGCGGTGCCGGCAAGACAAAAATTTCAATGGTTTTGGCACTTCTTTCGGTTTGGTTGTTACGTTTTCCTTTAGCATATTATTTATCATATCATACTGGTTTAAAGCAGCTTGGTATCTGGCTTGCTTATCCCATCACCAATATTTTAACCGCCATAGCCGGAATATTGATTTTATTGAAATACCATTGGTTTTACAATATGGAATAAAAGTTACACTACGTCGTTTAGTCAACTGAAATTTAATAAGTTATATTTTTCTTAAAATACTTGACAATGGGTGTTAAAATGTTTTATCTTTGCCACTCATTTAAAAAATTAAATAATTATGCCAACAATTAATTTGACATTACAAAAATTTAAAGACGAAATTTTTGATTACGAAAACGAAAAAGAATGGAAATACAAAGGTGATGTGCCTGCCATTATTGATTTTTGGGCAGATTGGTGTCAACCTTGTAAAATGGTTGCCCCTATCATGGAAAACCTTTCTAATAAATATGAAGGTAAATTAAAAGTTTACAAAGTAGATACTGAAAAAGAAAGAGAATTGGCCGGTATGTTCGGTATCAGAAGCATTCCCAGCATCTTATTTATTCCTACCGAAGGGACTCCTATGATGCAGCCCGGTGCTTTACCCGAAAATGTTTATGATGAAATCATCAAAAAAGAACTTTTTAAAGAAGAAGGCGAAGAAGCCAAAAAAGATGATAAATAATTCAATCTTTAAACAAGATAATTAAGCCTCTGCAACAAACAGGGGCTTTTTTTATGAAAAAATCATTTATTTTTGCTATTAAAATTTTATATGGGATATCTTATTTTGTCAAATATCAAAACCTACAGTTATCACGGCTGTATGGATGAAGAAGAAAAAATCGGGGCGGAATTTCGCACCGATATCAAAGTAAAAACCAATTTGACTCCGGCAGCAGAAACGGATAATTTGGAATATGGTTTAGATTATACACGCCTTAACGAAATTGTCATGGCACAAATGAAACAACGTGCCAAACTGATGGAAACCGTGGCGCTGCGTATTATCAATTGTGTTTTAAACGAATTTGACATAGCCGAAGCTGTTGAAGTCAAAGTTACCAAACTCAATCCGCCTGTCGGTGGAAATATAGAGGCTGTTAGTGTGGTTATGAAAAAAAGCCGTTAAGGGTTTGGTCAGCTTTTAAAAAAAGTGTAAATTTGTATCCCTAAAAAAAGGCACCTTGGCCGAGTGGCTAGGCAGCGGTCTGCAAAACCGTTTACAGCAGTTCGAATCTGCTAGGTGCCTCTACCATAAAAGACTGTTCATCTCATTTGAGCAGTCTTTTTTATATCATTTTAGTTCAAAGAAAAGGAATTGTTTTATTACTATATAAAAAAAACGCAGTAATCCGTAACTTTGGAATGAACAAATATTTTTTAATACGGATAGAATGGAAAAGAAAAAATATAACAGACTAATATGTATGTAATAATGGCATTAGTTATAAACATTAATGATAGGGCAAATAAATTTCGACGCGGGTGCCGGCAGGTTGTCCTTCGTCATTATACAAATCGATATAGTTTAACTTAAACTTGTGTTTAAAGGCTTGTGTATAAACATTTAAACGATCTTCGGTAATTTTAAGCCCCATAGATTCCTTTTTTAAGTGTATGTTTTTTTTCCGATTGATATGTTGTGCTTTGGCCCTGCCAATACCGTTATCTTCTATGGTTATTTTTATATAAGGAGATATTTTTTCTATTTGCAATTTTAAACTTTTATAACCTTTTTTAGGCGCCAAACCATGCCAAATGGCATTCTCTATAATCGCTTGAAAAATCATAGGCGGCACTTTTATTTGGTTAACATCTATATCGGGGTCGATATCTACGGTAAAATTTATTTCGTTGTTAAACCTCATATTTTCAACTTCAACATACAGTCGCATTAAATCCAATTCATTTTTTAACGAAGTTTCGGGCAACTTGGCGACCTCTAAAACCATTCTGATGAGCTTGGCGAATTTGGTCAGGTAAGTAACTGCCAATTTTTGTTCGTTTTTAATAATATAATTCTTAATGGAATTAAGTGCATTAAATAAAAAATGTGGATTCATTTGAGCTTGAACCGCTTGCAAACGCAATTGTAATATTTGTTTGGAATAGGCCAAAGCCAATTTTTTTTGTTCCACCATTTGCTTTTCCTGCTTCAAACTGTTTATCATTGCTCTTTTGTCTGAAATTTCTTGTCCTAATTTTTCGGCCAATGTGGTTTGTAACTTCAAATTTTCACGATGTTCTTTGATAATCAACTCTTGCCACAAGTTTTTTTCTTCCAAAATAATTTTTTGTTTATAACCCAAACCCAGTGCAAATAAAATCATTTCAAAAGCTGTGGCACCGTAAAATAAAACCCTAAAAGGCCGGCCGGTATAGGTTAAATAATGTGAATAGCTGGTTACAATAAGGTAAGTACCGGCACCAATCAACAAATAATATTTAACCGGCGATTTGGAGCGGTAAACCAAGTATAAAATATATAACGATAAAACAAAAATAACCGGTAAAAAAATAAAATTATACGTTTGCTTTAATATGGTATTATCTTGTTTAACAGCTGCTATTAAAGTCAATAATACTATAAAAACAAAGTTGACTTTTATAAATTTGATAAGATAGGCATGAAACTTAGGATAATATTTGGAAAAATCAACAAAAGTAATGGCAAAAAGCACATAAGTAATAGAATATATCCATTTTATAGGATCATATAAAAAAATTAAATAAAGTTTATAATCTTCAAAAATATCGGCTAAAATAAAATGCTTGGCCCTGTGAAATGTGTATATAAAAATCAACAGGGCATATAATGCGTAATAAAGATATACTTTATTTTTGTTTTGAAAATATAACAATAAATGATACAAACCCAAGGCCAAAAGAAAACCCGAAATAAAAATCACTATACCATTATCTTGCGGTTGTGACAGGGCTTGTATCCAATGAATTTTCATATATAAAGAAGTCAAATTAAGAGATGTTTAAAGCCTCAAAAATTTGTTTTCTGTGACTTCTGGAGATAGGAATTATTTTTTTATTGCTCAAAACTACTTCGCCCGAGCCTTGCCTGATGACTTCTTGCACTTCATTTAAATTAATAATGTATGATTTATGAATTCTTACAAAAACTTCTTTAGGCAACAACTCTTCTATGTGCTTGATACTTTTGGACACCAAATGATCGTCACCGTTTTTCATAAAAACCGTCGTATAGCTTCCATCGGATTTGCAATATAAAATATCCGCCGGTTCTACCAATAATACTTTATTGTTTAAACTCAAAGGCACCTTCTTTTGACGTTCTATAGTGCTTTTGACAAGTTTATCCAACACCGTTTCAATATTTTTTGTAGAACTATTATTTTGTTGCCTTATTTTTACTTTTTCAATAGCCTGAACCAAATCGTCAGGATCAACAGGTTTAAGCAGATAATCAATGGCATTAGCCTTAAAAGCCTGAATGGCATACTGGTTATAAGCAGTGGTTATAATTAAGTCAAAGTTTTTATAATCAAGTAGTTGTAAAAGTTGAAAACCGTCGATTTCGGGCATTTCAATATCTAAAAAAACCAAATCCGGTTTTAAATAATTAATACCGCTCACAGCATCTTTGGGATTAGAAAAAGTTTCAATAACTTTAACATCTTTGGTAAAATTTTCTATTTCCCATTGCAAGCTTTCTATAGCCAATTGCTCATCATCTACAATCACAGCTTTAATCATAATCTTTCTACTTTTAATAATCTCAAATTTATAAAAAATAAATAGGTTTGACACTTATAACCTATAAATTGCATGTTATATTTTATATAATACCATTTTTTTACCATCAAAGGTTATTATTGTTTAAAATTTGAAGAAAAGTTAATTTATAAATTCAGATAAGTTATTTGTAAAATAAATCATACGCCTTATAAAGTTTTCAAATCCTTAGAAAAGCATATTTTTAGCTTTGCAAGCAAAAAGTAATTATTCCAATTTAAAAAAACATCTCAGATAAAACTTAATCTTAATCATTATATACAATGAATATTTACTATTATAAATTTAGGCCTTTAATAATTAAAATAACCCTTTTGGGTGATAAAAAATCATACTAAAAAATGCCTTTTAACAAATAGTTACTGTTTATTTTTGTACAGATTCTTAACTCAAAAACATAATCATATGAAATTACTTAAAGCAATAATATTTAGTTTTTTATTGGCCGGCATATCACCGCAAACACATGCCCAATTTTTTAAAAAAATAGCAAATCATGCCAAAGAAAAAGTCAAACGCGAAGCTGAACGAAGAACAGAAAGACGTGTTGACAAAGGCATAGACAAAACCTTTGACAAAGCCGAAGGTGAAATAGACGGCAAAAATAAATCCGGCAAAAAAAACAAAAAAACAAAAAAGAAAAACCAAAGCAATCAAACAGCTAATACACAAAAAAATACTATAAAAAAGACAACTGCCAACCCACAGCCTAAACTGGTTTGGAGCCGTTATGATTTTGTCCCCGGCGACACGGTCATATTTGAAGACGGTCCCGCAGACGACGAAGAAGTAGGCGAATTTCCCAGTCGTTGGGACTTAAAAGAAGGCAACGCCG
>JAMOMQ010000096.1 GCA_027066995.1 Flavobacteriales bacterium
TAGCTTTTGGCTGTTGGCTTTTGGCTTTTGGCTTTTGGCTGTTAGTGTTTATTATTTAAACGTTGACTACCTTTCAATTTATTAATTAATGAATTTATTTGTCTTTCTAACACATCTAAATCTTTTAACAGTTGATCAGCTTTAATTTTATTTCCCAATCCCAAATCTACTGAAATCATTATTTGAGTTTCTAATTCAAAAGCCGAACCCATTGCTATTTCGAGAAATCTTTTAAAATCTTTTTCGGTATTTCTAGCACTTCCTTCGGCAATGTTTGACGGTATAGAGACAGCTGCTCTCGACATTTGGCTGACTAAACCGTAGGTTTCCGTTTTAGGAAAATCGTTTAAAAAAAGATACACTGCCTTAACTAACTTAAAGCTATCTTTCCAAATACCTAAATTTCTAAAATTTCTCATGATTTATTTTAATTTTTTTGCTATTAACTTTTGGCTTTTTTATTAATTGCAAACAGCCCAAAATCTAATAGTCAATAGCAAACAACTAGTTTCTCAAGGGTTTTCCTGTTTTTAACATGTGTTCTATGCGTTCAAGCGTTTTGCGTTCACCGAGCAAGCTCAAGAAAGCTTCGCGTTCGAGTTCTATCAAATAATCTTCTGTAACTTTTCCGGGACCGGACAAATCGCCACCGGACATTACATAAGCCAGTTTGTCGGCTATTTTCTTGTCGTGTTCGGAAATGTATTTTCCGGCTACCATACTGTCGGTTCCTACCAAATAGGTTCCGAGTATTTCTTGTCCCAACACTTTAATATCGTTACGTTTGACGGGTTTTACGTAACCGTCTTGTGCCATTTGCAAAGCATGACGCTTGGCAGTGGCTATTTGACGATCTTTGTTTAACACGATAACATCACGACCTTTTTTCAAAAAGCCTAAATCAAAAGCTTCGTGTGCACTGCTGGCAACCTTTGCCATGGCTATGGTTAAGAAACTTTCCATATAACGATTGATTTCCACATCACCCTTAACCAAACTATCCGACGTGCGTAAAACCAACTCTTTGGTTCCACCGCCTGCGGGAATTAAACCGACGCCAAATTCGACCAAACCGATATAGGTTTCGGCAGCTGCCACTACTTTGTCGGCGTGCAGGGTAATTTCGCAACCACCGCCAAAAGTCATTCCGTGTGGTGCTACCACTACCGGAATACTTGAATAGCGAACTCGCATGGCGGTTTCTTGAAAAGTTTTGACTGCCATAAACAATTCGTCCCATTCTTGTTCGACAGCCAACATCAACACCAATGCCAGGTTGGCACCCACCGAAAACTGTGCACCTTGGTTACCTATAATTAATCCGTCGTATTTTTCTTCCGCCATATTGATGGCTCTGTTAATGGCTTCAATCACGCCTACGCCCAAGGTATTCATTTTGGAATGAAATTCTATATCGATGATGCCGTCCCCCAAGTCGATGATAGATGCATCGTCGTTTTGCCAAAGCGTGTTGGTGGTTCGGTAGTTGTCGAGATAGATATAATCGTCTTGTCCGGGTATTTTTTGATAATCGCCCGTTTGGATATCGTAATAATAGGTAGCGCCGTCTTTTACGGTATAAAAAGTTTTGATGCCTTTGTCAAGCATATCCGACACCCATTGTGCCGGTGTTTTGCCTTCGTTTTGCATCATTTCGACGGCTTTTTGCACGCCTATGGCATCCCACATTTGGAAGGGACCGTATTCCCAACCGAAGCCGGCTTTCATGGCGTCGTCAATTTGATAAAAATGGTCGGCTATTTCAGGGATACGGTGTGATGCATAAGCAAACAAGCCGCTAAAAGTTTTGCGATAAAATTCACCGGCTTTGTCTTTGCCTTTTACGAGCACTTTGTATCTATCAATGACTTTGTCGATGTTTTGGGTCATTTCCAAAGTGGCAAATTTGGCTTTTTGTTTGGGACGATATTCCAAAGTTTTCAAGTCGAGTGCCAAGATTTCTTTTTTGCCGTCTTTTTTAACTTTTTTGTAAAAACCTTGTCCGGTTTTGTCGCCCAGCATATTGTTTTTGAGCATTTTTTGCACATATTCGGGCAATTTGAACAGGTCGTGGGCTTCGTCGTTTGGCACGCCTTCGTATAGTCCGGTTGCTACATGTGCCAGGGTATCAAGTCCTACCAAATCGGCTGTTCTAAACGTTGCTGATTTTGGACGTCCGATAACGGGACCGGTCAATTTATCCACTTCTTCTACGGTTAAGTCGAGTTGTTCTACCAAATGAAATATATCCATGATGCCGTAAACTCCGATGCGGTTACCGATAAAAGCCGGTGTATCTTTTGCCAATACTGTGGTTTTCCCCAAAAATTTATCACCGTATTCCATAAAGAAATCTACCAGCTTGGGGTCGGTATCTTTGGTAGGTATAATTTCCAACAGGCGTAAATATCTCACGGGGTTAAAAAAGTGCGTACCCAAAAAGTTTTTGCGAAAATCGTCAGAGCGTCCTTTTGCCATTAAGTTAATGGGTATTCCGGACGTATTAGACGAAACAATGGTGCCGGGTTTACGGTATTTTTCGACTTGGTCAAATACGGCTTTTTTGATATCCAGCCGTTCGGGAACTACTTCTACTATCCAATCGACATCGGCTATTTTGGGCATATCGTCTTCTGTATTACCTACCGTAATTCTTTCGGCAAATGATTTGTCGTAGAATAGCGCCGGTTTGGATTTTACGGCTTTTTTCAAATTTTCCGTGGCGATTTTATTACGCACTTGCGGACTATCCAAGGTCAATCCTTTGGATTTTTCGGCTTCGGTAAGTTCGCGCGGGACAATATCGAGTAATAAAACCTGCACACCGGCATTGGCCAAATGTGCGGCGATACCGGAACCCATAATTCCGGAACCTATTACTGCTGCTTTTTCTATACGTCTTTTCATTATATATATATTTATTATTGTTGAATTGCATGTTTATCCTACTCCAACAGTTCGTCCCAACGAAATTAGCGGGTAGTTGCAAGTAGTTGGTAAATTGAACCGATGAACGATGAATTAATTTTCCGATAATAATTCATAATTGATAATTTGTAATTTATTAAAATATCTCTTTGTTATTCAGCAATTCCAACATTTGACCTGCCACTTTCATAAAAGTCGACAAATCACTTGTTGAAAATTTTTTTTTCAATACATTATTAAAATGCAAAACGGTTTCTTTTGACCGCTCTCGCATCTCGGTTCCATATTCGGTTAATTTGATTAGAACACTTCGTCCGTCCGCCGGATTAGGTTCTCTATAAATCAATTTTTTTTCTTCCATTTTTTTCAAGGTTCTCGACAAGCTGGTAGCTTCCATTCCCATCATCGGTGCCAGTGCCGTTGAAGGAGTTCCAACTTGCGGATCAATTTTAAGCAACACATAGCCTATTGCCATGGTACCACCGTATTGTGCGGCTTGTTCATTATACATTTTGGCTATACTCATCCACAATTCTCTGATAACTTGATCGATGGTTTTATCTCTCAACATAATTTCTGTTCCATATATTTGTAACCAAAAATACAAAAATTTATTATGCGTGCATAATAAACTATTCAAAATCCTTCAAATTTTATCAATATCACAAAAAAATCAAACTAATGATTAAAAAAATTAAACAAAAGAATGGCATGACAGATAACTTTTAATCATTTTATAGTGTAATGATTTAAAAAATTAAAAAAACAATCCTTTTAAATCTGCCAGTAAAATTAATTGATAAATTACCAAGTAAGATAAGTAAAAAAATGTATTTTTACACACACAAAAAAATTAAGAATATGAAAAAACAAATTAATTCGAACGATGCACCGGCTCCCATCGGTCCTTACAGTCAAGCCATTCAAACCGGGGGTATCATGTTTATATCGGGACAAATCCCCATGAATGCACTAACCGGCGAACTTATTCAAGACAATATTGAATTGGCTACCCATTTGGTTATGGAAAACTTACGTGCCATATTACGCGAAGCGGACATGAATTTTGGCAATGTAGTCAAAACCACTATTTTTTTAAAAGACATGAATGATTTTCCGGTTGTTAATGAAATATATGGCGGATATTTTAACGGAAAAACACCCCCACCCGCTCGCGAAACCGTTCAAGTGGCAAAACTACCTAAGGACGTTCAAGTGGAAATTTCGGCAATTGCAGTGAAATAATTTTTTATAGAGGCTTTTTCAATTCATGTATATTATTTTTTACAAACAGAAGATGAGACATCTCCGCCGTGTTCTGTTCTAAATGGAGCGATTCGATACATTATGTTCCCTCCAATTGAAATCTTGCAAAAAATCGATTTATCTACCTGAACATCAGGACAATAAATTTAAATTAAGACAAATTGCACCTTAATTGAAAAGCCTCTTGTTTTTCATGTTTTCTTAAACCACAATATCTACACTGTCAATAAGCTTAATATCGATAAATGAATCTTCAATGATGATTAAATCACCATCTATTTCAATTAAATTATACGGATTTTTCAAATCAATTTGCAGATGTTCAATCTTTGTATAAAGATTTTTAAAGTTTCCGACTTTAAACGGCGTTAAAATAAAAAAACGTTTTTTTGAAAAAATCAAAAACGGCAATGTAACGACAGCAATCGGCAACATAAACAAAAAGGAAATTAAATATTTCCAAGGTCCGTTTTTTAACCAACCTACACGCAAAATTTCGGACAAATGTATATGAAGTGCATCGTGCATATTTCCTGCGGAAAACAAAAAGACATGTTCATTTAGTTTGTAAACGTCTTGTTTTTTTGTCTGCAATTTTTCACCGGCTTCAATACGTTTTAAAACTTTATTGAGTTTGGGAATAAGATGTTTTTTGGCTATAACGTTAAATGAGCCTTTGGCATCAATAATAATAGCCGGTTTGGGTTGTCCCGAAAAAATAATATATTGAATTATCCGACGCAATAAACCGTCTCCACCACTAACAATGATATAATCAACCCCTGACAGTTGCATATTGTAAAAATCCTTTTCACCGGTTACGATAACTTCGTGCCGATTGATTTTTACCTCGGTATTGATGGCAATAAACTTCATAACAAATTTTTCATGGCAAATTTACAATTTTAATTCAAGTCGGTAAGAATTATTTTTTTTGATTTAAACAAATTTTGCTACCATATACATTGAGCATTTTTGTTTATTTTTGCTTTTAATATGAAACAAATACCATTGCATATACCGGCTTCCAAAAGTATTTCGAACCGTTTATTGATTCTCCGATACTTGTATCCGAATATTAAAATAGACAATATATCGAGCGCCAAAGATACCCGTATTTTACAAGAAGCCTTAATTAGTTTAAAATCAGATAATTATAAAAATTTTATAAATATAGGTCATGCCGGAACAGCTATGCGTTTCTTAACGGCTTTGTCGGCAATTTTACCCGAAAAACAAACCATACTCGACGGTTCATCGCGTATGCGACAACGTCCCATCAAAATATTGGTGGAAGCACTGCAACAACTCGGTGCCGACATTCAATACGGATTAAAACAAGGTTTTCCGCCTTTACATATAAATGGTCAAAAACTTACAAAATCGTCGATAACAATTGATGCCGGCACAAGCAGTCAATACATAACGGCACTGATGCTGATTGCCGCCAAATTGCCCTACGGATTACAAATTAATTTGCAAGGACAATTGGTATCGCTACCCTATATACAAATGACTTTGCAAATACTAAAACATGCGGGTATAGAAGCTTATTTTACAGTTAACCGGATACAAATTAAACCCGCTACGCAATTGTCCGAAACAAATTTCGAAGTAGAAGGAGATTGGTCGTCTGCTTCTTATTTTTATGGAATTTTGGCACTACTCAGAAATCAAAAAATTAGCTTATCGCCCTTTTTGGCAGACAGTTTGCAGGGCGACAGTCAATTGGTTAATTATTATAAAAAATTAGGAATTACAACCCGTTTTTTACCCGACAAACAAATAGAACTCAGTCCTGTTGATAATTTTGTCAAACCGGATTGTCTCACATTTAACTTGCTTACCACCCCCGATTTGGCACAAACCTTAGCCGTAACTTGTTTGGGTATGGGCATCAAATGCCGATTGACAGGACTGCAAACCTTACGGATTAAAGAAACAGACCGTTTACAAGCCATGCAATCGGAAATGCAAAAATTGGGCGCCGGCGTTACAACCGGCAACGACTACCTTGAAATACATACACCTTATATAAAACAACCCGATGTAATAATTAAGACCTACGATGACCACCGTATGGCAATGAGTTTTGCCATATTGCAAAAAATATATCCCCAATTACAAATAGCCGATAAAAATGTGGTTATCAAATCTTTTCCCGAATTTTGGCAATTGTTCGAACAAATCAATTAATCTACCTGATACAACTTCAAAAATATAATAGTTCCATATTGGTGCTTTTTTCGTATTTTCGTAAAAAAATATTAATAAATGACTGCCGGAAACCATTTATTTTCTGAATTTAAAAAAGTAAGCAGTAAAGCTTGGAAACAAAAAATACAAGTCGATTTAAAAGGAGAAGACTATCAAAAATTGATTACCCGAACATTGGAAAAAATTGACATCAAGCCCTTTTATCACTACGACGACTACCGCCCTTTTGAACAATATGCACCGCAACACTTTCAAATAGTTCAAGAATTGAAAATAAACAATGAAAAGGTTGCACATGCAATCATTAGCAAAGCTTTAATAAAAGGGGGTCAAAAGTTTAGTCTAAATTTTGACAAAACTTTTGACATCGATACCCTTATACAAAACATACCGGTACAACAACTTATTTTTAAAGCCGACATGCTCGATACGGATTTTATCAAAAAACTGTATCAAAAAACCGGTGGCAAATCTCCTATTCTGCTTGACCCTATCGGGCATTTTGCCCGATTTGGTAATTGGTATGAAAATGAAACCAAAGATTTTGAAAAACTCAGAGAATTGCAAAGATTTTTTCCTCAAAATTTTTTCTTTTTGGAAATTCGAGCCAACCTGTATAAAAATGCAGGTGCACATATTACGCAAGAATTGGCTTATGCCTTGTCACATGCCATCGAATACCTTGAAAAATTGGGCGCCAATACCACCTTTCAAATCATTTTTAACTTTGCTGCCGGTAGTCATTATTTTTTTGAAATAGCCAAGCTCAAAGCACTTCGAACCCTTTGGCAACTTATTCAAAATGAATACAATACACATGCCAAAACTTATATTTTCGCCCAACCGACATTACGTAATAAAACCATTTTTGACCCCTATGTCAATATGTTACGCACCACTATGGAAATGATGAGCAGTATTTTGGGGGGTGCCGATTGGGTAGCCAATATGCCTTATGATTATATATTTAACAAGAGCAACGAATTTAGCGAACGAATTGCACGTAACCAATTGATTATACTCAAAGAAGAAGCCGGATTTGAAAAAGCTTTACAAGCAAGCCTTGGTAATTATTATTTAGAAGAAACAACCCGACACATCGCTTCAAAAGTCCTCGAAATATTTAAACAAATTGAAGCGGCAAACGGATTTATAAATCAATTATACAAGGGCAAAATTCAACAAAAAATTACCGAATCGGCCCAAAAAGAACAAAAAGACTTTGATAACGGAAAAATAATCTTGGTAGGCACTAACAAATACATTAACAAAAACGAAAAGCCCGAAGCCATAAACCGGTATCCGTTTGTTAAAAAAAGAAAAGGACAAACCCTTGTCCCTCCCATTGTGCCCAAACGATTAGCCGAAAAAACAGAAATGGAAAGATTAAAATCATTAGGAATAAGATTGTAACGGTATGGATTATGCAATTGTAGATTTGGAAACAACCGGCGGTAAACCCGAAGATGAAGCCATTACCGAGATAGCCGTTTATCGTTTTGACGGCAACGAAATAACCGACCGATTTATAAGTTTGGTCAATCCCGAACGTCCCATTCATTGGTATGTAAAAAAACTCACCGGTATAGATAATAAAATGTTGCGTAGAGCTCCCAAGTTTTACGAAATAGCCAAACGAATATTGGAAATAACCGATGGTGCCGTTATTGTTGCACATAATGCCTCATTTGATTACCGTGTTTTGGTCAAAGAATTTGATCGTTTGGGATACCGTTTTGAACGTCCGCACTTATGCACAGTCAAACTTAGTAAAGAATTTTTTCCCGAACAACAATCATACAGCTTGGGCAAACTATGCAAAAGCCTGCACATACCGGTTACCGACCGCCACAGAGCCTCGGGAGACGCACTGGCAACCGTCGAACTCTTTAAAATGATTTTAAACAAACAACGAAATATTATTGACCGAATTGAAACACCCGGTATAAAACCGGTTCAAAAAATCCGAAAAGACATTGTTAAAACCATAACCGAACTCCCTCCCAAAAAAGGTTTGGTGTATCTTTATAACAAATATGACCGCTTAATCGGAATATACCACACCCGCAATATCAAAAAAAAAGTAAATGGAATTTATGCCAAAAACAACCCCAAATCTCTGAACTTACAAAAACAAATCAATAAAATAGATTATGAAATATTGTCGGGAAGTCTTATCAGCAAAGTAATTGCCTGGCACTACCGTTTTACTCGCAATCCTATATTTACCCCGTGCACCAAACGAAAACAACAAAGCAATCACCTGTTTTCAAATAACAATATGTTGTTGATTGACAAAGGACATCATACCGGCGAAAAATCTATAATTTATATTGAAAATCAGCGTATAATAGGATACGGATTTTTTAAACTCGAATGGCAAAAAGCCGACTTGGATACTCTAAAAAAACGTTTAACACCCGTTGAAGACCATCCGTCTTTACACTTATTGATACAAAACCATTTGGACAAATACAAAATTGAAAAAATTGTAAGACTAAACCTATGAAAAAAATTATAGCCATAGTAGGACCTACCGCTTCGGGAAAAACAAAACTTGCGATTGAATTGGCTCAAATTCTAAAAACCGAAATTATATCGGCCGATTCCAGACAATTTTATAAAGAAATGTGTATAGGAACCGCAGTGCCAGAACCGAAAGAACTAACTGTCGTCAAACATCATTTTATTCAACATATCAGTATTTTTCAATCTTACAATGTCGGAGATTTTGAACAAGATTTTTTAACATTGACCCAAAACCTTTTTCATCACAAAGATACTTTAATTCTTGTAGGCGGTTCGGGATTATACATTGATGCAGCTTGCAAAGGTTTAGATAATTTGCCCTCACGTAATAATGAAATAAGAAGGCAATTGGAAAACGACTTACAAACTAACGGTATTGAAAGTTTACAAAAAAAATTACTGAGCTTGGACGCCGAATACTATCAAAAAATTGACCTTCAAAATCCGCACCGTTTGATACGTGCCATTGAAATATTGTTGCAATCAAAAGGTAAAAAAATGAACGAATTGTTACAAAACGATAACAAACGAAACTTTGAAACCTTGTATATCGGACTTAATACCGAGCGTTCCAAACTATATGAACGTATCAATAAACGTGTAGATATAATGATTAAAAAAGGACTGATTGAAGAAGCTCGAGAACTATATCCGCACCGCAAGTTGCAAGCTTTGCAAACCGTAGGTTACCGCGAATTATTTTCGTATTTTGACGGAAATATTGATTTGAGTTTTGCCATATCCGAAATTAAAAAAAATACCCGTCGCTTTGCCAAACGTCAATTGACTTGGTTTAGAAAAAATAAAAATATTCATTGGTTCGATATAAAAGAAAGCTCTAATAACATAGCTAAAGAACTGGGTTTATAGGATAAGAAGAGTATCGTTTTATAAAAGTAAGTGCATGATTTTCAATATTTATACCAAAATACAGCCATAATAATTTAACAAATAATTACAAAAAAAATCACTTATCAAACCCTGACAAGTGATTCTAATAAACATAAAACAACCCGAATTATATTGTTGTATTAACGGCTTACCTACCCACAACCACCCGATACTTCTTTTTTCTTATGTTTTTTAATAGGTGTTTTGGGTGCCGCCGTTTTTTTGGGTGTTAGTGCAATAACTTTGTTATTGGTTCTTTTCTTACCTTCGACAACCGGAAAATCATTGATGACATTGTTTATATCCCCCATCCATTCTTTTTCTTTCCAAAGATTATACATAAACCCGCCTGCTCCAAACATCAAATTGTGTGCTTTATACCCTAACATATTCAAATAAGCGGTAATATTGCCACCCGTATGTCCGGTTTTGCAATAAACAGTAATAGGCTTATTTACAGGAAGTTCTGTTAATCTTTCGTCCAAACTTAAATCTTTGCGAGGAGTATATTGGTGTGCACCTTTGATATGTGCCACATAATATTTGGTTTTAGGTAAATAGCATACCGTATAAAAACTATTAATATCTTTTTTAATTTGAGGAAAAAATTCATCGGCTTTTAATAAAAATTCGGGACGTTTTTGTTGCAATAAACTTTGAGCCCGTTCTTTAATTAACAAAGTAGGAAGTTTTGTTGGCAGTTGAGGCAATTTACTCAAATCAATACCTTTATGCAAAAGCTCTTCTTGATGTTCATCTGTTATTGCTTCGGCTTTATCGGTGGCTTTAACAACCATTTCGGGATAGCGGTCGCCAAAACCTTTTTTTAGAATACCGGAAAATTGACTATTCCAACCCGCCATACCATATAGCATAACATACGTATTGTCAAAACCTGCATAGCGAGTTATGCCGGTAACATAAGAAGCCATTTGCCCGGAATAGCAAACAATAACCACTTTGGGATAAGCTGCCGCTTTTTGTTTGGTGG
>JAMOMQ010000097.1 GCA_027066995.1 Flavobacteriales bacterium
CAATACAATAAAAAAGTAATTGAATATAAATATTTTGTTTATAAAAACAATTAACCATAAGCAAATCACACCGTTATTTATTAATAATGCAATTAAAAAATAAAAAAATGAAAATATCTTACAAACCTTTATTTATAACCATTTTATCATTATCAAGTCTGTTATTATTGTCTTGTAATGAACCCAAAAACGACAATAAAAACGAATCTGCGACTGTTAAAGAATTAAAACATTCTGATGATTTGTTAATTGTCAGTAAAAAACAATTTGAACACAATAAAATGCAATTGGGAAAAGTGTCCGTAGATACTTTTTTTAGCAAAATTACGGCTCAAGGTGCTTTAGATGTGCCGCCGTCTAACAAGGCTGTGGTTAGTAGCTATATGTCCGGAAAAATTAAAAATATTAAATTTATTGTCGGAGATAAAGTCAGAAAAGGTCAATTATTGGTGCAAATCACCGATCCTGATTATATCCAATTACAACAAGATTATTTAAAAGCCAAAGACAATTGGGAATTTGCCCGTAAAGAATATGAACGTCAGCAACAGTTGGCGGCTCAAAAAGTGGTGTCTCAAAAAAAGTTGCAACAAGCCAAAAGACAATATTTGAATGCCAAAGCCAATTATAATGCACTAAAACAGCAGTTGTTTTTATTACACATCAATCCTGTCAATGTAGAAAACGGAAAGATGACGGCTACTATCAATTTGTATGCGCCTATTAGTGGTTATATTTCGAAACTTTTTGTTACCGAGGGTAGTGCCGTTAACGAAAATGATAAAATTATGGAGATTATCAATAATGACCACATGCACTTGGAGCTTCGTGTTTTTGAAAAAAATATTATGAAAGTAAAAGCCGGACAACCCATTATTTATACAGTGCCGGGGGTTGAAAAAAGAAAATATACCGGTTATGTGAAATTGATTGGTAGAGAAATTGATCCTGAAACCCGTTCTATATTAGTGCACGGACATTTGAATGAGCCGCATCCTCAATTTATAGCCGGCATGTATATTGAAGCACAAATAGCCATAGGCAAGCAATCCGGATTAGCTGTTCCGGCAAGTGCCGTTATTAAAGACGGAGAACACAGTGTCGTTTTAAAATTGGTAAAACAAGACGAAAATGATTATGAATTTAAGCCGGTTGATGTCCAAACTTTTGAAGAGGAAAACGGTAAAATTCGTATTCATTCCGGTCAAATCAAACAAGGAGATGTTATTTTGGCCAAAGGCGGTTTCTTTTTAGTTGGTGCCGGTGAAGGTGGGCATAGCCATTAACGATTTCGTAATTTATTATTGCCTCTATTATGATTAAAACCATTATCAGTCCGTTTCAAAGATTTGTCAAGACAGAAAGTTTGGCCGGTATATTATTATTTGGTGCGACCATTTTAGCACTTATTTGGGCTAATTCCGATTATGCGTGGTATTACCAAAGACTTTGGAATTTTCCCATAGGTTTTTCCATTGGCGATTTTGAAATCAAAAAAGCTTTGATATTATGGATCAACGACGGATTGATGGCTATTTTCTTTTTTCTAATAGGTTTAGAGCTCAAACGGGAGCTGTTGGCCGGAGAGCTAAATTCGCCCAAAAAAGCCATTTTTCCGTTTATAGCAGCTTTAGGTGGTATTGTTGTGCCTATCGGCTTGTATATTTTGCTAAATGATGAGGTCGCAACCGCACATGCTTGGGGTATTCCGATGGCTACGGATATAGCTTTTGCTTTGGCGGTTTTAATGCTGTTGGGCAGTCGTGTGCCGTTAAGTTTAAAAGTGTTTTTGACTGCCTTTGCCATTATTGACGACTTGGCGGCGGTTTTAGTTATTGCATTGTTTTACAGTCATGGTATTCATTGGTCTTTATTGTTATATGCCATATTGTTGATTTTGGCTTTGGGGATATATTTTCATAAGGTAAAATATCACTTTTCTATTGGTATTATAGTGAGTATTATCGTTTGGTTACTCTTTTTAAAATCGGGGATTCATCCGACTATTGCCGGTATTTTGTTGGCACTGACCATTCCCATTAAAAAGCGTATCAATATTAAAGATTATACCGAAAAACTGGATTTTGTAAAAGCCGGTATTATGACCAATTCAGGTTTGTCGCACAAGCATTTATTGAGCAAAGAAGAGATGAATTGTATCGATTTTTTGGGTGATGCCACCCAAGAAGTGCGATCGCCTTTGCAATACTTGGAAAACAAATTACACGGATTGGCAGCTTATTTTATT
>JAMOMQ010000098.1 GCA_027066995.1 Flavobacteriales bacterium
ATAACGGTGCATTAAAACTTCAATCTTGTCACGCAACAATGACAAACTATCTGTTTGAATACGAATTTGTGCTGTTTTGATGCGTTTGGGTTTTTCCAAAGGATTTTCTGACGATTCCCGGATATAATCCGCCTGTTTGTTAAGACCGGCATCTGCTATTTCAGCCGTTTCGGGTTCTTCCGCATCTGCCTCGACTTCCGCCACCATATCTTTACCGGACAGACTTTCCATCTCGGCAGTATTTTGACAAGCCGTCAATAATAAAAAGGCAAAAGCAAATTTTAGTAAATAGCTGTTTAGTAAATGTGCAGTGTTCATATTATCTCGTATTTTTGGATTATAATTTTGTTTTATCAAAGCAATTGTTGTTAATCACATCACAAACCTAAAACCAAAACAGGAATGATTTTTGCATTGACTTTGTAAGTCCTTTGTAAAAGTTTTGTAAATTACTATCTTGCTGATAATCAACGTGTAATTAATTTGACTGAAAAAGAAAAAATATTATTTGACCTGCTGAAACAAAAAGTAGCTGAAACTTTTTTAAAGGAAAATACTGCACTTTCTCCTCACATCTCGCAGTGGAAAGGCGATGATATTGTTCGTTTTCAAGAAGATCTACGCCACAAAGTAAAAGGTCGCGTAAGCGAAAAGTGGTTTTACAATTATTTTAGAAACGATATACAAAAATTACCCCGCATAGATATGCTAAATTTGCTGTCGCAATATGCAGGTTATCAAAACTGGGCGGATTTTATGCAACAACATTCGGGTTTTAAACAAACCGGTCAATCTTTAAAAAAATGGTTGCCATTCGGTATGCTGCTACTTGCTTTAATTGGATTGGGATTTGTATGGCATACATATTCAAACAAAGAAGTGCAATTTTGTTTAACCGATGAAAACAACCGGCCTGTAAATGAGGTAAAAGTTACTTGGCTATTGCCTAACGAAACGGAAAAACAAATACCGCTAAAAGGTAATTGTTTACAGCTTAAAGCCGGATTGTCACAGATACAATTGCGCTTGGAATCGCCTTATTATAAAGACATCATCATCACGAGAAATATTACGGAAAATCCATACCGTGAAAACATTGTTTTAAAAAATGATTTTATTGCGTTACTGTTGCAACATTATTCGGATTCGGACACACAAAATTGGCAAAAAAGAAGAGAAAGATTGGCTGCTTTAATAGCGCCTGATGCTTTAATTTATCAACAATGGTTTGGTAAGCAAAAGGGAATTGAATTGTATGAAAAAGAAGATTTTATAGCACAAATGTGTGTTCCAAACGGATTGATCAGGCATATTAAAATATTGGAAATTGCTTATAAAAACGGACAAATTGTCAAATTGCGATTTGCCCTAAAAAAAGATTTATGAAAAGTTATATAGTTATATTTTGGACCATATTATTGTTGTCGGCTTGTGCCGGCGGCGGTGAAAATATATATACGGAAAAAGCCCAACGCCAATCCGTAGATACTACCCAATTGGAACGTTTTGATAAACATATTGGTCAGGACAAACCTGCTGTCGATGAAAATAATGAAATGGAAAAAGACATTACTGCACAAGATTTTGATATCATTGCCCAACAAAAAACACAACAGTTTTTTGATATGATTTCAGCCGCCAATAACCCGGATAGCCCAAAGGATTATCAATCTTATATGGACAAATATGCACGTAAGTTATGGGTAAATCCGGAAAACAGTGAAAAAGTTTGGCAAACAAAATTGTTAAAAAATGCTGACAGTATCCGGATTGTTCATAGCAAATTGCTAAATTTTGAAGAAAAAAGTCCGTCGGAAAGTATTGGAGCTTATCAACTAAAATTGGAAAGCTATCAAAATGGAAAATCGCAGCTCTCAACTGCACAAGCAAAAGTGTATTTTGAAATCATAGATTTGGCTATTGATGGTAAAATATATAAAACCATCAAAGCAAAATTATTGGATTTGCAGTTTTAAATTTTACTTATTTCAAACTTAAAAGAATCGAAAATTGCTACTAACACCCTTGCGTTAGGGGGTGAAGCGGTAGCTCACAGAACACAAAACACGACAAAAATATAGGAAATATAGCGACCAACGGAAGCTCATAGAGCCTATTATTTTTTGTGTGTTTTTGTGGATGTGACTACAAGCGAAACACCCGCCCGCGAACCTTGGGCGGCTGGTTGACGGAAGGGAACGCCCTCCTTAGCAATTAAAAATTAAGAATTTAAAATTAAAAATAT
>JAMOMQ010000099.1 GCA_027066995.1 Flavobacteriales bacterium
AAAAAATACAAGTCATAGTCGTTGTTTCGGGCGGCTTCGTCGAGTAGCGGATCGACATATCCGCCATAATATTCTTTTGAATATACTTTGGTTTCGAGCAAATCGGTATCGCAAAACAGCACATCGGTGGCTTTTGTTGCCAAGTCGTTTTCCAATGCCATTTGTCCAATAGCAATAGGAATTAAATCTTTTTGTTCGCAGGTTTTACGCTCGTTGTTCCATTTGTTTTGTAAATAATCACGGGCATATTCGGGCACCCAAACCGTATTGTAGTAGCGTGCCAATTGTTGCGAAAGGGTGGTTTTGCCGGTAGATTCCGGCCCGAACATCACTACTTTAATTACATTTGATGGTTTTTGCCGGAGTTTTTCTCTTATCTCATTTTTATTCATGTTGTAAATTTAAAACTAATTTGTTGTAAGCAACAAGTATTCCGTTATTTTTTTTGCAGATGTTGTTGCCATTCTTTATAGCCTTGAAAAGCCAAAATTAAAAATATAGTATATTGAATAGCCGTAAAACCGTAACCTTTAATTAAGTATAAAGGCACTGAAGCTATATTGACGATAATCCAAAACAGCCAACTTTCCAGTTTTTTATTTGCCATCAGCCACATGGCAGCAAAAGCTGCTCCGGTGGTAAATGTGTCTAAAAACGGTGTTATTTTTCTAATTTCCGACAGTTTTCCTGTGGATAAGTGTTGCCAGGTATAAGCTACACTTTCCGAAAAACCCAGTTCGTTCGGCATAACATTAAAATGGCGATAAACCCAGATGACAAATACCGACGTAAAAACAAATATTCCCAAAGCTTTTAAGCAATCGTTCCTGTTGCAAGTAGTAATAGGTATGTGTTTTTTCGTTTTTTCATCAACTACTTTACTCCATAACCACCAGCCGTAAATACTCATCAGGGTATAATATATATTGATAATCAAATCACCATACATTTGCCACTTTGAAAGCAAATAAACATAAAGTGCCGTGCTGATAATGCCTGTCGGATAAACCAAAATATTTTCTTTTTTTGCAAATAAAACACTGGCTATACCGAATGCCATGGCTACAAATTCAATTACAATATAAATAGTAGGTGTGTTTTGATAAGGATCGGTAAAAAAATGTATTAATTCATTCATTTTTTAAATTTTAAATTCAAAAATATCATTTTTATTTCATATTGCATTTTGCCGGTGTTTAATTTCATTAATATTACTGTTAAATAAATGATATTTTAATTGTTGTGCATGACATTTTTTTCGTTTTGAATTAAAATTAGTATCTTTATTTTCTAATTTAACAAAATACACTTTACTATGATTCCTAAAATTTCTACCCTTAGTGGTTATTTGCATGAATATCAAAAAAGTATAGCCAATCCGGTTGGTTTTTGGTCAAATATTGCCGAGACTTTTTATTGGCACAAACGATGGCACAAAACCTTGGAATGGGATTTTAAAGAGCCTAAGGTAACCTGGTTTAAAGACGGAAAGCTCAATATAACAGAAAATATTTTTGAAAGACATTTGTTTTTACGCGGTGATCAAAAAGCCATTATTTGGGAACCTAATGACCCCAATGAGCCGGGTAAATCTTATACTTATAAAGAACTTTACAAGGAAGTCAATAAGTTTGCCAATGTATTGACCAATTTAGGTGTTAAAAAAGGTGACCGTGTTGCCATTTACTTGCCCATGATACCCGAGTTGGCTATTGCTATGTTGGCTTGTGCGCGCATTGGGGCTATACATTCCATTGTATTTGCAGGTTTTTCGGCCAAAGCTCTGGCAGATCGTAACAACGATGCAGAAGCTAAAATACTCATTACGGCAGATGGCGGCTACCGGGGTAAGAAGACCATTCCGCTCAAACAAACCTCCGACGAAGCCTTGGAAATGTCTGATACCATAGAAAAAATGATAGTTGTCAAACGCACCGGTGAACATGTAGAAATGAAACCAGATAGAGATTTTTGGTGGCACGATTTGATGCAAAACAGCCCTGACGAATACAAGGCAACTGTAATGGATGCCGAAGATCCTTTATTTATTCTCTATACCAGCGGTTCAACCGGCAAACCCAAAGGGGTATTGCACACCACGGGTGGTTATATGGTCTATGCCGCTTATACTTTTAAAAATGTGTTTCAATACAGTCCCGGTGATATTTACTTTTGTGCTGCAGATATCGGCTGGATTACCGGACACTCATACATTATTTACGGGCCGCTTTTAGAGGGAGCAACAAGTATAATGTTTGAAGGTATTCCTACTTATCCCAAGCCGGATAGGTATTGGCAAATTATAGAAAAACATAAAGTCAATCAATTTTATACCTCACCAACTGCCATTAGAGCCTTGTTGGCAGAAGGCGAAGACTGGGTTGATCCTTATGAAATGCCAAGCTTACGGGTGTTGGGAACAGTTGGTGAACCTATCAATGAAGAGGCCTGGCACTGGTATCATGATCATGTCGGTAAAGGCCGTTGTCCTATTGTTGACACGTGGTGGCAAACAGAAACCGGCGGTATCATGATTAGTCCGTTGGCGGGGATTATTCCAACCAAACCTGCTTATGCCACTTTGCCATTACCCGGTATTCGTCCGGTCATAGTCGATAATGACGGTAAAAAAATATATGGAAAAAACGTGGAAGGTAATCTCTGTATAGAGTTTCCTTGGCCCGGCATGGCGCGCACGCTTTGGCGTGACCATAAGCGTTATAAAGAGGCTTATTTTAGCACTTTCCCGGGACTTTATTTTACCGGCGACGGAGTCAAACGCGATGAAGATGGCTATTATCGTATTTTAGGTCGTATTGACGATGTTATCAATGTTTCGGGACACCGCTTGGGCACTGCCGAAATAGAAAACGCTTTAAACGAACACCCGTTGGTTGCCGAATCGGCTGTAGTAGGTATGCCGCACCCTATTAAAGGTCAGGGTATTTATGCTTATGTAGTCGCGCCTGATAAGCCGGATAATTTGGACGACGAATTACGTAACTCACTCGTTAAAGCGGTTGCCAAACTCATCAGTCCTATTGCCAAGCCCGATCAAATCCAATTTGTAAACGGCTTGCCAAAAACGCGGTCAGGAAAAATTATGCGACGTATTTTACGAAAAATTGTAGAAGGTTCAACCGATTTTGGTGATACTTCCACTTTGACCAACCCCGAAATAGTTGATGAACTGATTGAAGGTTATGTAAAGCTTAAACAATAAAATCAAAAAGAGGCTGTCTCAAAAGTAAATTTTTGTTGTCATTGCGATGAGGAACGAAGTGGCAATCTGTTGATTTTCAACAACAAATATTAATAGCACTTCAGGTTTCTCATTGAGACAATGCCTTTTGAGACAGCCTCTTGTATTATATTGGTTAATAATTTATCTGCTAATTTCCAAAATTTCAAATTTTAACAAACCTGCAGGGGCTTGAATTTCGGCAATATCACCGACTTCTTTACCCAATAAACCTTTGCCAATGGGCGAATCCACCGAAATTTTACCTGCCAAGGGGTCGGCTTCATTAGCAGATACTAAAGTGTAAGTTTTTTCTTTGCCGGTTTTCAAATTCTTAATTTTAACCGTTGAAAAGATAAGCACTTTAGAGGCATCCAAATCCTTATCATCTAATATTTGGGCATTAGACAAAGTTATTTGCAACTCATGTATTTTGTTGTTGACGCGCACCTGCTCCTCTTTGGCAGCATGATATTCGGCATTTTCTGACAAATCTCCTTTATCTCTGGCTTCGGCAATCCGTTTGGTAATTTCAGGCATTTCTGTAAATTTCAAATACTCCAATTCATCTTTCAATTTTTGCAGTCCTTCGGGAGTTAAATATACTATTTTGCTCATAATCAATTAGTTTTAAAAAATAATAAAAAAGATTTCCTACCAATTAACAACCGGCAGGAAATACTTTGCAAAAATACAAAAAAATACATGCCATTGTCAAGTAATTTCGTTTTTTATTAAAAACAACTCTTTATAATTTATTGAAAACGTATATTTTAAGAGAATTAATCAAATTTTCATATTTAACATTTGTCTGACACAGACCAACCGGAAAATGCCGTAATTTTGTAAGCCAAGTATATTATTAAATGAAAGTAAAAAATCAATCAAAAAATATCAATATCATTACTTTGGGTTGCTCCAAAAATGTTTATGACAGTGAAAACTTAATGGGGCAGTTGCAATACAACGGGTATAAGGTAACTCATAATGCCGATAAAGGTGATATTGTCATCATCAATACCTGTGGTTTTATACATGATGCCAAGCAAGAATCTATTGATACCATTTTAGCGGCCATCAATGACAAACAAAACGGTCGTATTGAAAAAGTATATGTAACCGGTTGTTTAAGCGAACGTTACAAAAAAGAATTGCCGGAAGAAATTCCGGAAGTTGATCAATATTTTGGCACGCACGACATGATTAATCTGCTGCAAGAATTTGGTGTGGACTACAAACACGAATTGATTGGTGAACGCAAATTGACCACGCCTACACATTATGCCTATCTGAAAATATCCGAAGGCTGTGACCGGTCTTGTTCGTTTTGTGCCATTCCGATGATAAGAGGCAAACATATTTCGCGTAGCATAGAAAGTCTGGTTTTAGAAGCCGAAAAATTAGCAGCCAAAGGAGTTAAGGAACTAATTTTAATTGCCCAAGACTTGACTTTTTACGGATTGGATATCTATGGAGAAAGGCGACTAAATGATTTATTAAAGGCATTGGTAAAAGTTGACGGTATAGAATGGATACGTTTGCACTATGCTTTTCCCACCGGATTTCCGGAAGAAGTTATTGAAACCATTGCCCAAGAAGATAAGATTTGTAATTATATGGATATTCCTTTGCAACATATCAACAATGATATCCTTAAGTCAATGCGCCGGGGACATACGCGTCAAAAAACGGAAGATTTAATTCGTAAACTGCGACAACAGGTGCCTGATGTGGCAATCCGGACGACTTTGATAGTCGGTTATCCGGGCGAAACCGAAGAAAAATTTGAAGAACTCAAACAATGGGTTGCCGATACCCAATTTGACCGTTTGGGTGTTTTTACCTATTCTCATGAAGAAAATACACATGCCGGAAAATTAATCGATGATGTTCCCGAAGCGGTAAAACAACAAAGGGTAGAAGAAATTATGAATTTGCAAAGCCAAATCTCTTTTGACAAAAACAGACAAAAAATCGGTAAAATATATAAATGTATTTTTGACCGAAAAGAGGGCAACTACTATGTAGGCAGAACCGAATATGACAGTCCCGAAGTAGATAACGAAGTTTTGGTTGATGCTACACAATACCCGATTGAAATTGGCAAATTTATCAATATAAAAATTACTGATGCACAGGAGTTTGATTTATATGGCATACCTTTTAAATAAACGATTTATGAAGAAAGAATTAGTATTTATTTTGTGGTTTTTAACCTCAATTTATACACAAGCACAGATTAAAGTGCTATTTGATGCTACCAAAGCCGAAACGGCTAACAATGCCGATTGGATAATAGATGCCGACGCTTTTAATTTAGGTTATAATCCCAATCCTTATATTGGAGGGAGAGAAGCCAATCCGCAACGGTTCCCTACGCCCGATCAATCAACAGTGACGGCAAACACGCAAGAAGACTATTGGACAGGCGCCAATTCCGCTTGGGGCATCGAGTTGGTGCAATACGGTTATCAGGTAGAGACATTGCCTTATGACGGAGCCATCACTTATGGAGACGCCGGCAATCCGCAAGATTTGTCATATTATGATGTATTTATAGTAACCGAGCCTAACATTTTATTTACTGCCGATGAAAAAACAGCTATCATGGAATTTGTTGCCAATGGTGGCGGTTTGTTTATGACTTCTGATCATGATCGTTCTGATAGAAATGGTGATGGAGTCGATTCTGTGGATGTGTGGAATGATTTGATGCAAAACAATTCGGTATTAGGCAATCCTTTCGGGTTATTGTTTGACTATGAAAACTTTTCTACTACCACTTATAGTATAGCCAATTTGCCCGGCAATCCTGTTTTACATGGTTATTTTGGTGATGTAACAGCTTTGGAGTTGCATGGTGGCACCAGCATCAGTTTATTTCCCGGAGATAATACTTCGGTAACCGGACTTATTTTTAAACAAGGCACCAATATTACTTTATTTGCCGCTGCGGAATATGGCAATGGACGTGTGGTGGCTATCGGAGATAGTTCGCCGGCCGATGACGGTACCGGAGATACACATGATAATCTTTACAACGGTTGGTATGATGAAGGTAACGGCTCTCATAGAAAATTAATGCTCAATGCCACGCTTTGGCTGGCACAAGATCCGGCCTATATTGATGGTTTTGCCAATACAAATCGTATAAAACTAATAGTTAAAGACAGGTATTTGCAAGTGAAAAGTCCTACGGAATTGTCCGTTGCACAAATAAGCATTATCAATATGCAGGGACAACTTTTAACGACTCAAAAGTATATACCTTTAGGTATCAATGTATCATTTATACCTAAAGGCTTATATTTGGTCCGGATTCAATTAAATAATAAGGCTATATTGATTAAAAAAATATTGCTTGATTAATTTTGAATTTTATAAAAGTTTTCAATTTTACTTGAACAATTAACATCTTTTGAAACAGTCTTATAAACTATAAGATTTTAAAATAACGCCTCCGTCATTTCGTCCGGTTTTTCTAAGCCCATCAGTTTGAGTATAGTTGGCGCCACATTGGCCAAGATACCGTCATGTAATTTTGGTTTTAAATCTTTGTCAATCAATATCACCGGTACCGGATTGGTAGTGTGAGCCGTGTTGGGTGTGCCATCGGGATTGATCATATTTTCGGCATTGCCATGGTCCGCTAAGATAATAATACTGTAATGGTGTTTCAAAGCTTCATTGACTATTTTTTCTACATTTTTATCAACGGTTTCGGCTGCTTTTTTGGCGGCTTCAAAATCTCCGGTATGACCGACCATGTCACCGTTGGCAAAGTTTAATACGATTAAATCGGCAGCTTCTTTATCAATTTCTGGTAATAAAGCTTCGGTGACCTCATTGGCACTCATCTCTGGTTTTAAATCGTAAGTAGCGACTTTGGGGGAAGGAATTAAGATCCGTTTTTCACCGGTAAATTCTTTTTCTTTGCCACCTGAAAAGAAAAAAGTTACATGCGGATATTTTTCGGTTTCGGCAATACGGATTTGTTTTTTACCGGCTTTAGAAACCAATTCGCCCAAAGTATCTTTTAAATCTTCCTTGGGATAAGCCACCTTAATACCTTTAAAGTTATCGTCATAAATAGTCATGGTAACAAAATACAAGGGTAAGGTATGCATGTCATATTGTGGTATGTCCTCTTGGGTCAAAACTTTGGTCAGTTCGCGTCCGCGGTCGGTTCTAAAATTGTAAAATATCACGGCATCGCCGGGTTTTATGGTTGCTATAGGCTGTCCTTTTTCGTTTACATGAATGATAGGCAGTATAAATTCATCCGTAACACCATCTTGGTAACTTTCTTCTACGGCCTTTACCAAATCGGAGGCAGGTTTGCCTTCACCTTTAACCAATAAATCATAAGCTTTTTTGACGCGTTCCCAACGATTGTCTCTGTCCATGGCATAGTAACGGCCGATGACCGAAGCTATTTTTACAGGTGTGTCTTTGATATATTCTTGTATGTCTTTTAAAAAATTAACGCCCGATTTGGGGTCGACATCACGTCCGTCCATAAATGCATGAATATAAGCAGGCACATTATATTTTTTGGCCATATCAACCAGAGCTTTGAGGTGGTCAATATGAGAATGGACTCCGCCGTTAGAAAGTAAGCCTAATAAATGCACGGCTTTACCATTCTTTTTGGCGTATTCAAATGCGCCGGTCAAAACTTTATTCTCGAAGAAACTACCGTCTTTTATGGCTTTATTTATTTTAACCAAATCTTGATAAACAATTCGCCCGGCACCTAAATTCATATGTCCTACTTCCGAATTACCCATTTGACCTTCCGGCAAACCGACATTTTCTCCCGATGTATATAATTTTGCATGTGGATATTCTTGTAATAATTTATCTATAAAAGGGGTGTTAGCCTGAGCAATAGCCGATACTTTGGGGTCTTGTGTGATACCCCATCCGTCTAAAATCATCAATATAACTTTCTTGTTCATAATTATTGCTTTTTAAATAACAAAGATACATTAATAAAATAGTGAAATCAATCTAATCATATAAAGATTAAGCAAATTTTGATTTAATTTTTTTTGTAAATTTATGGCATAGTTAATTATGAAAAAGCCTAAACATAAATCAGCTTTAACAGAAGTGTCCGGTGTGCCGGATACCCCGAGGCTTAATCCGTCACTGACAAAGCGTGGATTGAAAAAACGGGTGTTGCCGGATTTGAACTTATTGGTCAAACAATTAATGTCAGGCGATAAAATAGCTTTAAGCCGTGCTATTACATTAATTGAAAGCAGTCACCCCAAGCATTTTGCTTTGGGACAAGAGGTGGTTAAAAAGTGTTTGCCTTATGCCGGCCAATCGGTGCGCATTGGAGTTACCGGTGTGCCGGGCGTTGGCAAAAGCACCTTTATAGAAAGCTTGGGGCGGTATTATACAAAGCAAGGTCATAAAGTGGCGGTTTTGGCTATTGATCCAAGTAGTAGTTTGTCAAAGGGGAGTATATTGGGAGATAAAACACGGATGGAACTATTGTCTCGAGATGACAATGCTTATATCCGGCCCAGTCCTTCCGGCAATCACTTGGGAGGGGTCGCCCGAAAAACGAGAGAAACCATTTTGTTGTGCGAAGCGGCAGGTTTTGACAGGATTATAATTGAAACCGTAGGCGTTGGACAGTCGGAAACTATGGTGCATTCTATGGTTGATTTCTTTTTGTTATTAAAACTTGCCGGTGCCGGTGACGAGTTACAAGGTATCAAGCGCGGGATAATAGAAATGGCAGATCTTATTGTTATTAATAAAGCCGAAGGGGACAATTTGCAGCCAGCCCGTTTGGCCAAAAAAGCTTTTGAAACCGCTTTGCATTTTTATCCGCCCAAGCCGGGTGGTTGGATGCCCAAAGTGATGCTGGCAAGTGCATTATATCAAGAGGGTATTGTTGATGTTGCCAATGTAATTAATGCTTATATCGAGCAGATGCAAAATAATGATTTTTTTAAAGAGAACAGAATGGAACAAAATAAGTTTTGGCTTTATGAAACCATTAATCAAACCTTACAAAACCGTTTTTTTGAAGATGAAAAGACAAAAATGTTATTGGCAGATTTGATAAAAAAAATAGAAAATAACCAAATTACAGCTTTTGAAGCTGCCGAAATTTTACTAAATTCGACCTTGCAAAAATAAAAGCATAGATGAGTTTTTTTAGAAGAAATTTGATAGATATAGCTATATTTACTTTAGTTCAATATTTTTTTACTACATTGGTATTAATGTATTTATATGAAGGGGGTAATGCTTTAAACGCGCAAACAGCGTCCTATGTTTTTGATTTGAACTATTTAAGTGATTTAGGGCGTGTAGTATTTTATAACGGCATGGACAACCCCTTTTGGTTATTTTATTCTTTGAGTATGTTGTTGATTGGTGTCGGGGTAGTTTTTTATTTTTATTTAACCGGATTTTTAATCAATCATAAGTTGGTAAGAAAATTAATACTTTTCTTAGGTATTCTTTCAGGTTTAGGTTATGCAGCTATAGGTTTCTTTCCTGTAGATGTTAGTTTTGCAAATCATATAAAGGCCGGTATGTTGGCTTATTACGGTTTTATTTTAGCCCAATTGTTATTGACCTTTTTTATAAATAAAGATCAATATCGCGTTATTTTTTACTTGTTGGTTTTTCTTAACATACTTTTATTATTAAGATTTGTTCTTTATTATCTTATAAAAGATATGGATATTTCGGCAATATCACTGTTGCAAATAAAAACCATATATCAAAAAATATTGGTATATGGGCAAGTGTTTGTTGTGCTGGGAATACTAATACGTATTAAAAAAA
This sequence comes from Flavobacteriales bacterium, assembly GCA_027066995.1. Taxonomy (GTDB): domain Bacteria; phylum Bacteroidota; class Bacteroidia; order Flavobacteriales; family Flavobacteriaceae; genus WGBX01. The sequence continues at coordinate 10,061 of JAMOMQ010000099.1, forward strand.
GGCGTATTAAGCTTCATTCATATTCTTAATTTGTTTGCGTCCTTTTATGTTTTATTATAGTAGCTAAAAACTTCCCTGAGGTATGCAACAGGTATTTCACCACTTTAAGTTATAGTTGTTTTATATAATTATGAATTTGGTAATATAAAATTACTATACAAATCATTTTATTAAATGAAACTTTTTATCTTGCCATCCGAAAATTTGATTGATGAATATGAAATATTTTTGGACATTTTTATCTTGGTTTATTGTGTGGTTTGCAGATGCACAAAATCAAAATAAAGCAGGTGATGAATTGCTTGACACATTACAAATAGTTACTCATGGTATTTCAAACACCATGCAACGTCTGCCCAAAACAATCCGTGTGATAAAGGCACGTGATATACAACAAAGCGCTGTAGAAAGTATTGATGATGTTTTGAATTTAGTAGCCGGCATCGATATGAGAAGTCGCGGTAGTAAAGGGGTGCAATCTGACATCAGTATTCGTGGCGGTAATTTTGACCAGGTATTGGTATTGCTTAACGGTGTCAGGCTTAATAATCCCCAAACCGGACATCATGTTTTGGATTTGCCTATTGATTTGAGCATGATAGACCGTATCGAAATTTTGGAAGGCGCCTCCGGGCAGAGTTTTGGAGTCAATGCTTACAGCGGGGCTATTAATTTTATTACTAAAAAACCGGAGCATGAACAGGCTTATACCCAATTTAACGCAGGCCAATATAATTATTTGAAAACCGATTTCGGCTTGTCGCACCGGTTAGGAAAAATTTCGGTTTATAACGGATTTACCTATCAAAGATCCGGTGGGTATTTAACTAATACGGATATCAACAACACCGATTTTTATACTATTAAGGATTTTGTCAATTTGCATTTTGACCATGAACGCTTTCCATTGAACCTACAAGCCGGTTACCATCAGAAAGATTTTGGCGCCAATAGTTTCTATACGGCCAAATATCCTTGGCAGTTTGAAAAAACTCATGGTTATTTTATCAGTCTGTTTACTAAAACAGGCAAAAAATTTGTGCTTAAACCGGAAGTGCATTATAAATTGCATTATGATGAGTTTCAACTGTTTAGAGAGAGTGTTTACCAATATCGCAATGGCTTTTTTATTCATGATAAGGATACGGCACAATATGCTCCGGGAGTGTATTACAAAGGGCATAATTATCATAAAACACAAAATGCCGGTGGCGGATTGAATATGAGCATTGTATCAAAATATGGTCATACTTATATCAATTTAAGTATTGAGAACGAGCGTATTTGGAGTAATAAATTAGGAGAAGATTTACCTGAACCTATCAGAGTTGATCAAAGAATTGTCTATACCAAATCGGATAGTCGCACATATTTCGAAGCGCAGTTAAACCAAGTCAAGCAATGGCAAAAAATAGCGATTGGCGCCGGTTTAAATGTATTATATAGCCGTCAATATGATTTGCAAATGAGCGGTGGTGCTTATATTAACTATCGTCAAGCACACATGACACATTATTTTAATATCAATTCAGCCTACCGGTTGCCCACTTTTACGGATTTGTATTATCAAGGACCGGCCAATATGGGCAATCCTGCCTTGCAACCTGAGCAGGCTGTAACTTACGAATTGGGAACCAAATATTTTGACCTGCAAAATTATATTACAGCCGCTGTTTTTTTGAGAAATGCCAATAATACGATTGACTGGATTAAATACCGGGTTAAGGACAAATGGCAACCGCAAAATTTAACCCGCTTGCAAACTTACGGTTTAGAAGTATCGTGGAAACACCGTTTTAACAAAGGCTTTATCAAAAAAGCCGCTTTATCTTATGCTTTTTTGTATATGGAAAAGGGTGACAACGAGCAAGTTATCTCAAAATATGTTTTAGATTATTTAAAACATAAATTTAATATATCACTTTCACACCGGTTTTTGTTTGATACAAATTTGCAATGGACGGCTGTTTATAAAAATCGTGAAGGTCAATATTTGAACTATATCGACAATCAATACCGCTTGTTTGATTATAAACCTTATGCTGTTGTCAATTTAAAACTCAATAAAGAAATCGGCAAAAGCCGTTTGGGATTGTCTATTGAAAATCTTTTTGATGTAAAATACAATGATTTGTCCTATGTGCAAATGCCGGGCAGATGGATAATTTTTGAATGGCGCTACCGGATTATACCAAAACGACATACAAATTAGTTCAATATTTCGTTTCTTTTTGGTATTAAAAAATTTTTTTGAACAAACCGCTTTTTAAGCAGACCTCTTTAAAAGTTTCAATAGGGGTTTCATGTCCCATATCGTATTCATAAATTTTATGAGGAATTTGCCATTTGTTTAAAAGTAATTTGGTAGTGACCGGAGGTATAATCTCATCTTTGATGCCTATACTGATATGATGCATGCTATCGCCGGCCATTAAACGATTGTCCGGTTTAATAATATTAGTCATAATTAGAGCAGGATTGAGCAAAATGGTCGGTATATGATAATATTGTCCCAAATGAAAAGCCATATAGCCTCCCATACTACTACCGATAATCACTTGTGGCCGGTATCGTCGCACCAAATGATCCAGATATTGAAATGTAGCAGGTAAATTTTTATATGAAACCAAGGGGTGAAACAGTTTGCCGTATTGTTGCAACCAAGCGGTGCGGTCATTGACATTGGTGCTATTGAGTCCGTGTAAATATAAATTGATCATTGTTGATTTTTTAAATAACGGATAATTTTTTCAGTAGCACCTATATTTTTCAGAGCATAGGTTTTAGTAGTGGATGCTTTTTTTGTTCTTAAATGGTCATTTTGCCATAGCTGATCCAATATTTTTTTTAATGAATTGTAATCCGTTACGGTTATTAGTCCTCCTAATTTTTTTAAATCGACGGCTTCATTAAATTTTTGAATATGCGGGCCCGTAATGATAGGAACGCCATAGACGGCGGGTTCTTGTATATTATGAATGCTTTTACCAAAGCCGTTGCCTATATAAACAATATCGGCATAGTGGTAAGTTTTGTTAAGCAAACCGATGGTGTTTAAAATAAGAACATCGTAGCTTGATAAATCAGTTTCCGCTTTAATATCTGTATAGCGAATGGCTTTTTTTTTCAATTGTTTTAAAATGCCGTTTACATGTGCATCATCTACTTCGTGGGGAGCAATAACGGTTTTAAAATCATGGGATGCCGTATTGATATACGGAACTAAAATTTTTTCATCGGACGGCCAGGTGCTTCCGGCTACCAGTAACTTTTGATTATTTTTAAATCTTTTTACAAAATCTAAAGAATCAGTTTGTTGTGCAATTTGATGCACGCGGTCAAACCGTGTATCACCTGTTATACTTATATTTTCAAATCCTTGATCCTGCAAGGCTTGTTTTGATACTTGGTCTTGCACAAAAAAATGATGAAAGGCTTTAAGCGATTGTCGTAACCACGACCATTTAAAAAAAGAATGGTTGGTTTTGAATAATCCCGAAATAAGATAAACCGGAATTTGTCGTTTTTGTAATTCGTATAAATAGTTGGGCCACAAGTCGTATTTGGTAAAAAAGACCATAACGGGATTAATGGTGTCAATAAATTTTTTAGCATTGGCACGGGTATCTATTGGTAAATACACAACACAACCGGCCGGTGTTTTATCTTTTTTTATTTCATAGCCCGAAGGGGAAAAGAAACTCAAAACTATTTGATGATTGCCAAATTCTTTTTTAATAGCTTCCATAACAGGCAAGGCTTGTTCATATTCGCCAAGCGAAGAGACATGAAACCAAATAACGGGTTTATCTTTTTGTAAACATTGGTTTAACCGGCTGAATACTTGTTGTTGCCCGACTTTAAAAAAATGCACTTTAGAACCAAAAAAATTTCCGAAAACCTTTAAAAGATTTTCGGAAATGGTCAATGCTATATTATATAATGATTTCATTAAGTGCAATAAGAAATCCGGTTTAGTTTAGCATCAAAGGCATAACAAGCATGGTGACAAATTCGCCTTCTTCCAATCCGTCCATGGGATGGATTAAAGCGGCTTTACTGGGAACCGACATATTGAGTGATATTTCGTCCGAATCCAAATTGGATAACATTTCTATTAAAAATTTGGAATTGAACCCGATAGACATGTCATCACCTTGAAAATTACAAGTCATGCGTTCTTCGGCTTTGTTAGAAAAGTCTAAATCTTCGGCCGATACTTTTAATTCCGAACCGGCAATATCCAAGCGAATCAAATGGGTGGCTTTATTGGCAAAAATAGCAATCCGTTTGACTACATTGAGCAGGTTCTGACGGTCTGCTACCAAAACATTAGGATTTTCGGTAGGAATAACAGCACGATAATTGGGATACTGACCGTTAATCAATCTTGATAGAAGTTGTATATTATCAAAATTAAATTTGACATTACGATCATCATAGGTGATAGTAACATCATCATCGGTGCCAACAATATAATTTTTTAAAATTTGCAAGGGCTTTTTGGGAACGATAAATTGCGTTTCGCCGTCGGCTTTTAAATCTTGACGTTCGTATTTGACCAATTTATGGGCGTCGGTAGCAACAAAGTTTAAGCCCTCGGGTGAAAACTCGAATAAAATACCGGTCATAGTCGGGCGCAACTCGTCATTGCTAGTGGCAAAAATGGTTTTACTGACGGCATCAGCCAATACACCCGATGGCATTGACAGGCTGTCGGCTTCTTCCATTTCAACCGGCTTGGGATAATCTTCGGCGTCGGCGTATGCAAAGCTGTATTTGCCCGTTTCGCTGATGATGTCCATGGTGTTATTGTCGTTGAACATAAATGTTAAGGGTTGTACCGGAAGGGCCTTGATGGTATCAACCAGCATGCGAGCCGGTAATAAAAATTTACCGCTTTCTGTAGATTCTACAGGCACAGTTGCCGTCATGGTAGTTTCCAAGTCTGAGGCGGTAATTTTTAATGAATTGTTATTCAGTTCAAATAAAAAGTTGTCTAAAACCGGAATGGTATTGTTATTATTGATTACATTTCGTAATGCTTGTAAATTTTTGATTAATTCGTCACTTGATACTAAAAATTGCATAGTTTTATTTTTTTCAATAACAAAAATACGAATTATTTTTTTATTAAATGCCAATTATTCATTAATCAAAACTTCGTTTAAAGAAATTAATCTTAAATTTGTTTGCAAATTAATTGATACAAAAAAACGTATATGAAAATATTGGTAACCGGCGGATTGGGTTTTATAGGATCGCATACCGTGGTAGAACTGCAACATAAAGGTTATGAGGTGGTTATTATTGATAACTTGTCTAATTCTACCATAGAAGTTTTGGATGGTATTGCTAAAATTACCGGCATTCGTCCCGAATTTCATCAAATAGACTTGCGTGATAAGCCGGCAGTCATTCAATTTTTTAAGTCCCAGCCCGATTTGCAGGGAGTGATACATTTTGCGGCTTCGAAAGCGGTAGGCGAAAGTTTGCAAAAACCACTATTGTATTATGAAAACAATATCAATACGCTGGTTTATATTTTGCAACAAATGCAAGCGCATCAAATTTCCAATTTTATTTTCAGCTCGTCTTGCACCGTTTATGGAGAGCCCGACAAATTGCCCATTACCGAAGAAGAAACGGTAAAACCGGCACTGTCACCTTATGGCAATACCAAACAAATTGGTGAAGAAATTATTCGTGATACCACTCATGCTTATCCGGAAATGAAAGCCATTGCCTTGCGTTATTTCAATCCTATTGGAGCCCATCCTTCTGCACATATTGGAGAATTGCCCAATGGTGTGCCGCAAAATTTGATTCCTTTTGTAACACAAACAGCTATAGGCATCAGAGAGGAATTATCCGTTTTTGGAGACGATTATCCCACCGAAGACGGTACTGCCATTAGAGATTATATTCATGTGGTTGATTTGGCACAATCACATGTAGTGGCTATGGAAAGACTGTTGCAAAACAAAAATAAATCTAATTATGAGATATTTAATATCGGCACCGGACGTGGCAGTTCGGTTATGGAAATTATCAAAGCCTTTGAAAAAGTAAATAAGGTAAAACTCAACTACAAAATTGTTGACCGGCGTCCCGGTGATGTAACGGCCGTTTGGGCAGATACAAGCCTTGCTGCTTCAGAATTGGGGTGGCAATCTAAGCTCACTATGGAAGATGCTCTTAGAGATGCTTGGAAATGGCAACAAAAATTAGATGAGGCTGAGGGCAACAAAGTATAAATTAATGCTATTTGCGACTGGTGTAACTAAAATGCTTGTATTTCTGTATAAAAAGTCACTAATGATATAGACTTAAAATGCTACTTTTGAAAAAAATTATTTATGTACGATTATATCCTTGTTGGCTTTGGGGTAGCCGGTTTTTCTTTTATGCAACAACTGGAAGAAAACCGTCAAAATTTCATTGTTTTTGACAACCAATCCCAACAATCGACACGCATTGCAGGCGGCATGTTTAACCCTATTATTTTAAAACGTTTTACACCGGCTTGGCAAGCGGCCGAAATGTTGCCTTATGCCTTATTGCAATTTCAAAAAGCCGAACTGGCATATCAAAATAAATACATTCATTACATAGATATTTACCGTAAACTTACCTCTGTTGAAGAGCAAAATAATTGGGTTGTTGCTTCTGATAAACCGGTAATGCGCGACTTTATGCAGCCTATTAGTTTTGAAAAAATTGACGGCATTGCTGCACCTTTTGGTTTTGGTATTTTAAAAGGCACCGGTATTGTTAATGTTAACCGGCTTTTAGATGATGCTTTGTATGGGTTGCAACAAACCGGAAAATTGCGTAAGGAAAAATTTGATTATAGTCAACTTCAAATTACTTCGGATTTTGTGCAATATAAAGATATCAAAGCCCGCAAAATAGTCTTTGCCGAAGGCTACGGTTTGCATCACAATCCGTTTTTTAACCATTTGCCGCTGATGGGCACCAAAGGTGAAATGCTTATGATAGAAACAGATGCCGAAATACCTTATATAGTCAAATCAAATGTTTTTATAGCTCCTAATGTAGCTAAAAAAGGACAGTATTATGTAGGAGCAACCTATAATTGGGAAGATAAAACCAATACACCGACAGCTGAGGCTAGAAAACATTTAAAAGAAAAATTGGGACAATTGCTTCAAAAACCTTTTAAAATAGTTTTGCAAAAAGCCGGTATCAGGCCTACCGTTATTGACCGGCGTCCATTGGTGGGTGTGCATCCAAACTATAATAATTTGGGCGTATTAAACGGAATGGGCACCCGCGGGGTTATATTGGCGCCTACAACCGCAAAACAATTATTTAAACATATGACATTTGGCATGCCTTTACCTAAAGAAATTGATATTAAACGCTTTGAAAAGAATTAGAAAATAAAATTTATAGCTTTAGAAGTGGTTGTGAAGTTATCTTTTCAATTGATTTAGATCGGAAAATAACAATTTGATATTTTCATAGGAGTTATGCAAGGGTAAATCATCGTTTTTGATATCAAGCCATTCCACCCGTTCAATGCCTTCTTCTGTCTGTGGTATTAATGGACTTTTCTCTTGTTCACTCATTTTATACCAATGCGTTATTTTTAAGCGTTTCTTTTTATTTTCGGTAAACAAATGATAAGTGTCTAATAAAAAATGTTCAATTTTAATATTTTGAATGCCACATTCTTCTTTAACCTCTCTAATGGCAGTTTCATCGGGGGATTCTCCTTTTTCCATTTTACCTTTGGGTAAGTCCCATTTACCGTTACGATAAATAAACAGATATTTTTTTTCATCATTTTCTACTATTCCACCGGCAGCTTCAATCACATCAAAATGGGTTTGAAATTGCTGCCAAGCCTCTTCTATTTTAGGATGATATAAAAAAACTTCAGGTAAGATATTGGTCTGTAATTTATTGATAATGTCATCTAAATCAATAGATGAAAAGGCGTAAACATTAGTTTTGCTTTCATTAAGGTTGTCCGTTATGGTAATAGCTTTATCAAAGATGTAAACTTTATAGGACATAACTCTTAATTTATTCTACAAATTTAATAAATTAAGAGCAATAATAAAACCTATTTATGTTAAAACTTGAATCGTTTTAATTACTCATCTGATTGTCAAATAGTTGAGTTTTAACAATTTGCAATTGTTTTTAAAAGATGCTTATTGCTCAAAATATTTTAAATTTCTAATAGCTTTAAGTGGATTATCATGATTAAATATATAGCTGGCTGCTACTAAAATGTCGGCGCCTGCCGCAAACAATTTTGGAGCATTTTGATCGTTGACACCCCCATCTACTTCAATCATGGCTTTGGAACCGGAAGCTTCTATTAGGTTTTTGGCTTCATATATTTTGTCATAGGTATGTTCAATAAATTTTTGTCCGCTGTATCCCGGATTGACCGACATGATTAATACTAAATCCAAATCGGCAATAATATCTTTTAATAAATTTACAGGCGTATGCGGATTAAGAGCGACACCGGCTTTCATACCGATTTTTTTTATCAAATCAATAGTGCGGTTCAAATGCACCTGGGTTTCATAATGCACTGTCAGGACATCTACTCCAATAACTTTAAAATTGTGAATATAGCGTTCAGGTTGCTCAATCATCAAATGGGCATCAAAAACTTTATTGGTCAATTTGCGCAAGCTTTTAATCACAGGCATGCCAAAACTGATATTGGGGACAAAATTACCATCCATCACATCCAAATGAATCCATTCGGCTTCACTTTGATTGAGCATTTTAAAAGTTTTTTCCATATCTGCAAAATCAGCAGATAAAATTGACGGCGCAATAATCGGTGTGTTCATAACAGTCATTTGTTTTGTTATTGCGAAAATAATAATTAAAAAATAGTTTGGGTATAATTTTTGCTTATTTTTGTAATATCATTGCATTTGTAGATAAAAAATACATTAACCGTAAAAAATATCCTGTTTTCTATCGATGAATTTTATATTGTTTGATTCTCTGACTATTAGAGAAAATTTATTGCCTTTAACTTATTTTAGACCTGTTTCTCAAATCCGTTGCGGTATTTTTACCTTAAAAGAAAAGTGGGAAACATCTTTGAATACTCATTTTACCGAATTAACCGAAACCTATTTGCAAAAAAAGTTTCCTGTTGTTTATCAGGAAGATAACGTATATATTAACGCTGCTGTTTTTCCTGATGATGATTTAATCAATGCCATCAATTCTTTAAAACCAAACGAACAACTGCTCTCGGGAAGTCATGTTGTTGCCTTAAGAACAGGGCGCTTATCTTGGAAAGAACTTCAGAATTTTGAGGGGCGGCGTATAGAATATGTCAAACCGGTAGAAATGCTCCGGCATACTTATGATATTTTTAGTAAAAACGGATGGCAAATTAAAAAAGACTTTGTGTTGGCTACCCGGAATAAGATATCGCAGCAAATGTCGGAAACCAATATTCATATAGGCTCTCATCCTGTTTTTGTAGCTAAAGGAGTAAGCGCCGAAGCCGTTGTTTTTAATACGGAAGACGGTCCTGTTTATTTGGGTGAAAATGTAAAAATACTAGAAGGCAGCCTTATTCGTGGCCCGTTTGCCGCTTTGGACGGGACAGTAATTAAAATGGGAGCTAAAATTTATGGAGGCACGACCTTGGGGCCTAACACTAAAGCCGGTGGCGAAATTAAAGATACGGTCTTTTTCGGCAATGCCAATAAAGGACATGACGGATATTTGGGAGATTCGGTAATTGGCGAATGGTGCAATTTGGGAGCCGGCACTAACAACTCCAATTTAAAAAATAATTATTCTAAGGTTAAACTTTGGCAATATCCTCAAAGGGATTATGTAAACACCGGATTGCAATTTTGCGGTTTGATTATGGGAGACCATTCCAAGTCCGGTATAGCTACCATGTTTAATACAGGAACAGTGGTTGGTGTCAGTAGCAATGTTTTCGGTGCGGGTTATCAACCCAAATTTTTTCCGTCCTTTAAATGGGGCGGACAATCTTATACGGATTATCGTTTTGATAAAGCCATAGAAGTAGCAGAGGTAATGATGCAACGGCGGCACAAAAAATTTGATGCCATAGAAAAAGAAATTTTTAATAAAGTGTATAAATTGGTTAAAGAAAAAGAAATTTAAATAAGTTTTAAGTTTTTATAAAAAAATAAATATGTGTGGAATTGTAGGATATATAGGGCATCGCAATGCTTACCCAATTATTATTAACGGATTAAAACGATTGGAATACCGTGGTTATGATAGTGCCGGATTGGCTTTGTTTAATCATGATTTAATTAGTAAGAAAACTAAAGGAAAAGTAGCCGATTTGGAACAATTGTTTGTAACCAAGGCTGAGACAGAAGGTCATATAGGATTAGGACATACCCGATGGGCAACACATGGAGAGCCCAATGATATCAATGCACATCCGCATATTTCAAATTCGGGAAATTTGGTCATTGTTCACAATGGTATCATCGAAAATTATGATGCCATCAAACAAACTTTAATCCAAAGAGGATATCAATTTGAAAGTGATACCGATACCGAAGTTCTGGTCAATTTGATTGAAGATGTCATGAGAAATGAAAAAGTAGGCTTGGGCAAGGCGGTGCAAATGGCTTTGAACGAAGTTGTTGGCGCTTATGCTATTGTGGTGTTTGACAAACAAAATCCTGATGAAATGGTGATGGCCCGTTTGGGAAGTCCTTTGGCTATTGGTATTGGTGAGGAAGAGTATTTTATTGCATCTGATGCTACGCCGTTTATTGAATTTACAAAAAATGCCATGTATTTGGAAGATGAACAAATGGCTATCATTAAAAGAGGAGCGGAACCGGATATCAGAAATATTAAGGACGACAGTAAAATATTACCTTATATTCAAGAGTTGCAATTGAGTTTAGACCAAATAGAAAAAGGCGGTTACGAACATTTTATGCTTAAAGAAATTTATGAACAGCCCAATGTTTTGAGAGATACCATGCGTGGTCGTGTTTTGCCCGAAAAAAACTTGATAAAATTATCCGGTATTGACAATTATCTCAACAAATTTTTAAATGCCGACCGGATTATTATGATAGGCGCAGGCACATCATGGCATGCCGGCTTGGTAGGCGAATATTTGTTTGAAGAACTGGCCCGTATTCCAGTTGAAGTGGAATATAGCTCCGAATTCCGGTATCGTAACCCCATTATTAAGGATAATGATATTGTAATGCCTGTATCACAATCCGGTGAAACAGCCGATACTTTGGCAGCCATTAAATTGGCTAAAGAAAAAAATGCTTTTATTTATGCTATTTGCAATGTGGTTGGTTCGTCTATTCCGCGAGAATCGGATTCAGGAACTTATACCCACGCCGGTCCCGAAATAGGTGTCGCTTCTACCAAAGCTTTTACGACACAAGTTATGGTTATGGCCATGATGGCTTTAAAATTAGCTAAAGAAAAAGGGACTATTTCTATGAGTGAATATAATCTGTATTTGTCTGAACTGGCGCAAATACCCGAAAAAATAGAAAAAACATTAAAAACCGATTTGTATATCCAACAGATAGCTCATTTTTACAAAGATGCTACCAATGCTTTATATTTGGGACGCGGCTTTAATTTTCCCGTAGCTCTGGAAGGCGCTTTAAAGTTAAAAGAAATTTCATATATACATGCCGAAGGCTATCCTGCTGCCGAAATGAAACACGGCCCTATTGCTTTGATAGATGAAAATATGCCGGTATTTGTTATTGCCACCAAAAAGGGACAATATGAAAAAATTGTCAGCAATATTCAGGAAATCAAGTCACGAAAAGGTAAAATTATTGCTATTGTTACCGAAGGTGATACACAAGTCAAAAATTTGGCCGATCACGTCATAGAAATACCGGAGACGTTAGAAGCTTTTACCCCTTTATTAGCTACCATACCATTACAACTTTTGTCTTATTACATAGCCGTTTATCGCGGTTGCAACGTTGATCAACCACGTAACTTAGCCAAATCTGTCACCGTAGAATAATTTTTTTTGTTATACATTTGTAACTATGCTGATCAAACCATTGATTTCCAAATATAAACGTCTGATTTTTATCGGAGCTACACTAATGGCTTTAGCAATGACTTTATTGGAAACCAATCGTTTTTTACAGGAGTTTAAAAAAGAGGAACGCATCAAAATGGAACTTTTGGCATCAGCTTATAAAAAATTGTTAGAAGTCAAAGGTGATAATCCCAATTTGCTAAACTTGGCATCAAGTATCTTGGAAAACAATCATACTATTCCGGTTATTATAGTGGATCAAGATAATAATGTTGTGCTTCACCGGAATTTGGAACGGACGGACAATGCTTATATTCAAAAAAAACTGGCTCAATTTAAAAAAACCGATAAACATTTTAAGCTTGATTTGGGTAATGGCGAATACCAAACCTTATATTACGGCGATTCATCTTTGTTGAACAAACTAACTTATTATCCGGTAATATTGGTTGCTATTTTTTTATTGTTTGCCGCCATTATATATTTGTATTATCACACCGGTAAAATTTCTGATGAAAATCGTTTATGGTCAGGTTTGGCCAAAGAAACGGCACATCAAATAGGCACACCTTTGAGTTCTCTTATGGGGTGGGTTGAAATACTTAAAGCTGAAAACAATCCGGATATTCCGGTAGAGGAAATTGAAAAAGACGTGCAACGTTTAAATGTGATTTCACAACGGTTTTCAAAAATAGGATCCACACCCAAATTAGAACACGGTAATATAATGGATATCACAAAAAAAACCATTAATTATATCAAAAACCGCACGTCCAAATTGGTTAAAATTCATATTAAAGGCAATGAAAAAGCCGAAGCCTTGATTAATGAGCAATTATATTCTTGGGTGATTGAAAATATGGTCAAAAATGCCATTGATGCCATGGATGGCCAAGGACAAATTAATATTGAAATTTCGGAAACCGCTCAAAATGTTTTGGTAGATATTTCCGATACGGGCAAAGGCATTCCGGCTTCTAAGTTTCAACAGATTTTTCATCCGGGCTATACTACCAAAAAACGTGGTTGGGGACTGGGATTGTCTTTGACCAAACGTATCATAGAACAATATCATAAAGGTAAAGTCTTTGTCAAAAAATCGGTTTTGGGTCAAGGCACTACTTTTAGAATTGTTTTGACAAAAACCGAATAAAAAATAAAATTCCTCTATATCAAAAATAATTATTATGAAACAACTTATCATTTTAATAATCAGCTTGGTAACAGTATCCGGTTTAACCGCCCAAGATGTTACAATTCAAAAACTGGATTCAAAAATTAATAATGTCAGTGTTTTTTTAAATAAAGCCCAAATTACACGCACCAAAAAGGTGGTGATTCCCAAAGGTGAATCCGAAATCAGATTTGTCAATTTATCTCCTTTTATCAATCCTAAATCCATACAAGTAACAGCTCCGGGACAACTGATGATTTTGTCTGTAGATCATGAATTGAATTATAAAAATAAAGCTAAAAAGCCACCTAAGTTAAAGGCCTTGGAAACCCAATATCAAAAATTGACAGATGATATCAAGTTAGCCCAAACTCATTTAGATATTACCCGTGAACAGATAGATTTTTTACAAAAAAATAAAGCCATAGGAGGTAAAAATCAGCCTTTGAGCGTTGCTGCAGTCAAGTCGATGGGCGACTACTACGCCAAACAACTGGCAGCTTTAAAATTGAAAACTTTAAAACAGGAAAAAGCTTTGGAAGGTTTGCAAAAAAAACAAAAAAGCCTGCGCAAAGAATTACAAAAATATGCCGATTTAAAAGTGTTTCCTAGCGGTGAAATAGTCATCAAACTTTCCTGTCCGCAGAGTTTTACTACATCTTTTACATTAAAATACAATGTTGATAATGCCACTTGGTTTCCGTCTTATACTATCCGTATGAATGATATTAACAAGCCGTTGGCAGTAACTTACAAAGCTAATGTCAGTCAAAATACTCAGGTAGATTGGGATAAGGTTCATTTGACATTTTCGTCTGCTAATCCGAGTCTGTCCAACGATGTGCCTAAGTTAATTCCCTATCGTTTAGGTTTTGGAACCATGCCGCCTGTATACGGCACAAAAGTTAAAGAAGTGACCGGTTATGTATATGATGCCAGTGATAATTCACCTTTGCCCGGTGTAAACATCGTTGTAAAAGGCACCAGTATTGGCACATCAACAGATTTTGACGGTAAGTATCATTTGGTTTTGCCTAATCTGGAATCACCGGTTATAGTATTCTCTTATCTCGGTTATAAGCAGCAAGAAAGAATAGCCAATCAATCGCCTATAAATGTCTGGTTAACTCCGGACGAAGCAATATTGCAATCGGTCGTTGTTACTGCCCTTGGGGGTTCAAAACATAGACGACACTTGAGTGGTAAAATTAGAGGTGAGAAAATTGAAAGTGCGCCCGATAGATTGCCTCAATCTAATAAACCGAATAAAAATATAGCCATACCGGTAGAACGTATAAATCATCAAACTAGTCTTAGTTTTAAAATAAACAGGCCTTATACCATAAAGTCAGAACATAAAGTAAAGGTGATTCCTATCAAAAATTTTGATATGCCGGCCGATTATGAATATGTCAGTGTTCCTAAAGTTAATCCCAATGCCATTTTGATTGCTTATGTCAAGGACTGGGATAAATATGATTTGTTATCCGGTGAAAGCAATGTGTTTATTGAAGGTACATCGGTAGGCAAAACCTTATTGGACACGCAAACCGCCAACGATACTTTACAAATTTCATTGGGCGTGGATAATGGTATTCAGATCACGCGCAAATTGGAAAACAAGTTTACCGGACGGAAATTTATCGGCTCAAAAAGAACGGAAATGCGACATTGGAAAATAACGGTTAAAAACAATAAAAACCAGCCGGTCAATATTAAAGTTCACGATCAAGTGCCGGTGTCGGTGCGTAATGATGTAACGGTTGAAGTAATAGAAAAGTCGGGAGGTAAAATCAATTCCGAAACCGGCGAAGTAATATGGCGTTTACAGTTACAGCCCGGCGAAAAAAAGATTTTAAATCTGAAATACGCAGTTAAATTGCCTAAATACGATCAGTTGATAATAGAGTAAAACTGTATTTTTGTAAATATTTAATCCACTTATGAAATATTTTATCATAGCCGGAGAGGCTTCGGGCGATTTACATGCTTCAAATTTGATGAAAGCTATTAAAAATAGAGACACTCAGGCCAAGTTTCAATTTTTAGGAGGCGATTTGATGCAACAAGTAGCACAACAACCACCTTTGGTGCATTATAACCAAATGGCGTTTATGGGCGTGATTGATGTGGTGAAAAATATCAGGAAAATATTTCATAATTTAAAGCTGACCAAAAAAGCATTGCTTGATTTTAACCCCGATGTGGTTGTATTGGTAGATTATCCGGGTTTTAACTTAAAAATAGCCAAATTTGCCAAACAAAAGGGTTTTAAAACCGTTTATTATATTTCGCCTAAATTGTGGGCGTGGAAAGAAGGGCGTGTTAAACAAATAAGAAAATATATCGATAAACTTTTGGTGATTTTACCTTTTGAAATTGATTTTTACAAGAAACATCAAATTCAAGCTACTTATGTCGGTAATCCGGTGGTAGATGCCGTCACTAATCATCAAGGTTTGAGCCGTCATGTTTTTTTAGAGAAATTCGGTTTGGACAACCGGCCGGTTATTGCCTTGCTACCCGGTAGCAGGCGGCAAGAACTAAAAATGATGTTGCCAACCATGCTGTCGGTTATTGAACACTTTCAGGAATATCAATTTGTTATATCAGGTGCACCGTCGTTTGATATTTCAGATTATAAAAGCTTTTTACACAATCGCAATATACCGGTTATTTTCGGACATACTTATGACTTGTTGCAACACAGCCATAGTGCCATAGTCACCTCGGGAACGGCCGCTTTGGAAACAGCTTTGTTTAATGTGCCTCAAGTTGTAGTTTACAAAACACATCAATGGCAATATGCTATTGGTAAGCATTTGGTCAAAATAGACTATTTTTCATTGCCCAATTTGATTATGCAACGTCAAATTGTCCCCGAATTGTTACAAAATTCTTTTAATACGGGTATTTTGACTAAAATTTTAAAAGAGCTAAATCAAGGTGACCGTCGAAGCCGACAGTTACAAGATTATAAAGATTTGCAAACGTTATTGGGGCACGAGCCTACATCGGACAAAGCGGCTGACAATATTATAATCCTAGCTCAAAATATGCATTAGTTAAGTATATGGACTCCGTTTGTTTTAAAGGTTTTAATATGACCTTTGTCATCACTATAAACCAAGAATGCCTGTAATTCGGGATGTTTTTTTAAAAAAGTTTTGGCAGCTTCCAATCCCATCACCATAAAGGCCGTAGCATAACCGTCTGCCATGGTGCAATTGTCGGCAATAACCGATGCGCTTAACAAGTGTCGTTGCACCGGATAACCGGTTTTTGGATCGAGGGTATGCACATATTTTTTTCCGGTTTGCGGGTCTGTATAATATTTGCGGTAATTACCAGAAGTAGCAATCGCCTGATCGGACAAAGCTATTTTAGAAATAAATTTACTGCCATGTTGCCGGTCCGGATTATCAATTGCTACTAACCAAGGTTTATTTTTTTTAATATTTTTTCCTTTAGTCAATACTTCGCCGCCCATTTCCACCAAATAATTGTGATACCCTTTATTTTCAAACATCTTACCTATGCGGTCAATGGCATAACCCTTGGCAATGGAATTATAGTCTATGTAGATTTGTGGCATCTTTTTCTTTAAAAACCCGTGCTCATCAATACTTAAAAAATTATATCCGACAAATTTTTTCAGAGAATCTACTATACTTGAATCTTGGGCAATCTCTTTAATTTTTTGTTTTGGGCCAAATCCCCAAGCATTGACCAATATCCCAATAGTTGGGTCGTAGAGGCCGCCCGTTTGGCGGTAAATTATTTTAGCGGCTTTAAAAACGTCGGTAAATTGTTGGTCTAATTTTAAAACTTCTCCTTTATTAATTCGGGATATAAGAGAATTGGGTTGGTAGGTCGAGAGGGAATTGTTGATAGCTTGCACCACACTATCAACATCTTTTTTAGTAACATTTTTTGATTTTTTTGACGGAAAAGCTTTGATGTGATAGGTTGTTCCCAAGGCATTACCTTCAAAGTAAACCACTTTCGGTTGTTCCTGCTGCCGGCACGACCAGATAAATAAAACTATAATACCGGTCAAAAAATATAGTTTTTTCATTGCTTTTTGTGTTATCATGTAATAAGAGACGCGATTGATACGCGCCTCTTATTAAATATGTTATCGTTAAGATTAGCCACCAAAGTCATCAAAACGGATATTTTCGGGCGGCACACCTAAATTTTCGAGCATGCCTACCACCGCTTTATTCATCATAGGCGGCCCACAGAAGTAATATTCAATATCTTCCGGGGTTTCGTGCTTGCTCAAATAATTATCATACAATGCTTGATGCACAAAACCGGTAAAGCCGTCTCCCGGGCAGTCTAAACATTCTTTGACTTTCCAATCGTCTTCGGGGCGAGGTTCTGACAATACCAAGTAAAATTTGAAATTCGGGAATTCTTTTTCCAATTTTCTAAAATGATCTACATAGAACAGTTCCCGTTTAGAACGGCCACCATACCAATAGGATACTTTTCGGTTGGTTTTTAAGGTTTTAAACAAGTGGAATAAATGCGAACGCATGGGGGCCATACCGGCACCACCGCCAATATAAACCATTTCGGCATCCGAATCTTCATTGATAAAGAATTCGCCGTAGGGGCCGGATATTTTAACGATATCTCCGGGTTTTCTTGAGAAAATATAAGAAGAAGCTACACCGGGATTGACATCCATCCAAGTATTTTTTTCACGATCCCAAGGTGGTGTGGCAATACGCACATTGAGCATTATGCGACGACCTTCGGCCGGATAACTGGCCATAGAGTAGGCGCGCGTTACTTCTTCATCGTTTTTCATTACAAGCGGCCACAGATTGAACTTATCCCAATCTTCTTTAAATTTATCAGGTTCGCCCGGGTGTTCTTCGGGGTGTGCTGTAATATCAATATCTTTATAAGGGATAACAGCTGGCGGCACATCAATTTGAATATAACCACCGGCTTTGTAATTGATATCTTCGGGCACTTCTACCACAAATTCTTTGATAAAGGAGGCAACGTTATAATTGGAGACAACTTTGGCATCCCATTTTTTTACACCGAATACTTCTTCGGGCACTTCTATTTCCATATCTTCTTTTACCTTGACTTGACAGCCCAAACGCCAACCTTCTTCCTTTTCTTTAAGGGTAAAATTGGGTTCTTCGGTAGGAAGCATATTACCACCACCTTTAAGCACTTTAACTTTACATTGTAAGCAGGTACCGCCGCCGCCACAGGCAGAAGGCAAAAATATTTTTTCGTTGGACAAAGTGCTTAGCAATGAAGCCCCACTTTCAACTTCAATTTCTTTTTCTCCGTTAATCAATATTTTGACTTTGCCACCGGGAAGCAATTTGGCTTTGGCCCATAGTAGCAATACCACTAATATTAATACGACTACAAGAAATACTAAAACACTTGCTATAATTACTTTTGTTGTATTTTGATCCATCTTCTATAAATCTTTTTATTAAATTTTGATTCCCATAAAGGCCATAAAGGCAATAGCCATCAATCCGGTTATGATAAAGGTGATACCCAAGCCACGTAAAGGTGCCGGTACGTTAGAATACGAAATTTTTTCACGCACGGCAGCCAGTAAAACAATGGCTATTAACCATCCGATGCCCGATCCCAAACCGTAAACAATTGCTTCCGACACTTCGGTAAATTCTTTTTGTTGCATAAATAATGACCCTCCCAATATGGCACAGTTTACGGCAATTAGCGGTAAAAATATACCCAATGAAGCATATAAAGCGGGGGCAAAACGTTCTACAAACATTTCAACCAATTGTACCATAGCGGCAATTACGGCAATAAACATGATAAAACTCAAAAAGCTCAAATCGATATTGGCAAACGAGGGGTCTAACCATTTTAAAGCTCCGGGTTGCAATAAATATTTATCTATTAAAAAGTTGACAGGCACGGTGATAGCTAATACAAATACAACGGCTGCTCCTAAACCTACGGCTGTTTTAACCTTTTTGGAAACGGCCAAGTAAGAACACATTCCCAAGAAAAAGGCAAACACCATATTTTCTATAAATATACTACGTATAAATAAATTCCATAATTCCATAATACTTCCTTTTTATTCTTTTTCTGTTAATTGCGGATACAAGCTGCGTTGCACCCAAATGACAATACCTACGGTAATTAGTGCCATAGCCGGTAGCAGCATCATGGCATTATTGACATATCCCGCATCATAAAAAGATTGCGGAATCACTTGCTTATCAAACAAAGTGCCCGAACCGAGTAATTCTCTAAAAAAGGCTACTATAATCAATATCAATCCGTAACCGGCACCGTTGCCAATACCGTCTAAAAACGAATCAAAGGGTTTGTTAGCCAATGCAAACGCTTCGAGACGTCCCATTACAATACAATTGGTGATTATCAATCCGACAAAAACCGATAATTGTTTGGAAACATCATAAGCATAAGCTTTTAAAAGTTGATCTACCAAAATTACCAATGTAGCCACTACTAATAACTGCACAATAATACGAATCCGGTTAGGAATATAATTACGCATCAGTGAGACAATCACATTACTAAATGCTATAACGACCATAACTGACAAAGCCATAACTATGGCCGGCATCAGTTTGACGGTGATTGCCAAGGCCGAACAAATACCCAATACCTGAACCGTTATCGGGTTGTTTTCATTTAAAGGATCTTTAATCAGATCTTGCCATTTATGTTTTTTTGCCATAATATTTTAATTTTGTTGTTGTCTTACTTTATTAAAGAAGGGTAAATAATGCTTCAAACGTTCTTGCAACATATTGGTAACACCGTTACTGGTCAAGGTAGAACCTGATATAGCATCGACTTCGTGGTCTTCTTTATCTTTATTTTCGGGGTCTTTATTGGTTTTACTCAAAGTAATACCTTTAAAAGTGCCGTTTTTGTCAAATATTTTTTCGCCTTTAAATTGGTTTTCAAACCATTTTTTTGTGATTTCCGCTCCTAAACCGGGCGTTTCACCTTTATGGCCGAATTTGACACCTTTTACGGTATTCAAATCTTCATTTAAGGCAATATAACCCCAAATGTCGTCCCACAAACCTTTACCGTAAAGCGGAATTACATAATACTTGTGGCCGTCCACCTCGGCAATGTAAATCGGAAATCGTTGTTCCTCTACAGGTTTTTTTATTTCCGCTTTCATATTGATGTCAAAGGCATTTACCGACTTATCTATGGTTCCGTCAGCTTTTAAAGCATATTGTTTGATAAAATATTTATTAAAATACTTTTCTATCAATTGGTAGTTAAGTTTTAAACCTTCGGCGGCCGCTTTGGTGGTAAGGTTTTCTTTATCTAAACCGATCGTATACATAATATCGGTCATTTTTTCTTGTCTTTTGTTTCTTTCTTGAGCCGGTTTTAAAACCATCACTGCCACTGCCAGTAAAATCGCAGACACTGTAACGACAACGGCTGCAAACAAAATTGTATATAAATTACTATTTCTATCCATAATTATAAATATTAAGCCGTTTGTTTTTCAAATCTTTTCATTCGTTTTTTGATATTTGCCTGAACGATGTAATAATCTATCGTTGGTGCTACTACATTTAATAAGAGAATAGCCAACATAACACCTTCGGGGTAAGCCGGATTAAAAACTCTGATTAATATGGCAAACATACCAATTAAGAAGCCATAAATCCATTTGCCCTTACGGGTTTGTGCCGCAGTAACCGGATCCGTGGCCATAAAAACCACACCAAAAGCCAAACCACCGACTAATAGATGTTGCCACCAAGGCAGTTGCATCAATGTATTGGCACCCCACAAATTAAAGATAAATGCCATCACAGCGGCTCCTAAAAAACCTGAAACCATAATACGCCAACTGGCGACTTTGGTTGCCAATAACAGTAAAGCGCCTATAAGAATCATAATAACCGATGTCTCACCGATACTTCCGGGAATAGTGCCTATGAACATATCTTTCCATGTATAAGCAATATGATGTCCTTGTCCCAAAGCGCCTAATATGGTTTCGCCGGAATAGGCATCGGCATTTTCGGGTTTGGGTATCCATACTTCGTTACCGGACATAAAAGTCGGATAGGCAAAAAAGGCAAAAGCACGTGCCGTAAGAGCCGGATTGACAATGTTCATACCCGTGCCGCCGAAAACTTCTTTACCGATAATAACGGCAAAGGCAACGGATACAGCCAATATCCAAAGTGGAATGGTTACCGGCATAATCAAGGGAATTAGTAATCCGGACACCAAATAACCTTCATTGACTTCATGGCCGCGTAACACGGCAAAATAGAACTCGATACCCAAACCGACTACGTATGATACGATAATCATGGGTAATACTTTCCAAAATCCATACATAAAGGCTTCCATATTGGTAAAGTCAAGACCGGCATGGGTAAAATATTGATAGCCGACATTCCACATGCCGAAAATAGTGGCGGGAATCAAAGCCAATACAACCGTAAACATTACCCGTTTCAAATCGACGGCATCACGAATGTGAGCACCTTTTTTGGTGGTTTCGTCGGGTGTAAACATAAAAGTATACATGGCCATGTAAGCCGGACGATACTTTTCGTATTTTCCACCTTCTAAAAAAAGATGTTCGTATTTATTAAAAAATTTTTCTAATACTTTCATTTATAATTATTTAATCGTTTATTTCATTTAACAATCAATTAGCCTATTTCAACTTGCATGATATCCAAACCTTTGCGGATCAAATCTTGTGCTTCTATTTTAGAAGAATTGATATAATCTATTAAAGCAAAGTCTTCGGGAGCGACTTCCAAAATACCTAGTTGTTCCATTTTTTCAACATCGCCTAAAAGTGCTGCTTTAAGCAGATGTACCGGATAAATATCCAATGGCATGACCGCTTCAAATTCTTCATTCATAACAAAAGCTCTCTCTTCACCATAAAGGCTGGCATCCAAGTCCAACTGTTTTTTTGTAGGGCCAAAGTTGTAAAAACTCTTACGGTTTTCGCCTAAAAACGGCATCCAGCCCATAAAACGCGGCCGTTTACCTAAGGGAATCACACTAATTTGGTTGTCGTAAAAATTTAAAAACTTGTCTTTGCTGATGTTAGAACCGGTAAGCACATTGCCGCTGATGATACGTACATCGTCATCTTTTAACTTGTCTTTTAAAAACTCTGACAAGTCGGCACCGGCTTTGATAGTGTAATACATAGGTTCTTTGACTTTAGATCCGGATAATGCAACATTGCGGACAGGATTATATTGTCCCGTTTCAAAAAACTCTCCTATTAATGCAACATCGGCAGGATTAATAGTCCAAACGCGATCGCCTTTTGAGATAGGTTCAAATTTTTCGATACTGATACTAACATTGCCAACCGGATGGGGGCCAAAAGCTTTAACGATTTCAACGTCTTTTAATTTGTCAAAGTCAGATACCGAGTTGCCGTTAACAATTAGATAAACCTTGCCGTCTGTCAGTTTTGTAATAGCTTTTATACCAGTTTCAAAGGCTTTCATCTTATTTTTTAACGCAAATGTATAATCGACACCCATTGGCGCCGTATCATAGGTTGAAATAAAAATAGCCTTGGGTTGGTCGTCGGGATGTGCTATCAAATCATACGGACGTTGTTTGATCGTGGCAAATAGACCACTTTCTAATAACAGATCTAAAATTTGTTCTTTGTTTAAATGTTCAGGCTTATCTACCTTAAATGTTTTGAAGGTGTCGGTAGCATCCGGGCTGATTAATATTTTTAATATTTTACGTCTTTCACCGCGCACTATATCTTCAATGGTGCCGCTAACCGGAGAGGTGAATTTGATTCTGTCTAAATATTTATGATAGAACAATGGATCACCTGCATTGACATGGTCACCTATTTTGACCGATAAACGCGGATTGATGCCGTAAAATTCAGTCGGCTTGACGACATACATTTTTGAACGGGGAGCTTCGGCCAATTTATGAGCTGCTTTGCCTTTCAAATTGATGTCCAAACCTTTTGATATTTTAACTTGTTTATGCATAGTAAGTATTTATTTTCCTTTTTATTTGAAAAGTCAAGCAAATTTATGAAAAACTCTTGTATCAAAACTGATATTTATCTTTTTATTTATTTATTTTTGCTTATTGAAAATACCTGATAAATACATAAAAATTTTGGAAAAATGCTACATATTCCCATCTATAAGTTTGACCCTGTTACATATAATGAAACTATTGTTACAATGGTAAATTTATGTAATCAGTATGGATTAAGTCATTTGCCGGTCGTTGAAAAGGGTATTTATCGTGGTATGGTACGTTATGACGATTTGGTGGCTATTGAGAATAAGCAAGATATTTTGCAACAACACAGTCATCTATTAGAAAAAATATATTTATCTGACAAAATGAATTGGACCGAGACTTTGGCTTTAATGATGCGTAATGAAGCCAATATCATTGGTGTTTTGGATTTGTCGGGTAGTTACATTGGTATTCGTTTGTTAGATGATATTCTAAATTTGATTTCAGAAAAAGATTTTATCAATCAAAATGGTTATGTGTTGGTAATTAAAAAACGCACTACTGATTTTAGCATTAGTCAAGTGGCACAAATTATAGAATCCGACGGAGGAAAGGTTTTAGGTATTTTGGTTAATGAAACCGGTCAAGATACTGAGGTGGAGGTCAAAATACAAACCGAGGATATCAATGAAATCATCCAAACATTTAGACGTTATGATTATCAGATTATTAGTCAAATGGAAGAGGATAGGCACTTACAAGAGCTCAAAGAGCATTCTGACTTTTTAAGACGTTATCTGGAAATGGGAGAGCAATAACAGGCTTTTTTACATTTTTTCTATTATAAAAACACTACTTTGCCCAGCGTATCTTTATGATCGCTACCCAGTAGCATTTTACGTTGAGGAAAATAAAAACGGAAATTGATAGGCTTATTTTTTAAACTTTCCATGGTAGCAATAATTTGCGAAACCGGTAAAGTATTCATATCAAAAATTAACAACATAGATTGCCGGTTTATTGCGTTTTTATGATCAAAGAGTTGGGCTTTGGGATATCTTTGTTTAATGATGTTAAAGTATTGTTGATCGCCCCAAAAGTAAACATCATGCCAATGTTGTCTTTCCGGCACTTGAGGTGTTGTCTTTTTGAGTTTAAGCCAGATTTTAAAAAATGATTTCATCAAAACTTCTAAGGCGGGAAAACTACGAAAATGTTTACGGTAGAATTGAAAAGTAGTCTCTAAAAAGTTTTGAAAATAACGATTGTCTTTGCGACTGCTTTCACCTTTAAAATGAATGATTTTTGCTTTGGGCCAATAGTAATTATCTTTTTTTAATTGTTTAATCCGGTATGATAAGTCTATATCTTCACCATACATAAAAAACTGTTCGTCAAAGCCGCCAACTTTTTCAAATGTATCTTTTTTCATAAACATTAGAGCACCGGTGAGTATATCGGTTTTGCCCGTTTGATTTTCGGATAAATGTATGGTGTAATAGCTGTTAAAGGGCTTGAAATTTAAAATCTTATAAAGTTGTGTCAGTTTGCTAAATGCTACTATGGGTGTAGGAATGCCCCGTTTGCTTTCGGGCAGAAACCGGCCGGTGCCGTCTATCATTTTGCCACCGGTAATGCCAAACCCGGGATGTTGTCGGGCAAAGGTTTCAAACTCATCTATAATAGTATCGCTGACTAAGGTGTCCGGATTTAAAAATAGCAAATAGTTGCCTTTGGCCTGTTTGACAGCTTTGTTATAAGCCTTGCCAAAACCGTGATTTTGGTCAAACCATAAAAAACGGATATCGGGATAAAGCGCTTCCAAATAAGCTTTACTGCCATCGGTTGAGTGATTGTCGGCTACTATTATTTCAATGTCTTTTCTATTCCCGACAGCTTTTAATACCGTTTGTAAACAGGCATCGGTAAAATATTTGACATTGTAATTTAATATGATTACGGACAGTTTCATAGGTTTTTGTTTATAAGCCGCATGGCTTCGCGCCGGCTAAGCGGGTGTAATTTGGTTTGTGCAACAAAATCGGAAGTCCACGCCGGATTGGTTTTGCCATATTCGCGTAAACTCCATCCTATGGCTTTGTTAATAAAAAACGTATTGGTGTCTTTTAATTGATCTATGATATGTGACAACAAATGTGTGTCGGTTTGATCTTTATATTTGAGTTGGAACAAAATGGCCGTGCGTTGCAACCATATATTTTTAGAATTAATCCAAGATTCAATACTTTCCTGAATTTTATTAGGATAAATTTTAAAATAATGACCGATTATTTTTTGAGACAGAAAATCGACGGTATCCCACCAAGATTTTCGGGTGATTAATTCTTCAAAAAAAGCAATATCATCTATAGAGTATTGATTTTTATATTTTTCGACTAATGTCATGGCAAAATATTGAAATTCTCGTTGGGGCTTTTGCCATAAAATACCGGCAATTTTAAAGGCGTCTTCTTTAGCCGGCAGGTATTTTTTTATTAAGAAAGGTTTTTGTAATGTTTGCCTGTCAGGTGCCTGTATGCCAAAAAAATCAAATTGATATTGCATATAGGCAGCTTGACCTTGGGCAATTTTTTGATTGGCATGTTGTTCAAATACTTTTTCCAATTGATTAATATATTGGTCAATCATTTTTATTTTTTTCTGATGAGCCATAATCCGAGCATGGTAAGTGCCGCATTGATTAAAAGTAATTCAAAACTAAATTGGTATTTCCAACCCAATTTTTCGGGTAGTCCGGCAATCAAATAAGTCAAAATTGGCGAGATGATAACCACAAAAGGCACCCAAGCATCTTTTACTTTATGCTTGGTAAAAAGTCCAAAAGTGAATAATCCTAAAAGCGGTCCGTAAGTGTAACCGGCAAATTTAAAGATGGAGTTGATAATACTCTTGTCGGTAATGAGTTCTTTGTATAAAATTAAAATAAATATGAAAAACAGTGAAATACCGATATGAACTATTTTCCGGATTTTTTTCTGTTGTTGGGGTGTGTATTTTTTGTCTATTTGTAAAATATCCAAGCTAAAAGAAGTGGTAATAGCCGTCATGGAAGAATCTGCCGAGGAATAAGCCGCAGCAATCAATCCTAAAATAAAAAAGACGGCTGCCGCAATACCCAAATCCGTTTTAACTGCTATGTAAGGAAAAATTTTATCTCCGGAAATATCCATGCTTTTTAAATCAATATGATTATGTTCGGCATAGACCAAAAGCAAAACACCCAAGGACAAAAACAGCAGGTTGACAAACAATAAAGACCAAGAAAACCAAAACATATTTTTTTGAGAGTCTTTTAGGTTTTTAACGGTTAGATTTTTTTGCATCATACCTTGATCCAAACCTGTCATGGCAATGGCTATAAACACACCGGCTAAGAACTGTTTCCAAAAATAATTGCCGGCATTAAAATCTTCAAAATGAAATATTTTACTGTGCGGACTGTTTTTTACCGTGCTAATCAAATCGCCAAAAGACAAACCGACATTAGTTGCAATCAAATAAATGGAAATGACCAAGGCTATCAGCATAAAAGCCGTTTGTAAGGTGTCCGTCCAAATAATGGTTTTGATACCACCTTTAAAAGTATATATCCAAATGAGCAAAATAGTAATGGCAACAGTTACTGCAAAAGGCACTCCCAATTCATCAAATATTAACAGTTGCATGACACCTGCCACTAAAAATAAACGTAATGATGCTCCGGCGATACGGGCAATTAAAAATAACACAGAACCTGTTTTATGAGTGGTTGTGCCAAACCTTTCTTCCAAATACTGGTATATGGAAGTCAAATTCATCTTGTAATATAAGGGTAGTAATACATGTGCAATCACAAAATAGCCTACTACAAAACCCAAGACCATTTGTAAATAGGCAAAACCTTGACTCTCAACCCAACCCGGGACCGAAATAAAAGTAATACCGGACAGTGAAGCGCCAATCATACCAAAAGCAACCAAATACCAAGGCGCTTCTCGCTTGGCTCTAAAAAAAACTTCATTGCTGTCTTCTTTACCGGTAAACAAAGAAATGCCTATTAAAACTATAAAATATAGAGCAATAATTATTAAAATACTTGTTGAACTCATAACTTAAAATTTCGGTTGCTGACAAAGTTACGATAATTTGTTATACCAACTATACCAAAATGATTGTTTAAAAAAAAGAAGCTGTCTCAAAAGATTAAATTATCTGTCATTCCGAACAAAGTTAGGATCTCATGTCTGATAACCAACAGCTTATATTTTCATTATTATTTGAATTGTTTATGAAAAGCCCTTTTGAGACAGCTTCTTATGTGTTATTTTATAATTCAACAGCTATTAAGACCAACTGCCAACTGCTACTCGGCTACATCAAAGATAATAGGCAAAGTATAGGTTACTTTTACAGGAATGCCTCTTTGTTTTCCGGGCTGCATTCGGGGCAATTTTTGGATAACACGGCGGGCTTCCTCTTCCAAATCTTTATATTTGGAGCGGGTTTTGATTTGGATAATTCTTCCGTCTTTATCAATTGTAAATTGGGTCAATATTTTAACACGCTCACCGCTCAGTCCCATTTCTTGAGCAATCTCTGTGTTAAATTTACGATTGATAAATTGTCTGATTTTTTCATTCAAACATTTTTTAAGTTGTTCGTTATTGCCTTTACAGCCCGGAAAGGCAGGTACCTGTTCCACAAAAACATAAGGAATCTCAACATCATCGTCTTCAATGATTTCAGTTTTTAAGTTATCTACGGGCACCACCGGT
>JAMOMQ010000100.1 GCA_027066995.1 Flavobacteriales bacterium
ATTTACACGGTTTAAAAGGAAGCATTTCCAGGAAAACGCGGGTAGGGGATAACATCTCTAATATTTCCCATACCTGTTACAAACTGCACAATGCGTTCAAAACCAAGTCCGAAACCGCTATGGACGGCTGTTCCGAAACGTCGTGTGTCTATATACCAATATAATTCTTCTTGATCAATGCCGAGTTCTTCCATTTTTTTCAATAAGACATCCAAACGTTCTTCTCTTTGCGATCCGCCGATGATTTCACCGATGCCGGGGAAAAGAACATCCATGGCTCTGACGGTTTTTTCATCGTCATTTAAGCGCATATAAAAAGCTTTGATTTTGGCAGGATAATCATAGATAATAACCGGACTTTTAAAGTGTTTTTCGACCAAATAACGTTCGTGTTCACTTTGTAAGTCAACGCCCCATTCGACGGGAAATTTAAATTTTTTCTTCTTAAATGCTTTTGAATTTCTCAGTATTTCAATAGCTTCGGTATAGCTGAGGCGGATAAAATTATTGTCTAAGACAAATTGTAATTTGGCAATTAAATCAAGGGCATTGCGTTCGGCTTGGGGTTTTTGTTTTTCTTCATTTTTAAGCCGTTGTTCTAAAAACTGTAAGTCATCAAAATTTTTGTCCATGACTTGTTTGATGATATATTTGACAAAGCTTTCGGCCAAATCCATATCGCCGTGCAAATCCATAAAGGCCACTTCGGGTTCTATCATCCAAAATTCGGCCAAGTGACGGGTCGTGTTAGAGTTTTCGGCTCTAAAAGTGGGGCCGAATGTGTAAACTTTGCCCAAGGCCATGGCATAGGTTTCGGCTTCTAATTGTCCCGAGACCGTCAGGTTGGTTTTGCGACCGAAAAAATCTTTTTTATAATCAATATTACCGGTTTCGTCTTTAGGCGGATTTTGCAAGTCAAGTGTTGTAACTTGAAACATTTCGCCGGCGCCTTCGGCATCGGCTCCTGTTATAATAGGCGTATTGACGTATAAAAATTCGTTATTTTGAAAATATTGGTGCACGGCAAAAGCCAAGGTATTCCGGATGCGCATAATAGCACCAAACAAGGTTGTGCGCGGGCGCAAGTGGGCTTTTTCGCGTAAAAACTCCAAACTGTGACGCTTGGGTTGAATCGGAAATTTTTCAGGGTCGGATTCGCCCAATATCTGTAAGTCGTTTACCAACACTTCCACTTTTTGACCTTTACCCATACTTTCGACCAATTCGCCTTTGGCGTAAATGGCGGCACCGGTATTGATTTTTTTTCGCAGACTTTCGTCAAATTTGTCCGGATCAATAACCAATTGCAAATTTTGAATGGTAGAGCCGTCATTGACCGCTATAAATCTATCGTTTCTAAAAGTTTTGACCCAAGCTTTGACTTCAACAGGTTGATTGATTTTTTCGGATTGTATGATTTTTTTTATATTCATATTATATCTTTTTGTTGAGATACCCAATTTGGGCGTCTTTACTGTTCGTTATGGTTGAGACGTTGAGTATAAACATCTTTACGGATTATACCGATGATGCGAAGTTGCAAACCCCGCTTGACATTTTCTATAAAACTATACATAGTGATGCAATATGCGCGGCAAATTTAAGAAATAATTAAGTGAGTTTAAACAGTTTGTTGAGTTTTTGTATTTGTTCGGGTTGTCCTAAAACAATAATCGCCGAACCTTTTTCCAATTTTGTATCGGCAGAGGGGTTGATAATATACCTGTGGTCAGGGGTTTTGTAGCCTATAATGGTGCATCCGGTTTTGCGTCGTAAATCTAAAGTGGCTATACTTTGTCCCTGATATTGCGGAGGCAAATCTTGAAAAAGGATTTCTTCCAAATTGGTTTTTTGGTTGGCATCTTCCATAGAGAGTGCATTAAGAAATTCGACCAAATCGGGAGTCACTACCAATGATGCCATAAATTCGCCGCCAATCACTTCGGGCATAATGACTTTGTCGGCGCCGGCCAATTTCATTTTATTGGCGGTGGTTTCGTTAGTGGCGCGGGTTACTATTTTTAAAGCCGGGTTGATTTGGCGGGCAGACAATACCACAAAAAGATTATCGGCATCTGTAGGCAAGGTGGTCAGCAAGCTGTCGGCACGCTCAATGCCGGCTTTTATCAAGGTCTCGTCTTTGGTGGCATCGCCTTCTATAAAAAAAATATCTTCGTAATCAATCAGTTTATCATCTTCGGGTTTATTAATATCGATGAGCACAACTTTTTTATGATAGTTTTTTAGCTTTTGAGTGGCTTGTTTGCCCGTCCGGCCAAAGCCGGTGATAATAACATGGTTGTCTAATTTTTTAACTTTGTTTTCCATACGTTTTTTAATCAATTTGTAAAAAATATTTTCGCCTATTACATATTCTGTAACCACGGTTATGGTATAAGCATATACGACGATACTCATTAAAATTAATAAAATAGTCAATATTTTGCCTGTTTCGTCCAAAGGATGCACTTCGCCGAAACCTACGGTGGTTGCCGTAATAATGGTCATATACAAGGCATCAATCCACGGGTAGTTTTGCGACCAATGAAAGCCGAGTGTGCCTGCCGTTATCAATAATAAAAACAGTAGGGCTGCTAATAAAAGTTCGTTTCTGAAATGCTTAATCATAGGTCAAATACCGAAGGTCTTTTTTGGTAAAAAAAATCTTTGATTCGTAATGTAAATGCCAAAATCAAATAAAATAAAAAGGGGATGCCCAAGGTAAAAAACGAGGCGTATATAAAAAACAGTCGCACTTGGTTGACTTGCATACCGAACTTGTCGGCCAAGCGTGTCGATACGTTAAAACCGTGTTTGGCAAAAAAATATCTGATTTGTTCTATATTCATTGTATCCCTTGTTTTAAGATGTAATGTCCAATGTCGCAAGATAAACATTTATTTTGTGAACAATAGTTTTCGTTCAATTGTAATATAGCTTGTGTGTCCAATGCATTGCGTGATTTAAGATTTATTTTGTTAAAAATGCTTACTATCCGGTTTTTTTCAGCTTTTATGCTTTCTATCAAACTGATAATAAGGTCGGCATTATATTCGCCCCGGTATTTTTGATAAGCAAACTTAAGTGGAATGATAACATTGATTAAAATGACGTCCATAAAATCTCTTCCGATATATTTTTTTTGATATTTGGTGCTTTTTTCAAAATTATAATGGGTATCCCAGTAGGCTGAAGCCGTGGTGTTAAGTATATTGTAAGCATCTTGCGGCTGTTTTATGCCGACTAGTTTTTCAAATAAATGATTGTTTTGAAAATACAATTGTGCCAGTTGTGCCAGTCTGATGGTTGGAAAATTTGAAGGACGCATGCGGTGAAATCTGACGGTATTGGGCGGTAATTGTTTTAATTGGTGTTTGTTTTTTAAAAAACGGTATTCCAGTTGTAATAATTGATAATAAACATCGTCTCTCTTTTCTTCTAAAAAGCCGGCGGTGCCAAAAAGCAGCGCTTCCATTTTTAAGAGGTTGTCTTTATATTTATAAAATATTTTATAGGGTAATAACCTGCCCAAAAGTTCAAAGGCTTCTTTGTTGACATGACCGCCAATATATTTTAATAAGGTCTGGTAAAAAACCTGATCCCAATTGTTATTGGTGTCAGTCAAAAGCTGGTCTATGATTTTGTGCTTCATTTCGAGCCGTTCTATAAACAGCCGGTATTTGTAATTGATAATAGCAAATTTGTCAATCTGTTGAATATCGTTTTGACAGCGAAGGATAGACTTGTTTTTAATGAGTTTGTTATAGCGTTTTAAAACACCTTTTAAGACGAATTTGGATAATTCCAAAGTGGGAATTTGAACATTGTTAGAGTTATAAACCGGCATGTTATCTTCGTAAACCACATGTAAAATAACATTGTCATAAGCAGGATCTTTTTCGTGTCCGTGGGCATACCAGTCCGACGAATATTTATGAATTTCTACATGACCGGCCCAATGGATTGTGTCAATCAATATTCGGGCATTTAAAAAATCGGGGCCGGCATTGGTGTTATGTCGCCCGCGATTGATTATTCTAAGCGGTTCGCGTTGAACGGTGGTCAATTCTTGATGCTTAAAAAAACCGTTTTGCCATATATAATGAAGAAAGTCTTCTTTCATATAAACGTCATTTCGTTGTATTGAATAAAATATTTTATTTTGATAAACTTTGTTTTCAAAATAATATCTATTTTTGTAAGCCGTTATTATTACAATATACAACACAAATTTATGAAAAAAATACTGATTATTAGCCTTTTATTTTTAATGTTCACCGGTTGTGAAAAAATTGAAAAATTAACGCAATTCAGTTTAGATTATACTACTAGCTTTACGGTTACTGCCGATTTGGATACACAAACACCCATAAACTTGCAAGATGTGGTTGTCAATATAGATGACAAACGTTTTGATGATTATGATACCTCAAAAGAGTTGATTGAAGAAGCTACTATTAAAACCATTGAACTGAAATTAGATGCCAATCAAACAACAACCTTTGATTTTTTAACCGATATAGATTTATATATAGAAGCCGACGGCTTGCCCAAGGTTCGTATAGCTTGGCAAAACAATATGACTGATACCGGTGCTCAAACCGTTGTTTTAAAAAACTTGTCCGATAATTTGGCCGAATACTTTAAAAAAGACAGTATTAAAATCAGCGCTGTAATTTTGACCGATCAAGTGCTTACGCAAGATGTAACTTTTGATGTTAAGCTCTCTTTTTATATTAATGCGGCTAAAGTAGGCGTTTAATAATTGATATTTTTTATAAACCGGACTAATGCCGGCACTAACTGTGGATGTAACGGTAAGTTGGGTTCATTATAAGTTTTAAGATTTGGTATCTGTTCTTTGGGCGCCGGTTTTAAAATATGATTCATGCCTTTGATGATAATGAGTTTTGCTTTGGGTTTAAATTTTTTAAGCCTTAGGGCATTATCGAGGGTAATTTGTAAATCCGTGTCGCCTTGAATAATTAATGCAGGAAATTTGCAGGCGGCTAATATTTTGCCGGGATCATAAGCCATCCAAGAACTTAAAAAGCCTTGCACCGAAGGCCGGAACAACATATACAAGGGGCCGGTTACTTGGGCTGTTTTTTTGCCGGTTTTTAAAGAATCTATAATTTGATAAGCTTGTTTTTTGACGGGTGGTACTAAGGTTGACAATTGATTTTTTAGAATATAATCAATAGGATAACCGGCACCGTTTAACGAAATATAGGCGTCGGGCTTGGTTTTGCAGGCGGCTAATAAACCGGTGAGTGCCCCTTGGCTGTGTCCGGCTATAATAATTTTTGTAAAATAGGATGAACTTTTTAATTTGTTAATCCATAAAACCGCATCATTTACAAAATCATCAAAAACAAGATTTCGTTCATTGAAGTTTTTTAAATGGCTTTGTCCGATACCGCGCTTGTCAATACGCAAACTGCTGATATTATGTGCTGCCAAAGAATCGGCCAACATTTTTAAACTGTTATTATGGGCCATGGGATTATTACCATTGCGGTCGGTAGGTCCTGAGCCGGGAATAATCAACACGACCGGACCGGGTTTTAAACTGTCGGCACGCAACAATGTGCCTTGTAACACGCCTTGTGGCAATTTTACAGTCCAAGTTTCTGCTTTTTGCCCCCATAAGAACAAGCTTTGTAATACCAGTAAACAGGTTAGTTTGATTTTCATTTAACTATACACTCTATAATGCAAATGTTCGGTCGGTATGCCGGATTCAACCAAGGTTTGTGCAGCTGTTTTTTTTAGATCGTCAGGGCCAATCATATACACGCCGTCAAAACCGGCATTTTCTTGTTCCAAGACCGATTGGATAATATCCTTATTTATCCGGCCTTTATAATCGCCTTGGTCACTTTTGGAATATACAAAATACACTTTAACTTGATCGGGATATTGTTGTGCCAGGCTTTTTAACTCATTATAAAACATGGTTTTTTCGGGACTGTCATTGCCGTAAATCAATACCATTTTGGTGTGGGGTAAATGTTTGGTTAAATACTGCAAATAACTGTAAAACGGTGTGATACCACTACCAATGGTAATGCCTAAAAAATTTTTCTTTTGACCGGCATCCAAGTCAAAAGGCACATCATTCATGGGCGCCGATACTTGTAATAGTTCTCCGGGCTGCAGCTTATGCATCACATAATTGGCAAAACCATCTTGGCCTTTAAATTTAATACCTAATTTAAGATTATTACTTTCATCCGGACTGTTATAAATGGAATAATAACGGCGCAAGTTTTGACCGTTTATTTCTTTTTCAACCATTACAAATTGGCCGGGTTTAAATTTAAAAATATCTTTTAATTCCTCCGGTATCTTTAAGGTTATAGACACACTTTCAGGGGTTAATTTTTGTTTATCAATAACTTTTAAATTATAAAATTCATTCATGATTTATTTATTTTTTTGGCCTTGCACTACAATGACAAATTCGCCTTTGATACTTGGTTTTTCTTCAAATGTTTTTAATACTTCAGACATATTGCCGCGAATGGTTTCTTCATAAATTTTACTAATTTCACGTGAAACCGATACCTGCCTGTCGGTTCCAAAATAGTTGGCAAAATCTTTGAGTGTTTTGAGCAATTTGTGTGGCGATTCGTAAAAAATCATGGTTCTGGTTTCGCTTTGCAGGCTTTCCAAGCGGGTTTTGCGGCCTTTTTTGACCGGCAAAAAGCCTTCAAACACAAAGCGTTCGGCCGGCAAGCCCGAATTGACCAAAGCCGGCACAAAAGCTGTGGCGCCCGGTAGGGTTTCAACGCTAATACCTTCGGCTATGGCTTTGTGCACTATCAAGTAGCCGGGGTCGGAAATGGCCGGTGTGCCGGCATCGCTGATAAGTGCCATGACAGTGCCGTTTTTGAGTTGTGTGATTAACTGATCTACAATTTTATGTTCGTTAAATTTGTGATACGAGCGTTGGGGTGTTTCTATCTCAAAATGTTTGAGTAGTTTGCCCGAAGTGCGTGTATCTTCCGCCAAAATCAAATCGACGGTTTTTAATACTTCTACGGCTCTAAAAGTCATGTCTTTCAAATTACCGATAGGGGTAGGGACTATGTATAGTTTGGGTTCCATTAAGCAAATTTCAGTTCAAACAATTGCAACAAACGAAATTCGTATTCATCTTTGTCTGCCCAATCATTATATTTGGGTTTGATCTCTTGATTGATGAATTTCAGGCCTTCTTCATAAGAATCAAAAGCATTGAGCCGGTTTATAAAACCGGTATAAGCTTCTTGGTCATTGTCAAACAAATGTTTGATAAAAGCAATGCGGTCGTTGAGTCCAATGTTAATTTTCTTTAATTGCGAACGGCTCTTTTGCGTTACAGAATCATCGGTTTTTTTACCGGACTGTTTCTGTCCTTTGGGTACAAATGTCAGGTTTTGTGCTTTTTTATAAGGATTGTCATTGTCTGATTTGACGGTTTCGGGCTTATTTTTAGTTATTGATTCTTCGGAAATATTAGCCGGGGTTTCCGCAATCAAATTTTGCAAGGCATTGGAGTCCAATTGTTTGTCCAACAGATGAATGGCAGCCATTTTTTCATACAATTTTCGGGTCGATTTATACAAAGCTTCAATATCTTTTTGATGGATATTTTGTAAAATATCTTTAGATAGCAGGGTTAATTCAGCTTTTAGAATATTGATTAGCTCCGTGTGTTTATCCATAATATTCGGTTTTAAAGGATTTGTTAGTTTAACGAAAAATAAAGTTTTAAAATTGTTAATAAAAAAGTCATTGTTACAATCAAACGAGTCGAAAAAAAAATTAATTTCGTTGTAACAAAAATAAGTATTTTATTGCTATAAATAACCTTTGCATTATGTTTTTAGAAATTCCCGTCAATCACAAAGAAAATTTAGGTTGGATAGAAGTCATAACAGGCAGTATGTTTTCGGGCAAAACCGAAGAACTCATCAGACGCTTAAAGCGTGCTCAGTTTGCCAAACAAAAGGTCGAAATTTTTAAGCCGAAAATAGATACGCGTTACCATGAAACCAATATAGTATCACATGATAAAAATGAGATTCATTCGACGGCGGTTTCTTCGCCACAAGAGATTTTATTACTGTCAGAAGATGTTGAGGTGGTAGGTATTGACGAAGCACAATTTTTTTCCGATGAAATAGTTGATGTCTGTAATACTTTGGCCAACCGCGGTGTGCGTGTGGTTGTTGCCGGTTTAGATATGGATTTTATGGGTAAACCTTTTGGCCCCATGCCTTTTTTGATGGCCATAGCCGAATATGTAACCAAGGTGCATGCCGTTTGCACGCGCACCGGTAATTTGGCGCATTACAGTTATCGTTTGACTGACGATGACAAGTTGGTATTGTTGGGTGAAACACAAGAATACGAGCCTTTGAGCCGTGCCGCCTATGTTAAGGCGATGCAACAACGGCAAGCGCAAAAGAATGATAAATAATGCGTGAGAGTTTTATCGAAATTGACCGTAAACGTTTGTATCACAATTGGCAGGTTTTTAAACAACACATTAAACCCGGCACTCAAATTTTGGCCAATTTAAAAGCCAATGCTTATGGTATCGGGGCTTATGAAATAGGGCAATTGTTAGAACAATGGGATGTTTCTTATTTTTCGGTTGCTTATATCAACGAAGGTGTAACCTTGCGTCAAAAAGGTATTAAAACCAATTTGCTGGTGTTTAATCCTTCGTTTGAGCATTTTGAGTCTTTGGTAACTTACCGATTAGAGCCCGAAGTCAGTTCGTTGGCTTATCTAAAAGCATTAATAACATTTTTAAAAAGCCGGGGCATACGTGATTTTCCGGTGCATCTCAAATTGGACACGGGTATGCACCGAGCCGGCATTATGCCTTCGGAATTAAGTGATTTGCAAGCGTTGTTACAAGACGAAAGTATAAAAGTAGCCAGTGTTTTTTCGCATTTGGCAGCGGCCGAAGATCCTTCGGAAGACGATTTTACGCAACGCCAAATAACTTTGTTTAAACAGATGAGTCGTCAATTGGCAGCCGGTTTGCCTTACGGGTTTTTCAGACATTTGCTTAACACTGCCGGTGTATTTCGTTTTTCCGAAGCACAGTTTGATATGATTCGGCCGGGCTTAGGATTATTTGGCTATCATTTGACACCCGAATATCAACAGTTGTTACAGCCTGTAATGCAGCTCAAAACAAAAATCAATCAGGTCAAACGTTTGTCTGCCGGCGAGACGGTGGGATACAACCGTAAATTTACAGTTGATACATCTGCCAAAGTAGGCCTGTTACCCTTGGGTTATGCTGACGGTATCAGTCGCCGTTTGGGACAAGGCAAATATACGGTCAAATGCGGTGGTCATCATTTACCGGTTATCGGTGTGGTGAGCATGGATACTTTGAGTATTGATTTGACCGGTACCGGTTGTAAAGCCGGTGATATGGTAACAGTTATTGACCACAATCGTGATATTTACAGACTTTCTGAGCAATTGCAAACTATTCCTTATGAAATTTTAGCTTCGTTATCACACCGCTTGGAACGGCGGTATGCCCAATAACAGTAACTTATACCAAATTGGTTTAAATAAATTATAAAAACCGTATCTTTGTTTTAAAATTAAATGATATGGAACCGATTTGGTATATGATTTTAGCGGTTTTATTAGGCACTTATGTTTTGCTCGACGGCTATGATTTGGGAGCAGGGGTGACCTATTTATTATTTGCCGATACTGATGATGAAAGAAAAAAAGTGATCAATAGTATTAGTTCTATTTGGGATGCCAATGAAGTGTGGTTGTTGGCATTTGTGGGCTTGTCCACTGTTTTTTTTCCGTTTTATACCCAAGTATTGTTTGATAATTTTGGCGGTTATATCTTACTGTTTTTCTTATTTCTGTTACTCAAAACCTTGGTGTTTAATTTGATGACCGTTTTTAAAGACCGACCTCTGTTACATAAATTTTTAGGTTATACGTTTGGTTTTTTAAATTTGATGTTAGTGGTATTTGTCAGTTTGATTTTTGCCAATATTTTACGCGGATTGTTTTTAGAACATCCCGGTTCTCGTATCAGGTTTGTCAGCCGTCATTTTTCGCCTTTTACGGACAAGCCCGGTTTTTTCGATTGGTTTACACTCTTGGCCACCACCATGATTTTTATAGCGGTTTTGATCCATGGCCTTGGTTGGGTTGTTTTAAAAAATAAAGGAGCTTTTAATCGTAAATTGAAAAAAATCATTCAACGCTTATCGTTTTTTGAGTTGATACTCATCGGTCTTTTTTTAACAGCTTGGTATTTTTTGCACCCCGGGGTGTTTCATAATTATTGGAGTTATCCTTTCTTATTTATTTTTCCTGTTTTGGCATTGATTTCATTATTCGGTTTAATGGGTATAAGAACCTATCCGGGAGAAAACAAAGCTTTTTTGTTATCTACCAATTTAATTATTTTTTCTTGGTTGAGTATTATGTCGGCTATGTATCCTCATTTTATAATGCCACTGGGTAAGAGCACTTTAACAGCTTTTAATACCGGCTTTGACA
>JAMOMQ010000101.1 GCA_027066995.1 Flavobacteriales bacterium
ATCGGGTGTTCGATGAGAAATGCATGATTTTTCACATAAAAGCTTAAAATTACTTACACTTGTAAAACGCGTAAATTTAATATTTCTGCTGCTCGGAAGCACAACATCTTTTCAACTTGTTCATTTTAAAGTATCTATATACATCTGCAATTCACAAATTAAAAATCTATTGCACTTCCGAGCTTTTCAGCAAGCCTTAAATACAACACTGGTGTTCAATAAAGGAAAGTTCAGTGCTAAATTGTTTGAGATTGCCACGTCATTCGTTCCTCATTCCTCGCAATGACAGGAACAAAATGTTTGAGATTGCTTCTTCCTCGTTCCTCGTCATCGCAATGACATTATTGAAATTATGCATTTTAAGTCAGCCTTGTTAAGCGGGTTTTATATAGGAAATATAATTAATTTTCACTAATTAGCATAAGTTTGTTATGTCAGCCTTATATATTATTTTAAGTGAAAAATTACTTTTTATTAAATACCGTAGCACTGGCTTGTGCTGTTGGTAAGATTAAGATGTCTGCAATATTGACATGTGGCGGCCGTGTGGCCATATATGTGATAGCATCGGCAATATCATCGGCTTTTAAAGGTTGGTAACCGGCATACACTTTTTGATTGGCGTCGGGGTCTTTTAGTCTGACGATAGAAAATTCGGTTTCAACAGCGCCGGGCGATACACTGCCCACTTTGATGCCATAGGGATTAAAATCGATACGCATTGCCTTGGTCAAAGCTTCTACCGCGTGTTTGGTGGCACAATAAACGGCGCCTTTACCGTAAGCTTCTTTGCCCGCAATGGAGCTGACATTGATAATTTGTCCTTGTTGTCGTTGCACCATTTGTTTGGCAATTATTTTAGTAATATATAACAAACCTTTAATGTTGGTGTCTATCATTTGTTCCCAATCGTCTATCAAATTTTCGTGAAGTGGTTCCAATCCTGCTGCCAGTCCGGCATTGTTGATTAATAAGTCTATTTGTGACCATTCTTTTGGCAAATTTTTTATAGCCTCATACACCTGAATTTGATCTCTTATATCAAAATTGAGTGCCAAGCAGTCTGTTAATTGATTGCAAAGACTTTGCAGACGATCTTGACGCCTGCCGGTAATAATGACTCTAAAACCCTTGTTTGACAAGGCAATGGCGGTAGCTTTACCTATACCAGAAGTAGCACCTGTGATTAAAGCTGTTTTTTTCATTTGATTAAAATTTTACCAAATTTAAAAAAAACAGCTCTAAAAAGAACTGTTATTTTTCTTAAATGATTCTTAAATTAAAAAACCGGAAATCGTTATTAGAAAGAAATTATTTTTTGGGCGGAAAATGTTCCAAGAGTTTGTAAATGGCTTTTTTGAGTTGTTTATAATCATTTCCAGATAAATTGATATACCGGCTTCCCGACCAAATGACTTTCTTTTGTTTTAGGTCAACAATATCGATAAATAAAGTGCCTTCTTTAGATTTTTCGACAAAAGCTCTCGAATAAAAAGGGGAATAATAGCGGGGATAAACATCGATCCTGTCGTGTAAATCGGTAAAAATATTTACAATTAAATCGGGATGTGAATATTTGGTAAAACCCTTATCCAATAAAGCCTCGGAAATAGTTTTGACAACAAAACGTTTTTTCTTGGCAGGTAATCTTAAATGATCCAAGCCTTTTTTATAAAAAGCAAATGTATGGTAGCGACTAAAATCGATTGTCTTATCATAATCTATTTTAGTGGAGGAACAAGCGGAAAGAAAACCGGTTAAAAAGAGGGTCAATAATAGTTTGTTTATTAATTTCATAGCACTGATTTTTAGATACAAATGCAAAAATCATTCCAATAAAACCTATGCTTGAAAAATAAA
The DNA here is from genome assembly GCA_027066995.1 of Flavobacteriales bacterium. Taxonomy (GTDB): domain Bacteria; phylum Bacteroidota; class Bacteroidia; order Flavobacteriales; family Flavobacteriaceae; genus WGBX01. The sequence continues at coordinate 1,861 of JAMOMQ010000101.1, forward strand.
AACAGTGGGTCTTTTATGTAAATCTATTTTTTGTTTTTTCCAATCTTTGACAGCTAATGTTCTAATAAATTCCGTTGGCAGTGTTAGGTCGCAAGCTATACAAAGTCGTGTAGCGGGATTAAGAAATTTAATCAAACTTTGAAAAAGTTTTTGATTGCGGTAAGGTGTTTCAATACAAATCTTGCTACATTCATTTTTAAGTGACAGTTGTTCCAGTTGTTTTATCTTTCTTTTCAATTCGTGACCATCTTTGGGCAGGTAGCCTTCAAAAGAAAATTTTTGTCCGTTGAGACCGGATGCCATCAATGCCAACATTAACGAGGAAGGACCAACCAAAGGTTTTACATTTACTTGATGTTTATGTGCCAATTGCACCACCAAATTGCCGGGATCGGCTACGGCGGGCAGGCCGGCTTCAGATAACAAGCCTATGTCTTGTCCTTGTAATAAGGGTTTTATATATGTATCCAAATGTCGGGTTTTATCATGTTTATCCAATTGAAAAACAATTAATTCCGATTGTTTTTTGTCTGGACAAATTTCTTTAATAAACCGGCGCGCCGTTTTTTCGTTTTCGACTATAAAAATTTGTAATTGTTGTATTACCTTTTTAATTATGCCCGGCATAATTTCATCTAAAGAGGCCGGGCCCAAGGGGGCAGGTATTAAAAATAGATTTCCGGTTTTCAATTTTGGTATTTTTTTGCAATGGCATCAGTGGCTTTATCTAGCATATCATAAACCAACATGGCGGCATTTTTGCCTTTTTGATATGAATCGGGGACTTCTAAATTCTCGCCGGGAAATATTTCGTTTAAAATTAAATCTACTTTTTTCAAATCGGAATCATTACGGCCAAAATCTTTTATTAAATCCCAATTATAATGATCCATAATGTAGATTTTATCAAACCGGTCAAAATCTGAAGTTGTAAAGGCGCGGGCGCGTAAGCCGGATATATCCAAACCATGTTGGGCTGCTATATCTATGGAAGAGTCACAAGGTGGTTCGCTTATATGATAACTGCTCAAGCCGGCAGAATCGACCTCAACTTTGTCCGAATCAACTTTTTTACGCAATAGCGCTTCTGCCAAGGGTGAACGGCAAATGTTACCCAGGCAAACCATTAAAATACGTGTGGGTTGTTCTTTCATTGATGTTTATAATTTTATACTCGGAATTAATAATGCGGACAGCTTATAATGAAAATTTGATTTCCAAGTCCTTGTAAAATTTGTTAAAATCTTTATCCACTTTTTTTAGTCCGTCTATGGTTTTGCAGGCGTGCAACACCGTTGCATGATTACGGTTACCGATATTTTTTCCAATCTCGGCATAAGGTTTATTGGTTATTTTTTTGGCAAAATACATGGCAAATTGACGGGCTTGCACAATTTCTCTTTTACGCGATTTGGATTGGATATCGGCAACATCAATATTGAAATATTTGGCCACAACCTCTTTTATCATGTTGATAGAATAGATTTTTTTGGTCTGCTTGACATAATTTTGGATAATTTCTTTGGTCAATTCCAAATTGATTTCGCGGTGGTCAAATGATGCATGCGCAATCAAAGAAATTATAATGCCTTCCAATTCGCGGATATTGGTTTTGATGCTTTGAGCAATAAATTCAATAACGTTTTCGGGCAATTTTACACCGTCTGCATATAATTTATTGAGTATGATTTTTTTTCGGGTTTCATAATCGGGTTTTTGCAATTCGGCTGACAAGCCCCATTTAAACCTGGATAACAATCGTTGTTCAATATCTTGCATATCCACCGGTGTTTTGTCGGCGGTTAATACAATTTGCTTTTTGTTTTGGTGCAAATGGTTAAAAATATGAAAAAAGACGTCCTGGGTGCCGGGTTTGCCCGATAAAAATTGGATGTCATCAACAATCAGCACATCAATCATTTGATAAAAATGAATAAAATCATTGCGATTATTGCGTTGTGTGGCTGTGGTATATTGTTGTATAAATTTTTCGGTTGATACATATAAAACCGTTTTGTCAGGGAACCGGCTTTTGACTTCAACACCAATAGCATTGGCCAGATGGGTTTTGCCCAATCCGACATCGCCATATACCAATAAGGGGTTAAATGAAGTGCCACCGGGTTTTTTTGATACGGCCATAGCAGCATTTCTGGCTAAACGGTTAGAATTACCTTCTACAAAATTATCAAATGTATAATGCGGGTTGAGTTGTGAATCTATATGTATTTTCTTTATCCCGGGAAAAGCAAAGGGGTTTTTGATCTCAGGTACAAAATTTTTGGTGGTTTTGCGATTGACCGTTTCAACTTTTGGTCGGTTGGAACTGGGCAAATCCATCAAATGCGATCCGTTTTGAACGGGATCTGCGCTCATTTTAATGCTGTAAATCAATTTGGCATCAGGGCCTATATATTTATTTAAAGCTATTTTTAAGAGTTGTAAATAGTGCTCTTCAATCCATTCGTAATAAAACTTGCTGGGCACTTGAATTTTTAAAATATTCTCTTTAAAATCAACAGGCACCAACGGCTTGAACCAAGTTTCATAAGCCACATCATCAATATTATCTTTGATGAAGGCAAGACATTTTTCCCAAATGCTAAGTGCTTGATTCATAGTTAGTTATTAGGTTAACAGCAAAAAAAAATAAATTTTCTTTCTTTTTTGTAAGTGCAAATTTGGGACAAAAATTCCGATTAAAAAAATTTTTTTTGCTTGTTTTTAAATAAAATTTTAACTATTATTTATGTCGCAATAAAACAGCTTTTTTTAAAAAAAATAATCATACATTTGTCGTATATTATTAAAGATAATGTAAAGAAATGGATATGTCAAAAATATACGAATTAAAATTTAAAACCAGGTATGCCGAAACCGACCAAATGGGTTATATTCACCATAGTATATATGCTCAGTATTACGAAATGGGACGTATTGAGTTGATGAATAAAATAGGAATTTCGTACAAACAAATGGAAAAAGACGGTTATATTTTGCCGGTTTATACCTTATTTACCAAATATTTTAAGCCCTTGACCTTTGATGAGCTTATAACTTTAAAAACTTATGTCAAATATCTTAAGGGTGTTCGGTTGGCTTTTGGTTATGAAATATTTAATGAATCCGGTCAAAAAACAACTGAAGGAGAAGTGGTTTTAGTTTTTGCCGGAGCCGACGGTAAACCCATCAGACCGCCACAAAAATTTGTTGATAAAATAAAAAGTTTGTTATAAATATTACAATAAAACAAGGTTTATGAAAACAAAATTAAGTGTAAATATAAATAAAATAGCCACTCTGCGTAATGCCAGAGGGGGTAATTATCCGGATGTGATAGAATTTGCCCGGTTAGCACAAGACTATGGCGCCGATGGTATTACAATACATCCGCGTCCCGATGAGCGCCATATCAGATATGCCGATGCCAAAGCTTTAAGATCTGTTGTTTACACCGAGTTTAATATTGAAGGCAATCCTATTCCTAAATTTATTGATTTGGTGCTGTCTGTCAAACCGGAACAGGTTACACTGGTGCCCGATGATCCTAACCAGTTGACATCAGATCATGGATGGGATACCATTAAACATAAAGACTATTTAATAGATGTTATCAGTGAATTTAAAAATAATGGCATTAGAACTTCCATTTTTGTAGATCCGGATTTAAAAATGGTTGAAGGTGCTTTGGCTACGGGCACTGACAGGATTGAATTATACACCGAATCTTATGCTTCCGAATATGCCAAAGGACATAAAGACATTGTGAAACGTTTTGCTGAAAGCGCAAAATTGGCACATGAGCTTGGTTTAGGTATCAATGCAGGTCACGATTTAAATTTAGATAATATCCGTTTTTTTAAAGAAAATGTGCCTTATTTGGATGAGGTGTCTATAGGGCATGCCTTAGTGGTGGAATCTTTAATTTACGGTATGCAAAATGTCATTGGCATGTATCAGAATAAGTTAAAAGACTAACAGGGACTATGTTATTGCATTCTAAAATTATTGGCAAAGGCTATCCGCTACTTATTTTGCATGGTTTATTGGGTATGGGGGACAATTGGATCAGTCTGGCGCGCCGGTATGGACAGGAAGGCTTTGAAGTTCATTTGATTGATTTGAGAAATCATGGTAAAAGTTTTCATAGTGACGAAATGACCTATGAGGCTATGAGTGATGATTTATTATATTATATTCAACATTATAATTTGAAAGACATTAATTTAATGGGGCATTCTATGGGAGGTAAGGCGGCTATGAATTTTGTATTGACTTTTCAGGATTTGACAAAGCGATTGGTAGTGGTCGACATTGCTCCAAAATATTACCCTCCCCATCATCATTTTATTTTTAAAGCCATAGAACAACTTGATTTAAATCAAATAGAAAACCGGAAAGAAGCCGAATCAATTCTTTTGCAAACAATTGATTCAAAACCTATTGTGCAATTTATTTTAAAGAATTTAACTCGCCGACAAGACAAAGGTTTTGCTTGGAAACCAAATGTTGAGGTTTTAAAACAGTCTTTAGATGATTTGGGTGCATCACTGCCTCCATTGTCAGTGGCTTCTATTCCGGCTCTTTTTGTTAAAGGTGCCCGGTCACCTTACATTATAAAAGATGATTACCCAATAATTAAAGCTCATTTTCCAAATAGTGAAATTGTTAGTATTCCTAATAGCGGCCATTGGGTTCATAGCCAATCGCCAGATGTCTTTTTTAATAAAACCTTGTCTTTTTTAACAAAAGCTTAAAAAAAGTTTTTTATAATGTAATATATATAATGTATTGGACATTTGAATAAAAATTGAGAGAAATCCTTGCATAAAATCCTTTTTTAACTTACTTTTATAAAAATTTAAATTAAACTTAACTACTATGAAAAAAATATTAATTGTTTTAGCATTTCTATCCTTTGGCAGCAGCTATGCCGGGGGGTACCGGGTAGCTTTGCAAGGTCAACGTATGCTCGGGATGGCACATGCCGGTCTGTCGGTTTTTAAAAACGCCGAAACCGCTTTTTTTAATCCGGCGGGTATTGCTTTTTTAGATAAAAAGCTTTCTGTTTCCTTTGGTGTCAGTGGCATTATGTCTCATGTAAAATTTCAAAACGAATATTACAATTGGGCATATGAAACCGATAATCCTATAGGAACTCCGTTTTATTTGAATGTAGCTTATCAAACTTCCGATAATGTTAGTTTGGGGTTGGCTATTTACACACCATTTGGCAGTTCCAGTGTTTGGAATGACTGGGTTGGGTCGGATATTGTTAACGATATTTCCATGAAAGTATTTTATATTCAACCTTCTTTAACTTATAAATTTTCGGAGATGTTAAGTATGTCGGCATCACTGATTATGGCTTATGGAGAAGTGAGTTATAATAAAAATATAAACCGCTATTTGGCTGATGAACAAGGTAATAAGACAAATGTGCAATTAGAATCGGGAATGACCGGTGCAGCAGGTTATGCTTTGAGTATGGCGTTTAAACCCTCAAAAAATGTTTCATTTGGAATTAATTACCGGTCAAAAGTAATTATTGATGCCAAATACGGCAAAGCAGAATTTAATAATGTGCCGGCCTTTTTGTCTGATAAACTAAAAACAACTGCTTTTTCTGCCGAATTGCCCATGCCGGCTGAATTAGGTGTTGGTATGTCGGTAAAACCTATTGATAAACTCTTATTGGCTTTTGATTACAATTATACTTATTGGAGTGTTTATAAGGAATTGCGAATCAATTTTAAAAATGATTTGCCCACCAGTGTTTCCGCCAAAAATTACAAAAACACTTCTACAATGAGATTTGGTGCCGAATATCAAGTTAATGACAAAATTTTTGTAAGAGCCGGTTACTACTATGATGAGTCGCCCTTGACAAAAGACCACTTTTCACCCGAAACGCCTAGTTTAGATTCTAACAACTATACCTTTGGTTTAGGATATCAAATGAAAAAATGGGCGATTGATTTCTCGTTATTATATGTAGACGGCAAAGAACGCACCGATTATACTTATGTGAACGGCGAAGGCCCCAGTGCTCACAGATTTGGTGGTACATACGTTAGTAATGCCATTATTCCTGGTATTGGTTTTACATATTCCATTAATTAATAAAACAAATTTATCATGAAAAAAATATTATATATACTTACAGGTTTATTATTAGCTTCGAGTTTTGTGGCTTGTGAACCCGAATTTAGCAAGCCCTTAAGCGACGACCTCTATACCAGTGGTGACGCTGATTTTAGCAAATATGTGGCTGTCGGAAATTCCTTAACAGCCGGTTATACTAATGGTACTTTATACAAAAGCGGTCAGGAAAATTCTTTCCCGGCTATTTTGGCAGAACAAATGAAATTGGCCGGAGGCGGAGAATTTACACAACCGTATTATGAAGATGACTCCAAAGATATTGGTGGTATGGTATTTAACGGATCAACTGTTATTTTAGATCCCAAGTTAATTATCAACTTATCGGCCGGAGCGCCCGAACGAATCAATGAAACACCGACAGTTGATGTAATGCAAGTACATCCCGGCCCTTACAACAATATGGGAGTTCCCGGTGCTAAAATATTTCATTTGGTAGCCCCGGGATATGGCAATTTGGCTAATTTGCCTTTACAAAAGGCCAATCCTTATTTCATACGTATGGCTTCTGCACCCGATAAAACGATAGTAGAAGACGTGTTGGCACAACAACCTACCTTTTTTACTTTTTGGATAGGTGGCAATGATGTTTTATGGTATGCTACAAGTGGTGGTGTCGGTGTTGATCAAAACGAAACCGGTAATTTGGATCCTTCAACATACGGTCCTAATGATATCACCAATGTCAATGTATTTGCTGCCATATATTCACAAATAGTAGATGCGCTTACAGCCAATGGCGCCAAAGGTGTATTGGCGACTGTTCCCGATGTGGCTTCATTGCCTTATTTTACAACCATACCTTATAATCCTATTCCAATAGAAGACCAAGCACAAGCTGATGCGCTTAATGCCGCTTATGCTAACTATAATGGTGGTATTCAGCAAGCTTTGGCAGGAGGTCTTATTACACCGGATGAAGCTGATGCCAGAACTATTAACTTTCAATTGGGAGCCAATGCGCTGGTTATGACCGATGAGTATTTAACCGATTTAAGTAATCTGGGATTACCATCTATTAGACAAGCTACTGCTGATGATTTGGTGATTTTGCCTGCCAAATCTGTAATTGGTGTTGCTCCGGATCCTAATAATCCTCAATTAATTAACGGTATAACCATACCACTTGGTGATGAATGGATTTTATCTGCTCATGAAGTTGGACAAGTCAGAACAGCTACAGCCGGATTTAATCAAACTATAAACACTATTGCCGCCATTAAAGATTTGCCGGTGGCAGATATGGCTGCATTGATGGAAGATATGAAAAGCGGATTGGTCATTGAAGACGGTTCTATGTATACCGCCGACTATTTTAACGGAACCAATTTGGACAATTTAACTTTCAGTCTGGATGGTGTGCATCCTACCAGCCGTGGTTATGCTATTATTGCTAACAAATTTATTGATGTGATAGAGCAAAAATACGGTGCCAAACTACCCAAAGTAGTGCCGGCACAGTATCCCACATTTGATATTTTACCAAGTAATTAACCAACCAACTCAATTATGAATAAAAGGCTGCTTCATTTTTTGAAGCAGCCTTTTAATACTAAAATATAAATCAATTTGGTATAAATTTTCATTTTGCTTGTTATTTTAATATGTAATGAGCTACAGGATCTTGCTTTATTAAAATATAGCTTTTTTTATCTTTTTGGTAAAAAAAGTGAACAATATTTCTTTGTTCGTCATACAAATCTTGTAAAATGGTGTTTTTAACGGCAATTTCTTTAACAGACTCCGGTAAGTCGGCTTGCAGTAAGATAACCAAAAATTCATTTTCGGTCGTGGTACCTATAAATTTATAATACACCGGTTTATTGTCAATCCAAATGACAAAATGCGACTTTAGATAATCTCCCAATAAAACCTTAATTTGTTTATCTGTTAAAGCTGTTTTAATATGATAAGAATCCTTTAAAACATTTTCAATATCATCGGGAAAAGTTCTGATAATTATTTCCAATTGTTGATTTTTAATATATATTTCGGTCACGCTGACATAATATTTATGCCAAGCAAAAGCCGTTAAGCCGATAAAAATGACTGTATAAAAAAGCTTTTTCATATCTTTGATATTAAAATTTACAATAATGACAAACCGGTTAATACTTTTCAGTCTGTTTTTGTTGATGTTGGCATGTAAAACGACACAAAAACCAGTCCAAACAAAAAAAATAAAAACATGGCAACCGCCATTAAGTATTTCGCAATCAAAAGTAGTAACTATTTTAGACAATCCCAATCCTTTTTCCGGCTTATCCGAACCAAGTATTTGTATCAATAAAACCGATACCGCCAATTTTGTGGCCGGTAGTATTTATCACAATGTGCACATCACAAATGACGGTGGACAAACTTGGCATACCAAAGCCTTAAAATCTAAATATGGCGTATTTGGCGACCCATGTTTGGCTTCCGACAGTTTTGGCAATATTTATTATTTACATTTGGCCATACCAGGTAATAACAGAAATAGCCCCGAGTTTTTGAGCAGTATTGTCATTCAAAAATCTACCGATAAAGGTGAAACATGGAATGATGGAGTTGCCATAGGCTATAACAAAGCGCATGATCAAGATAAACATTGGATTGGTATTCATCCCCTAACGGGCGAACTGGCAGTTACCTGGACGGAATTTGATAAATATGATAGCCGTAAACCCGAAGACAAGTCACGTATATTGTTTTCTAAATCCACCGATTTTGGTCAAACATGGACCAATCCCATCAAAATAAATCAATATGACGGCGATTGTTTGGATGATGACAATACAACCGAAGGCGCTGTGCCGGTTTTTGATAAACAAGGCAATATTTATGTTGCTTGGGCTTACAATAATAAAATTTGGTTTGACAAAAGCACCGATGGCGGTAAAACATGGTTGGATAAAGATATTATAGTTGCCAATCAGCCTCAAGGGTGGAATTATACCATTCCGGGTGTATTTAGAGCCAATGGTATGCCGGTGCTCGATATTGACAATAGTAACAGTCCGTATAGCGGCACCCTGTATATTAACTGGTCGGATCAACGCAACGGCACAGACAATACCGATATTTTTATCAGTAAAAGCACTGACGGCGGATTGACTTGGTCGGCACCCAAACGCGTCAACCAAGATCAAACCAAAACACATCAATATTTGACTTGGATGAAAATAGATCCGGCAACCGGCTTTATATACATTATATATTATGACCGCAGCCGGTATACGGATAACCAAACCGATGTCAGCCTGTCATACAGTACCGATGGAGGCCAGAGTTTTAAACATTTGATTATTTCTGATAAACCTTTCGTGCCCAATAAATTTATTTTTGCAGGTGATTATAATAACATAGACGCCTACCAAGGTATTGTAACACCTATTTGGACAGATATTACCAATCATACATTGAGTATCAAAACCAAAACCCTGCATTTAAAATCGGTTAAATAGTATACAATCATAATATTTTTTTATTTGTTAAATAGCCGTATAAGGCATATTATGATTTAATGGAAAAAACTTACCTTTGCAAAAAAATAAATGCAATGGCACAAAAACCCGGTATACCCAAAGGCACCAGAGACTTTTCGGCTGAACAAATAGCCAAACGAAATTATATTATAGACACCATAAAAAATCAATTTGAACTATTTGGTTTTGCGCCTATTGAGACCCCGTCGTTTGAAAACTATCAAACCTTAATGGGAAAATACGGTGAAGAAGGAGACCGTTTAATCTTTAAAATATTAAATTCCGGTGATTTTCTTAAAAAAGTAGATGATCAGCTTTTAACCGGCAGGGAAATTGGAAAAATAACTCCCAAAATATCTGAAAAAGCTTTGCGTTATGACTTAACCGTGCCCTTTGCCCGTTATGTGGTGCAACACCAAAATGATTTGACATTTCCATTTAAGCGGTATCAAATACAACCTGTATGGCGTGCCGACCGGCCGCAAAAAGGACGTTTTAGAGAGTTTTATCAATGTGATGCCGATGTAGTCGGTAGTAATTCTTTATGGCAAGATGTGGAATTTGCCCTGCTCTATGATGCAGTATTTAGCCGTTTAAAAGTGCCGGTCAGTATTAAAATAAATAACCGTAAAATTTTATCGGGCTTGGCCGATTTGTTAACAGAAAAAGATAAATTTACCGAGTTTATTGTTGCTTTGGACAAACTGGATAAAATAGGTAAGGAAGGGGTTGTCAACGAAATGATAAACAAAGGTATTTCACAACAATCTATCAATAACATATTACCTATATTTGACTTTACCGGTACAAATAAAGAAAAAATAGCACTTTTAAGAAACTTGTTAAAGAACTCTGAAGAAGGACAAAAAGGTTTGGACGAGTTGTCATTTGTCATTGATAATATTAATAAATTGGGCACTCAAACGGCCGAAATAGAGTTTGATATTACCTTAGCTCGCGGATTAAATTACTACACCGGAAGCATTTATGAAGTCAGTGCCAAAGGTGTGCAAATGGGCTCTATCGGAGGTGGCGGTCGCTATGATGACCTAACCGGCATTTTCGGATTAAAAAACATGAGTGGTATTGGTATTTCTTTTGGTTTGGATCGCATTTATTTGGTCATGGAAGAACTGGGATTGTTACAAGAAGTGCCTGTGCCCAAACCGGATATTTTATTTATCAATTTTGGCGAAAAAGAAGCTTTGTATAGTCTGCAAGCAGTTCAAACATTGAGAAAAAACGGTGTTAAAGCCGAACTGTATCCTGACAATGCCAAGATGAAAAAACAAATGACCTATGCCCATAAAAGAAATATTCCTTTTGTAGCTATGGCAGGCACAAACGAAATGGAACAGCAGGTTTTTACCTTAAAGAATATGCAATCCGGAGAACAAAAACCGGTCTCAACCGAAGAGATGTTTCAGCTTTTAAGCCGGTAAATTCTATACTAAAGATAAGCCGATGCGTTTTCGGTCAATATCTACGCTAATTACTTTGACTTGTACCTGCTGATTGAGTTTGACAATATCTGCAGGATTGCTGACAAAAGAGTCGGACATATTTGAAATATGCACCAAACCGCTTTCTTTAATGCCGATATTGACAAAGCAACCAAAATTGGTAATATTATTAACAATCCCCGGATAGGTTTGCCCGATTTTTACATCCTCAATACTTTGTAAAGCATCGCTAAATGAAAATACGCGAACTTGCTCCCTGATATCCAGGCCGGGCTTTTGCAGTTCGTTTATAATATCCTTTAAAGTCGGCAGTCCGGTTGTGTTTGTTACAAACTTTTGTAAATCAATTTTTTGTAATAAATACTTGTTACCAACCAATTGTTGCAACGGTACCTGTAAACTTTGTGCCATTTGCTTGACAATATCATATGATTCGGGATGAACGGCAGAATTATCTAAGGGATTATCACCATCTTTGATTCTTAAAAATCCGGCGCTTTGTTCAAATGCTTTTTGTCCTAATCCCTTGACTTTAAGAAAATCATGACGGGTTTTAAACGGGCCGTTATTCTGCCGGTAGTTTACAATATTTTCTGCTAATTTGTCTCCGATACCTGATACATATTTCAGTAAATATTTACCGGCTGTATTAACATTAACGCCGACAAGATTAACGACACTTTCTACAACCGTATCCAATTCTTCTTTAAGCATTTTTTGGTTTACGTCATGTTGATATTGTCCAACTCCGATAGATTTAGGTTCTATTTTAACCAGTTCGGCTAAAGGGTCTTGTAAACGCCGTCCGATGGAAACGGCTCCTCGCACTGTAATATCCTGATCGGGGAATTCTTCACGTGCAACATCTGAAGCCGAATATATAGAGGCGCCGGCCTCGTTGACTATAAAAACAGGAATTTCTCTTGAAAAGTCAATGGATTTGACAAAAGCTTCCGTTTCACGTGAAGCTGTTCCATTACCGATAGCAATGGCCTGTATGTTATATTTAGATATGAGAGATTGCAAAGTTTCGGTAGCCTTTTGAGTTTGATTATGCGGAGCATGCGGATAAATAGTGTCAAAGTGTAACAATTCGCCTTGCGGACTTAAACATACCGTTTTACACCCCGTTCTAAATCCCGGATCTAAGGCCAGCACACTTTTGGCGCCCAGCGGTGGCGCCAGTAATAATTGCCGGAGGTTTTCGGCAAAAACGCCAATGGCTGTTTTGTCGGCTTTTTCTTTATATTTGTTACGTGTTTCGGTGCTGATAGCCGGAGCCAAGAGCCTTTTATAAGCATCTGCTATTGCCAACTGTATTTGCTGTGCCGTATTGCGCCGGTTGTAAATGTATTTATCGTTGAGTTTTTCCAAAATTTCAATTTCCGGCACTTCTAATTTAATGCGTACAAAACCTTCTTTTTCCGCCCTAAGAATAGCCAATAACCGGTGTGACGGTATCCGGTTTAAGGTTTCCGACCAATCAAAATAATCCAAATATTTTTGAGCTTTATTTTCTGTAGCTTTGTTTTTAATAACTTTTGATTTAATAAGAGCATGTCGGTCATAAAAACGTCGCAAATAATTGCGTACCCAAACATTTTCACTTACCCATTCGGCAATGATAAACCGGGCGCCCTCCAATGCTTTTTGCACATCAGGAACATGCTTATTTACAAACCTTTGCGCTTCTTGTTCTATGACACCGGTGCGTTGTGCCATAATTATTTTGGCTAATGGTTCTAACCCTAGTTCTCGTGCTGTTGTTGCTTTGGTTTTTCGTTTCTTTTTATAAGGCAAGTATAAGTCTTCGAGTTGTACCGCATCATAAGTATTTTGTATTTTTTCTTGTAATTCGGGGGTTAATACAGCTTGTTCCTCCAATGTTTTTATAATACTTTGTTTGCGTTTTTCCAGTTCGTCATATTGTTTTTTCAATTTTTGAATTTGGTATAATACAACTTCATCCAAGTTGCCGGTTAATTCTTTGCGATAGCGTGCTATAAAAGGGATTGTGGCATCGGCATTGAGTAATTGTAAAACATTCTTAATATTATTTATTGGAATTTGAGTGTGATATTGTATAAATTGTGCTATTGTCATAACATTGTTTTAAAAATACAATATTACAAAAAGAAGTCAAATATTTTGTATTGGTATCAAAAAGAAAGACCGCTGTAAATTTACAGCGGCCCTTCCCTTAACCAAAATAACTCAACTATGAAAAAAAATCTCACATTTTTATTACAACAAAACCCGTGCCAAAACTTTATGTTTGTTATTTGAAATTGTGATGTGCTAATAAATTTTAACAAAATTTACCGTTTTTTTAACATTTGCAGGTTTTTTTTGTTTAAAATTTCAGATTGAAATATCTAATATGTTATTGTATTAAGATGGGACTATTTTGTATGTCGTTTTGGTATAAGATAAGTCTTTATGATCTCTTTATTACTTGTTTGTTATTTGAAAATAATGGAATGCTTTAAACTTCACGGAATATTTTTAGAGTTGATTATGTCATCTTAAGTATTACATTTATTTTGTCAATAAGTTTTTTTAAAAAAGGAAATTTAAGCTCATAAAAACTGTAATTTTGCACCTATGAGTGGACAAAATTTTTTACAAGAATTAAACGATGCCCAACGTGCGCCCGTAATGCATAAAGACGGACCTTTAATGGTTATTGCCGGTGCAGGTTCGGGTAAAACCAGGGTGCTGACTTATCGTATTGCTTATTTAATGCAACAAGAGGTTGATCCTTTTAATATTTTATCTTTAACTTTTACCAATAAAGCAGCCCGCGAAATGAAAGAACGGATTGCAAAAATTGTAGGAGAGAGCGAAGCCAAAAATATTTGGATGGGCACATTCCACTCTATTTTTGCACGTATTTTGCGTTCGGAAGCTGATAAATTGGGTTATCCTCGTGATTTTACCATTTACGATTCGGCAGATAGCCTGCAACTCATTAAACAAGTTATCAAAGACCTAAATCTTGATTCGGATATTTATAAGCCCAAACAAATACAAAGCCGGATATCAAAATTTAAAAATAACCTTATTACCGTCAAAGCTTATTTTAATAATCCCGAATTGATGGAAGCCGATTATTATGCCAAGCGACCGGAGATGGGTAATATTTACCAACGTTATGTCGATCGTTGTTTTAGAGCAGGTGCTATGGATTTTGACGACTTATTACTTAAAACCAATGAACTACTAACGCGGTTCCCCGATGTGTTAGCCAAATACCAACAGCGTTTTCAATATATTTTGGTTGATGAGTATCAAGATACCAATCACTCACAATATTTGATTGTCAAAGCTTTGTCTAACAGACATCATAATTTGTGTGTTGTGGGTGATGATGCACAAAGTATTTATAGTTTTCGTGGTGCCAATATCCAAAATATTTTTAATTTTCAACGCGATTATCCCGAAGCCGAAGTGTATAAATTGGAACAAAACTATCGTTCTACAAAAAATATTGTAGGAGCGGCTAACAGCTTGATTGAAAAAAATAAAGATCGTTTGCCCAAAGTGGTTTGGACCGGTAACGAAGAAGGTGAAAAAATAAAAGTCATACGCACATATACAGATACCGAAGAAGGGCGTTTTGTGGCTTCGGATATTTTTGAACATCAAATGCGATTGCAATTGCAACCACAAGATTTTGCCATTTTATATCGCACCAATTCGCAATCGCGGGCTATGGAAGACGCTTTACGAAAAAAAGGCATTCCTTTTCGTATATACGGCGGTTTGTCTTTTTACCAACGTAAAGAAATTAAAGATATACTGGCTTACCTGCGTTTGGTTATCAACCCTAAAGATGACGAAGCTTTAAGACGTGTTATTAATTTTCCGGCACGGGGTATTGGAGCTACTACTATGGATAAACTGTTATTGGCTGCCGATCAATATAAAGTAGCTTTGTTTGATATAGTGGAAAATGTTCATAAAATCAACATCAACCTAAACCAAGGCACCAAGAGAAAATTGGCTGATTTTGCTCTAAAAATTAAAAGTTTTCAAGCTTTGGCCAAAGAAAAAGATGCTTTTGAACTGACGGATTATATTATTAAAAATACAGGATTATTGCAAGAGTATCGTAAAGATATTACACCGGAAGGTATAAGCCGTGTAGAAAATATTCAAGAATTGATGAATGCCATTCAAGATTTTATAGATGCCCAAAAGGAAGAGCCTGATGCAGATATCAGCCTGACTTCTTATTTACAAGACGTGGCTTTGTTTACCGATTTGGACAAAAAAGACGATGACCCCAATAAAGTTACTCTGATGACTGTGCATATGGCCAAAGGTTTAGAATTTCCATACATATATATAGTAGGTATGGAAGAGGACTTATTTCCATCGGGAATGTCAGTTAATACACGAGCGGAATTGGAAGAAGAACGCCGTTTGTTTTACGTAGCTTTAACACGTGCCGAAAAAAAAGTTACTATTAGTTTTGCCGAATCGCGTTACCGTTGGGGTAAACTTAATTATACAGAACCCAGCCGGTTTATATCCGAAATAGATGATAAATATTTGGAATTTAATTATAAACCCGGCGATTTATCAGGCAACCCGTTCTTAGATGCCGACCTTTTTGATTCTAATGACCATAATGTTTCTAAGAGCAAAAATTTAAAACCAAAGAAATATCAAGCCAACAAAATATCTGCCGTAAAGAAAAATCCAAATCCCATGCCTAAAAATCTTAAAAAAATCTCAGATTTGGGCGCAGGAAGCAGTGTGGAAAATGTTGTGGTTAAAATAGGAGATACAGTTGAACATAGCCGTTTTGGTAAAGGTTTGGTTATAGACTTGGAAGGCAAAGGTTCTAATAAAAAAGCCATTATTAAATTTGATGCCGGGGGTGAAAAAAAATTATTATTAAAATTTGCCAAGTTGAATATTTTGTAAATGCTAATTATTTAACAAAATATTTTTTATTTCTCAAAAATAGGTTATTTTTGCAGCTGTTTATTATTAAATGTTAAGAATTTGTGCTAAAAAAATAATTCAATTTAACTTTAAAACAATCCTGTTGATGACTGCAGAAATTATAAATATAGGGGATGAAATATTAATCGGGCAAATAAACAATACCAATGCCCAATGGTTGGCGCAGCAATTGCAAAAACTGGGTATTGAAACTACCAAAATGACTGTTGTATCAGATCGCCCCGAAGCTATTAAAACGGCTTTGAAAAATACTGATGCAGATATTGTAATTGTTACCGGTGGTTTAGGCCCTACTTTAGACGATTTGACCAAACAAACCATAAGCGAATTTTTTGATGATCAACTTGTTTTTCATCCTGAAATAGAAAATCACATCAAAAAAATGTTTGCCAAAATGAATTATCCTTATACGGATAACAATAAAGGGCAAGCTTATTTGCCTGCCAAGGCACAGATATTATGGAACCGTTACGGGACTGCACCGGGAATGTGGATTGAAAAAGACCAACGGGTTTATGTCTTTTTGCCCGGCGTGCCATTTGAAATGAAACAAATTTTTACCGAAGAGGTATTGCCCAAAATCAAAAAAATGTTTGATTTGCCGTATCTATATCATAAAACCGTTACGGTATTTGGGATAGGTGAAAGTTTATTGGCTGACAGAATTAAAGATTGGGAGAAAGCTTTGCCAAAAAATATTAAATTGGCCTATTTGCCACATCCCGGTAGAATCAGGTTGCGTTTATCATCAAAAGGAGCTGACATCAATAAACTCAAACAAGATATTGATATACAAATACAAAAGTTAAAAACCTATATACCGGATTTAAGCATTTCCGAGCAAGTGGAAGATTTGGCGCTGGCAGTGCACCGGCAATTAACAGAAAAGCAAAAAACGATTGCCTTTGCAGAAAGTTGCACCGGCGGATTGTTGGTTAGTAATTTGGCTCAAATACCCGGCGCCTCGAAGTTTTTAATGGGAGCTATTGTTGCATATAATACTAAAATTAAGATTGATGTACTCAAAGTGGATCAAAAACTGATTGAAAAGTATTCTGTTGTAGACGAAACTGTAGCCAAGGCCATGGCCGAGCATGTCAGGCAAATGATGCATGCCGATTTTGCTATTGCAACTACCGGAAATGCAGGCCCAACCAAAGGTGATAGTGATGCCGAAGTGGGCACTTGTATTATTGCAATTGCTGATAAAAACCGGACGGAAGCCTATCGTTTTCAATTTGGGCAACCCCGCGAAAAGGCTGTAAAACGTGCAGTTTCTAAGGCTTATGAACTCCTATTAAAAAAACTGTGATTTTTTTTTGGACGTATCAATAAAAAGTTTATTTTTGAATAAGCAAACAAACTAACTGAATATCTGATAATTATGTTATTTAAGTTTTTAAGTAACCAAATTGTTATTCAATTACAAACACAAGTATATGAAACATAGTTACATTTTTTTAATTTTTCTTTATTTTTCTTCGATAACTGGTTTTGCAAATTTATTTGTGCCGCCACCGGTTGACGATACTGCAACCACACCGGTTAATACCCAATTACAAGTGGCTGCTCCCGGTGTTTTGTCCAATGACGATATTAATGGCAATACGGGTTCAGATTTATCTATATCTCGTTTTACCATAAACGGTACAAACTATCCTCCCGGTCAGCCTGTTAATATACCCGGAGTCGGTACTTTTGTGATGAATGCCGACGGCAGTTACACTTTTACACCGGATAGTGGTTATACAGGCTCTTTTGATGTGACTTATACGGCAACTGACGGGAGTTCTTCTGCTACGGCTGTTTTACATATTACAGTTGGCAATGCCAATAATAATGCACCTGCGCCTCAAGACGATTCCGTTACTATTTTTGAAAATACAACACTTAATCAAAATGCCCCCGGTTTATTAAATAATGACTCCGACCCTGATGGAGACCCTTTAACAATTGTTTCTTTTGTTGTAAACGGTAATACTTATTCTGCCGGAACAACCGTGCACCTGGCTGAGGGGGATTTGACTATTAATGCCGATGGTAGTTATACCTTTGTGCCTGCAAACGGATATACCGGTAATTTGCCAACGGTAACCTATACTGTTAGTGATGGTCAAGATACCGCCACAGCACATTTATATATTACCGTTAGACCCAATGATGCTCCAAATGCCAATGACGATTCTTATACCACACTTATTGATACAACCATTAATGAAAATGCTCCGGGCTTATTAGGAAATGATTCCGATCCCGATGGTGACCCTATTAATATTATTTCCATTTCAATAGGGGGTAATACCTATTCGCCCGGTCAAACCATAAATTTACCGGAAGGAAATTTGACCATTTATGCCGATGGAAGTTTTACCTTTGTACCGGCAAACGGATATACCGGTACAGTTCCGACAGTTACATATACCATTTCTGACGGGGCTGAAATTGACACTGCCAATTTGACGATAATAGTTCGAGATAATCAACCGCCAACTTTGCAAGACGATGAAGCTATAACCACTGAAGGTGTTACCATTAATGCCGGTGCCCCCGGTGTTTTGGGAAATGATTCCGATCCCGACGGTGATCCTTTAACGGTGGTTTCTTTTACGGTTGACGGTAACACTTACTCAGCAGGACAAACGGCTCATTTGGCAGAAGGCGATTTAACTCTAAACGCTGACGGTAGTTATACATTTGTGCCTGCATCAGGTTATGTAGGACTTGTGCCAACCGTCACTTATACGGCCAGTGATGGTTTTGATACAGGCACTGCAGAATTGAATATTATTGTTGATTATGTCAATACGGACCCCGAAATATATATAAGTAGTTGTAACCAAGGTTATACCGCTTCGGGATATTACAAAATTTATTATGATGTTTATGTCTTTAACCATAGTTATGCTTATGGTGCACAAAATCTGCAAATAACTAACGATTTAAATGCCATATTCGGTTATCATTGTATTGTAGATATTGATAGAATGTGGCTGGATTCCGGAAATACATTAGCCGGAAGTACTGATCCTGCCATGTATAATGCCAGTTCTTGGGATACCAACGAGTATGATGAAAGTGATCCCAGTCCGGGACGTGACGGTATTTTTAATGCTGCTGCTGTTGCAAACAATACTTTATACCCCCGTCAGTATATAACATTTGGGGTTTGTATATTAGTAGATCCCAATTGTGCCGGTGGTGCCGGTACAGGATCCGGTAATGGTGTAACTTTTGATAATGTCTTTGATTTGACATCATCTATCGGTAATTCTACAGAACACTTGTCAATAAGTGATTTTCACACTTCACAAACCACAGTAGCCGGCGGTATTCATGTGCCGGTAGATACGCCACCTATTAATGCAGACGGAACTTATGATTTTGATTTGGTTGTAACTTTGACAAATGACGGTTCTAATACAGCCAACAATGTGCAATTTTTCTTGCCATTATATGAATTTACGGCCAACGGTATACCTATAAACTCGCAAGTCATCACTCAAACCGGTGGTCCCGGGCTTGCAACCAATGCCTCGTATGACGGAGGCGATACAACCGGTACCAATACAGGTATTTTGGCCAATAACCAAAGTTTGGCTGCCGGACAAACCGTAACTTTTAATATACATTACAATGTAGGGCCTACTTCTTTTAACGGTTACTTAGGTTTTCATGCCCCTAATCCCAGTATGACGCAAGGTAATGCAGACGTTATCCTCCCCGGTGGCGGTGGTTTGGAAAATCCGGGACAACAATCTTATGTCATTTGGTCCGATGCATTAGGTAATCATTTAGACCGGTATTATGTATTAGATAATATTACGGATATTCCTTCGTCCGAATCACAATGTACTTGTGATACTAATGGTATTACATTGAATTATAATATTCAGTTAAGCGTAGATAAAAGTATTGTCAGTGATGTGCCGGCTGCCAGCAATTTACGTGGTAACCGTGATATCACATTCCAAATTACCGTTACTAATAGAAGCAGTTCCAATGTTCAACTTGAAAACCCCACTTTAAGAGATAACTTAGCTGCTATCTGTGATGCCAGCCATATTATACAAGTGGGCGCTCCGGTAGTTACTGCATCTACGGCTACAGCTACACCCAATATCAATCCGGGTTTTAACGGTATATCCGACACCCATATTTTTGATGATGCGTCAGGAATTTTACAACCAGGTGAAAGTGTAACGGTACAATTTACAGTAGAATTTGACGATCCTTGTTTTGGTATTAATTATGCCGCTTTTTCTGGCAATGATCCGTCAGGACAAAATCCCAACACCCGGTGGGACGGTGTAGAAGTATTGGTTTATCCCGATTTTGATAATGATCACCTGCCTGACAATGTTGATATAGATGACGATAATGATGCAATTTTGGATGTTGATGAAGCTTGCCCCGGATTGGCCGGAGAGTATTATGGCACCAACTATTGGGTTTATAATGTTTTTTCAGCTTTAAGAAGAGTTTACAATAATACTCCTAAAGCTACTTTTATTGCTACCAGTACTAACTTTAACAACGGTAGTGGTTCTCTGGGTTATTGGACCCACCTACAGCAATTTTTAGGAGCAGACGCCTCTAGTTTGGATAACGACCCGGACAACAATCGTCGTGGTATTATTTTGTTAAAAGGTTATGTGTATATGCAAGCGGGTAATCATAATTTCCGCGTATATGCCGATGATGGCTATCGTATTAAAGTGAATGGAAATATCGTTGCGATAAAAAATCATAATGGTAGCGCTACTACCATAACCCATAACTCATTTAATATTCCTCAAACCGGTTATTATCCTATTGAAATTTTGTATTGGGATGCCGGTGGTTCTTACCGTTTTAAAGTAGAAGAGAGACGATTGGGTGATGCTTATCACTATTTGGATGACACCAATACATTGCGCGATTGTGATATGGATCAAGACGGGCAAACCAATAATGTTGATTTGGATACGGACAATGACGGTTTGACAGATATTTTTGAAGCAGGTGGAACCGATGTTGATCACGATGGACAAGTAGATTATCCGACTTCAGGAGATCCAACAAGTATGAATGATGCCGATAATGACGGATTGGACGATGCTTATGACCTAAACCAAGGAGGTACGCCAATACCTAATACAGATTCTGACGGTGATGGTCACCCCGATTTTAGGGATATTGATAGTGATAACGATGGTATAGTCGATTATATTGAAGCCCAAACTACCTTTGGTCCAATATTATTATCTGGTACTGATGCAGATCATGATGGTATTGACGATGCATATGATATTGATGACCTTTTACAATTAGGCATAGGCGGGTTAAATGGAACCTATATAGTTCCAATCAATACCGATGGTGTTGACCAGCCCGATTATTTGGATGATAACAGTGATAATGATGCAGATTCCGATTATGTTGAAGCTTGGGATGTTAATAATGACACCGTAGCCGATACCAATTATTCAGGAATAGATGATGATAATGACGGCTTGGATGATGCCTTTGATACCAATCCTTCATTAGCAGATCCGACTAACGGCAATCAAACGGCATATTACTTCCCCGACAATGATACTCCCGGCGGCGATAGAGATTGGCGTGAACAAGCTGCCAAATTGGAAGTTACAAAAGATGACGGTTACCCTTATACACCGCAAGATTTAATAGTAGGTGACGTGATAACCTATCAAATTCATGTTCATAATACCGGAACAGTACCTTTAAACAATATCAATGTTACCGATGCCAATGCCAATATTGTCAGTGGCAACCCCATTTCAACCATTGATGCGTATGATACGGTAACACTTATAGCTACACATACGGTAACACAAGCAGATATAGATGCAGGACAAATAGCCAATTCGGCTACGGCTACCACTACTTATGATGGCGATACCGTTACAGACATTTCAGATGATACAGATCCGGATTCGCCGGCTAATGATGATGACCCGACCATAACATTTGTTGCCCAGCATCCTGAAATTACAATAACCAAAGATGATCAAATGCCGTATTTGCCACAAAATATTACTTTGGGTCAAGTTATAACTTATCAAATTGTAGTTAGAAATACAGGTAATGTGACGGTCACCAACATTGTGGTAACCGATGCTAATGCTCAAATACAAGGCAATCCGGTAATTGCTTCATTAGCTCCTAACGAAACAGCCGTATTGACAGCAACCCATACAGTAACGCAAGCCGAATTGGATGCCGGTTATATTAGTAATCAAGCTGTGGGAACTTTTACTTATGACGGCACTGTTTATGATGATGCATCGGACGATTTAGATCCAAGTTCACCTGCCGGTGACGATGATCCTACCATTACCCATATTTTGCAAAGTCCGGCTTTAACCGTTACAAAAAATGATCAGTTGCCTTATACCCCACAAAATTTAGTGGTGGGTGATGTTATCACTTATGAAATTTTGGTTACAAATGATGGTAATGTGACTCTACCTTTGGTTAATATTACCGATGACAATGGTGTTTTTGTCAGTGGTAATCCCATTACCAATTTGGCACCCGGTGCTACCGGCCGTGTTATAGTGCAACATACTGTAACACAAGCGGATTTAGATGCCGGCCAAATCAGTAATTCCGCTGTAGCCTCTACCGATTTTAACGGATCTACTTATTCCGATACATCAGATGATACTGATCCCGATTCACCGGCAGGAGACAATGATCCCACTATAACCCATTTGGTGCAAAACCCAAGTATTGAAGTAACTAAAGATGATAATTTTGTCTATTTGCCTCAAAATCTTAATGTTGGTGATGTTATTAATTATGATATAGTAGTTACCAACAATGGTAATGTCAGTTTGCATAATATCAGTGTATCCGACGATAATGCCACTTTTAGCGGTAGTCCTTCTATTAGTGATTTACCGGTTGGTGCTTCTGCCACTATTACCGCAACACATACTATCACTTATGAGGATATAGATGCCGGTCAAGTTATAAACTCTGCAGTCGGAACGGTTAATTTCGGGACACAAACCGTATCAGATGTATCCGATGATACCGATCCCGGATCTCCCGGAGGCCCGGATGATCCGACTATTACGTATATTCAACAAATTCCGGAATTAACGGTTACTAAAGATGATAACTATCCGGATACTCCGCAAAACTTAGTTGTAGGAGATGTGATTACTTATACCATAACCGTTACAAATACCGGCAATGTAACACTTCAAAATATAACAGTAACCGATCCTATAGGAACAGTGGTGTCAGGCAGTCCCATTGCTACATTAGCACAAGGACAATCTGCTATAGTTATTGCCAATTATACCATTACGCAGGATGACATTAATAACGGGCAGGTAAGTAACACAGCTATTGCTACTACTGTTTATAATGGTAATACCATTCAAGATTTATCTGATGATACCGATACATCTTCCGGCCCCGGAGATGACGATCCTACCATTACTTATATAGCTCAAAATGTAGAACTGACTGTAACTAAAGATGATAACCTCCCGTATAGTCCCCAAAATTTAGCCGTTGGTGATGTTATCACCTACAATATTACCGTAACCAATACAGGTAATGTAGATTTGCACAGTATTGTGGTAACAGACAGTAATGCCAATATACAAGGAAGCAATACCATTCCTATTTTACATGTCAATGAATCTGTAAATATTACAGCAACACATACTATTACACAAGCGGAGCTTGACAATGGACAAGTTATCAACCAAGCTGTTGCCACTGTTATTTATAACGGTGTTAGTATCAGTGATTTGTCTGATGATACCGATTTGTCTTCTCCTTCCGGAAACGACGATCCAACTATTACTTCTTTGGTTCGTAATCCCGCATTGGAAGTAACCAAAGATGACCAATTGCCATATACGCCTCAAAACTTATCGGTTGGTGATATTATTACTTATCATATTTATGTGCGTAATACAGGTAATATGACTTTGCAAAATATTACGGTTTCCGATGCAAACGCTTCTATTGTCAGTGGTAATCCAATATTAAACTTAGCACCCGGTGCCACTGCTATGGTTGTCGCCGAACACAGTGTAACCCAAGCTGATATTGATGCCGGACAAGTGAGTAACTCTGCTGTTGCATCGGTAGATTTTAACGGACACAATTACTCTGACACTTCCGATGATACCGATGCGGGATCGCCGGCAGGTGATGATGACCCGACCATCACATTTATAATACAAACACCCGGTTTTGTGGTAACCAAAGATGATCAATTGGCATATATACCTCAAAACTTAGCCGTTGGAGATACAATTCACTATAATATTTATGTTACCAATACGGGCAATGTGACCTTAAATAACGTGATTATTAATGACAATAATGCAAGTTTTACCGGAAGTAATGTTATCAATACGCTTAATGTCAATGCTACCGAAGTTATACAAGCCACTCATGTGGTAACTTTGGCCGATATTGATGCCGGACAAGTCAGCAATAGTGCTACAGGTACAGTAACCTATCATAATGTGGATTATACCGATGTGTCTGATGATACCGACCCAAATGCACCGGCTAACGATGATGATCCTACAATTACGTTTATTGCACAACATCCCGAGATTACCATAACCAAAGATGATCAATTAGATTATTCGGCTCACAATTTAGCTCCGGGCGATATAATAGCTTACGAAATTATAGTTACCAATACCGGTAATGTTACTTTGGGTAATATTGATGTAACCGATGCTAATGCCAATATTACCTCAGGCTTACCAATTACAAGCTTAGCTCCGGGTAATTCGGCAACTATTACTGCAACACATACTGTGACACAAACGGAAATTGATAATGGTCAAGTTATCAATCAAGCTGTTGGCACTACCACTTATAACGGAAGTAATATTTCCGACTTATCCGATGATACCGATCCTTTATCACCGGGAGGCGAAGATGATCCTACGATAACGTATATCGGACAAAATGCAGCTTTAGAAGTAACCAAAGATGATCAACTGCCGTATACACCTCAAAATTTTGTGGTGGGTGATGTAATAACTTATCTTATAACCATAAAAAATATCGGTAATATAAATCTGTATAATATTCATGTCAATGATAATAATGCTACTATTCAGGGGAGCAATTTAATTTCCAGTTTGGCACCGGGTGAAACCACTACGGTTACAGCAACCCACAGCATTACACAAGCCGAAATTGATGCAGGACAAGTTATAAATACTGCAGTGGCTACCGTTACCATTGGTGGTATACAATATACCGATTTGTCAGATGACACTGATATAAGTTCGCCTAACGGTGATAATGATCCGACTATTACTCATATAGCCCAAAATCCGGAAATGGAAGTAACCAAAGATGATCATTTACCATATACGGCGCAAAACTTACAAGTAGGTGATGTTATCAATTACACTATTAAAGTTACCAATACCGGTAATGTTACGCTGCCGGTAATAAATATGACAGATAATAATGCCAGTATTACCAGCGGTACTCCTATTCAAAATTTGGCTCCCGGTAGCACGGCTACTGTCACAGCTACACACACAGTAACTCAAGCGGATATCAATGCCGGTCAAATTGTAAATTCTGCTACAGCATCGGCACCATTCAACGGTCTGACATATACCGATGATTCAGATGATACTGACCCCGGATCGCCACAAGCAGGACAAGATGATCCGACTATTACTCATATCGTTCAAAATCCCGGCATGGAAATTTTTAAAGATGACGGATACACATATTTACCGCAGAATTTAGCGGTAGGTGACGTCATTACCTATAATATTACCGTTAGCAATACCGGTAATGTCGATTTGCATAATATCATTTTAACCGATACCAATGCTCAAATTCAAGGTTTGAATATGATACCCAACTTAGGTGTGGGGCAAACACAAAGTTTTACGGCTACCCATGCCGTTACTCAGGATGATATCAATACCGGCTTTGTAAGCAATTCTGCTGTCGGAACTTGTAACTTTAACGGACAAGTGGTTTCTGATACTTCGGATGATACGGATGTCAGTTCACCAGGTGGAAATGATGATCCGACTATCACTCATATAGTCCGTGCGCCTTCATTGGTTGTTTTAAAAGATGATAATTATGATTATGTACCTCAAGATTTGCATGTAGGTGATGTCATTACTTATCAAATAACGGTTGTAAACAACGGTAATGTTACTTTGGATAATGTTGTTGTTACCGATAGCAATGCCAATATAGTATCCGGAACCCCCATTGCAACCTTAGATCCCGGAAGTTCTGCCAATGTTATTGCCAATCATTTGGTAACTCAAGCCGATATTGATGCCGGCCAAGTAATCAATTCCGCTACGGCGACAACTGATTTTAACGGCACGGCAGTAACTGATCTGTCAGATGATGCGGATCCTTTATCACCTGCTGGTCCTGATGATAATACCATTACTTTTATCACACAAAATGCAGAGTTGACTGTTACCAAAAATGACGGTATGGATTACTCCGAACAACACCTCAATGTTGGTGATGTTATAACTTATACCATTGTAGTTACCAATTCCGGAAATGTAACGCTATCAAACATTATCGTAACCGATCCTAATGCCCAAATTCAAGGTAGCAATATAATCAACACTTTGGCTCCGGGCGAAATAGCAACATTAACAGCAACTCATGTCATTACTCAAAATGAAATGAATGCCGGTATTATTTATAATCAAGCGACTGCTCAAGTTAATTATAACGCCACAACTATATCTGATCTGTCAGATGATACGGATTTATCTTCTCCTTCGGGCGAAGACGATCCTACCATCACACATTTATTCAGGTATGCGGGGATAGAAGTAACCAAAGATGATCAATTACCCTATGCCCCTCAAAATTTGCATGTAGGTGATATCATAAACTATCATATAAATGTGACCAATACCGGTAATGTTACGCTTAATTTGGTAAATGTATCTGACAATAATGCCAATATCATCAGTGGTAATCCCATTGTAGATATTCAACCCGGTGCTACTATGATAGTTACGGCACAACATACGGTTACACAAGCAGATATTGACGCCGGTCAGATTGTTAATTCTGCAACTGCCCAGACCTCGTTTAACGGTCAAAATTATGTTGATATTTCCGATGATACCGATCCTGATTCACCCAATGGTGTTGATGATCCGACCATCACCCATATTGTCCAAACACCACAATTTGAAATTACCAAAGATGACGGCTTGCCGTATGTCGATCAAAATATTCAAGTAGGCGATGTCATTCAATATCTTATCAATATAACCAATACCGGAAATGTTACATTACATAATATAGATATGAGTGATGACAATGCCAATATTATAGGCAGTCATATTATAACCGACTTGGATCCCGGACAAACAGTCAGCATCAATGCCACTCATAATGTGACTCAAGCCGATATTGATGCAGGTATAATCAGTAATCAAGCTGCCGGCACTTGTCTGTTTGACGGACAAGACATTAACGATTTGTCTGATGATGCCGATATAAATGCACCACCGGGGGCGGACGATCCTACCTTAACACATATCAACAGACATCCGGAATTAACCGTAACCAAAGATGATAATTTGCCTTATATACCTCAAAACTTGGGAGTGGGTGATGTAATTGTTTACAATATCACGGTTACCAATACCGGTAATGTCACCTTGACCAATATAGATGTAACAGATGCTAATGCAGTCATTGCTTCCGGCAACAATATAGGAAGTCTCGATCCGGGTGAAGCGGTTTCCATTTCAGCTACCCATACTATTACCCAAGCCGATTTAGATGCCGGCATGGTTAGCAATTCAGCTGTGGCCACAACCACATTTGACGGGCAAACCGTTATGGATACTTCGGATGATACTGATCCGGATTCGCCGTCAGGTCAAGATGATCCGACTATTACCATGTTGATACAAACGGCAGAACTTACGGTTACCAAAGATGACCAACTGCCTTATACAGATCAAACTTTAGCAGTAGGTGATGATATTAATTATATTATTACCGTAACCAACACCGGTAATGTAACTTTGCAAAATATTGTTGTTTCTGATAACAATGCTAATATTACCGGAAACAGTCTTATTACCGATTTGGCACCGGGCGAATTTGTTAACATTAATGCGGTTCACCAGGTAACTCAGGCCGATATAGATGCAGGTGAAGTAATCAATTCGGCTTTAGCTACCGTGCAATATGCAGGTAATACCGTAAGCGATTTATCAGATGACCTCGATAGCGGTGCTCCGCTTGGTGATGATGATCCGACAATTACGCATATTAAACAACTGCCGGCTATAGAAGTTACCAAAGATGATCAACTGGCTTATACACCTCAAAATATGTCAGTTGGCGATGTTATTCAATATCAAATTATTGTAAAAAATACCGGTAATGTCACCTTCCCGTTGGTCAATGTTAGCGATAATAATGCCAGTATTGTAAGTGGTAATCCGGTTACAAATTTGGTTCCCGGCAATACCGCTACAATTATAGCAACACATACAATTACACAAATTGATTTGGATTTAGGTTTTGTAAGTAACGTAGCTACGGTTACTGCTGATTTTAATCATCAAACTTATCATGATTTGTCCGATGATACCGACCCTGATTCTCCGGCCGGCCCCGATGATCCTACCATTACGCATTTGGTTCAGAATCCGGTATTAACTTTGACCAAAGATGATTTGTTGCCTTATACCAATCAAAATTTGGCTGTAGGAGATGTGATTCATTATAATATTTATGTATCTAATGAAGGAAATGTCAGCTTGACCAACATAGTGGTAACAGATGACAATGCTACGATAACAGGTAGTAATGCAATCGCTGTTTTACCAGTAGGGCAAACTGCTACTATACAAGCAACTCATATTGTGACTCAGGCTGATATAGATGCCGGTTTTGTTAGTAATTCGGCAACCGGAACAACAATTTTTAACAATACGGATATTTCCGATATCAGTGATGATACAGATCCGTTTGCGCCTCCCGGTTTAGATGACCCTACGATTACACATATCAATCAGAATCCGAGTATTGTAGTGACTAAGGATGATCAAAAAGATTATACGCCGCAAAATTTAGCTGTAGGTGATGTCATTACTTATAATATTTATGTTACTAATACAGGTAATGTAACACTGAATGATATCAATCTTACCGATAACAATGCTCAAATTGTATCTGGTAATCCCATTGGCACATTGCCTCCCGGGTATACCGAAACCGTGGTTGCTACGCATGTAGTTACCCAAGCTGATATTGATGCCGGAAAAGTCATCAATAGTGCCACAGCAGTAACTTTCTTTAACAACAATAGTATAACTGATATATCCGATGACACGGATATAGCTTCACCCTCCGGTAGTGATGATCCTACGGTTACTTTTATACTACAACGTCCTGAAGTAACTGTTTTAAAAGATGATCAATTAGATTATTCGCCTCAAAATTTACAGGTTGGTGATGTAATTAATTATCAAATCATAGTCAAAAATACCGGTAATGTCAGTTTGCAAAACATTAAAATTACAGACAATAATGCTTTATTAAGTAATAACGGACATGAATTTATAATACCGGCTTTGGATATCAACGAAGTTTATACTATTTCCGCGACGCATACCGTTACCCAAGCAGATATTAATGCCGGTCAATATATCAATGCGGCACAAGCCAGTTTGCAATACAATGGTAATGATGTATCCGACTGGTCCGACGATGTTGATTTATTATCGCCGGCCGGCCCCGATGACCCTACCGTAACACATATATTGCAAACACCGGCTATGACGGTTACCAAAGATGACCAATTGCCGTATAGCCCTCAAAATTTACAAGTAGGAGATGTGGTTACTTATCGTATTGTTGTTAAAAATACCGGAAATGTAATTTTAGATTTAATTACCATAACGGACAACAATGCCAATATTATTAGTGGTAATCCCATTACCAATTTATATCCCGGACAACAAAGTATTGTAATGGCAGAGCACACTATTACCCAAGCCGACATTGATGCCGGTCAAATTACCAATCAAGCTATTGCATCTACCATATTTAACGGACTGACTTATTTAGAATTGTCTGACGATCCCGATCCGGATGCTCCCTCAGGTGACCACGATGCTACGATTACTACTATTGCTCAAAATCCTAGTATCTCTATTACCAAAGATGATCAAATGCCGTATACCGCTCAAGTTTTAAATGTTAATGATGTCATCACATATAACATTGTAGTGACTAATGATGGTAATGTCAGTTTAAATCATATAGAGATAACCGATGCAAACGCCACTATTCAAGGCAGTCCTATCATTCCGTCATTATTGCCCGGCGAATCACATACCATTATTGCAACCCATACGGTAACGCAATTAGATATAGACACCGGTCATATTATCAATCAAGCCGAAGGTATTTGTAGTTTCAACAATGCCGATGTTACGGATTTATCCGATGATACGGATATCAACTCACCTATTGGTGATGACGACCCTACGATAACAACTATAATTCAAAATCCTGTTATTACCGTCTTTAAAGACGATCAATTGGATTATTCCGACCAAAATTTAGTGGTAGGTGATGTGATTCATTATCAAATTACGGTGCATAATGATGGCAATACAACTTTGCACGATATTCAAATAACCGATCAAAATGCCGATATTATTTCGGGTAATCCAATTTTGGTATTAAATCCGGGAGACACTGCTACTGTTTTAGCAGAGCATACCGTTACCCAAGCCGATATTGATGCCGGACAAATCAGCAATTCGGCTTTGGCAGAAACTTTGTTTGGTAATACGGTAGTTTCCGACTTATCAGATGATACCGACCCTAATGCACCTTTAGGATTGGATGACCCGACTATTACACATATTGTAAGGACCCCCGGATTGACAGTTACCAAGGACGACCGTTTAGATATGGTGCCTCAAGATTTGTCAGTGGGAGATGTAATTGATTATCAAATTATAGTCACTAACTCGGGTAATGTTACCTTGTATAACATCACGGTAACTGACGACAATGCCCAGTTTACGGGTTC
>JAMOMQ010000102.1 GCA_027066995.1 Flavobacteriales bacterium
ACACAACTCAATCCGGGTGAGTTTGTAGAACTAAATGCGCAACATATAGTTACCCAAGCCGATATTGATGCGGGACAAATCAGTAATCAAGCTACCGCTCAGGCGCTATTTAATCAATTGCCTATTGTGGACTTGTCCGATGATACAGATATCAATAGTCCTGCAGGAGATGACGATCCGACCGTTACATTGATAAGACAACAGCCGGCAATAGTTATAACCAAAGATGACCATTTACCTTTTACGCCGCAAAATATGGTGGTAGGAGATATTATTTATTACGAAATTGCCGTAACCAATACGGGCAATGTAACCTTTAATGTAGCCAATGTTTCCGACACCAATGCCAATATCACGGGAGGTAATCCCATAACTAATTTATCGCCGGGTATTACTGCTTATGTAACAGCTCAACATACGGTAACCCAAGCCGATTTAGATGCCGGTTTTTATAGTAATTCGGCAACAGTAGAAGCAGACTTTAACGGTATTACCTATTCAGATATTTCTGATGATACCGACCCTGATTCCGCCATTGGCCCCGATGATCCTACTATTACTAATTTTGTGCAAAATCCTGAAATTACTATTGTAAAAGACGACGGACTTCCTTATGTTGCACAAGATTTATTTGTAGGTGATGTGATTAATTATACAATAATAGTAACCAATACAGGTAATGTAAGCTTAACCGATGACATCTTGTTGACTGACAACAATGCCACTTTGAGCACCAGTGTTATAAATGGTTTGGCTGTGGGACAATCACAAACCGTAACGGCCACACATACTATAACTCAAGCAGATATAGATGCCGGCGTGGTTAGCAATACCGTTCACGGAGAAACTACTTTCGGTCATATTAATGTTTTGGATGACTCCGATGACAGTGATATTGAGGCACCTCCGGGAGCTAACGATCCGACTTTGACATTTATTACTCAAAATGTAGCATTTGAACTGACTAAAGACGATAATCTGACATATGACGAACAAGTATTAAATGTAGGTGATATTATCAATTATGATATATATTTTACCAATAACGGTAATGTCACTTTGACCAATATTTTAGTTACCGATCAGAATGCCATAATTTTATCGGGTAACCCCATTCCAACATTAGCTCCCGGCGACACTGCGCATATTACTGCAATGCATACCATTACCCAATTAGATATTGATGCCGGTGAAGTGATTAATCAGGCTATAGCCAGTACCAATTTCTTAGGAACTGTCTATGAAGATTTGTCAGATGATACAGATCCGTTGTCACCGGTTGGTAACGATGATCCCACCATTACACATATTAAAAAATATTCGGGCTTGTCATTGACCAAAGTAGGTTATATCAGCACCACCAATATTATTTGTCCCAAGCCCGGTGAAGATATAATCTATACCTTTGAAGTGCGTAATACCGGTAATCAAAACATCTCAAATATCAATATTCAAGATCCGCAAATTACAACTCCCATCACTTATGTTAGTGGTGATGTAGATGGTAATAATAAATTAGGACAAAACGAAATATGGATATTTACGGGAAGTTATCCTTTAGATCAAAATATGATTGACTTGGGTTATTTTGACAATCAAGCGGTAGTTCATGGTATTGATCCGCAAAATGTCACTATATCCGATATTTCCGATGATCCAACTAATCCTACCAATGTCGATTTGAATAATGACGGTGATCCGGATGATGTTACACGCACTATCATCCCGCAACATGCCGATCTTATTTTACTTAAACAAGGTCATTTTAACGATGAAAACGGTAACGGATTGGCTGATGAAGGAGAAACTATTACATATACCTTTACCGTTAAAAACCGTTGTAATGTCACTATAAAAGATATTAGCGTTGAAGATCCTTTGATACAAGTCAATCCGGCACATATTACTCTTGGTGCTAACCAAGAAGATAACCATACATTTAAGGGTACATATATGATTACCTTAGCCGATATTGAACGTGGTTATGTAGAAAACAGTGCCAAAGCAATTGGTTACGATCCTGCTAATAATCAAGTGGTTGACATTTCGGATGACCCTACCAATTTTGCCGATGTTGATGTGGAAAATGACCAAGAACCCGACGACCCTACGATAGTGCCAACACCCAACATTCATGTCTATGAATTGTTAACACCCAATGACGACGGCCTGAATGATCATTTCTATATACTCGGTATAGAAAATTTCCCTAATGCTGTGGTTAAAATATATAACCGTTGGGGCAATTTGGTTTTTGAAACATCCAAGTATAACAATACAGATAATTATTGGGACGGATATGTCCAAGGTGATAAGAAACATAAACTGCCTGTGGGTGTTTACTATTATGTGATAGACTTAGGTATTCCTAATATTGAAAACATATTTACCGGCTCCGTATATTTAAATAGATAGTAAAAATGAAGATAAATAAATATATTTTAATTATAACAGCACTTGCATTATTATTTGCCCAAAAAAGTTTGGGGCAACAAGATGTGCAATTTTCTCAATATATGTATAACCCCATAGAAATTAATCCGGCTTATGCCGGCACCAAAGAAGGTTTTATAATGACCGGAATGGTCAGAATGCAATGGGTTGGTGTCGAAGATGCACCAAAAACGCAAACCTTTTCTATTCATAGTCCTATTGATAAAAATATGGGATTGGGTTTTACAGCTACCAATGATAAGACAGGGCCCTTAAATCAAACTATGTTTTATTGGGATTATTCTTACCAAATAGACATAGGTTTTGACTCGCGCTTAAGTTTCGGATTAAATGCCGGATTTCATATTATGAATTTAGACTTGTTAAGTATTGATACTTACAATCAGAATGATCCCGAGCAATATAATCTCAACAATCGTTTTCTGCCGAATATGGGAGTCGGTTTGTATTTTTATACCTATAATTACTATGTTGGTTTGTCAGCGCCACGTTTGTTAGAACAAAATTTTAGTCCTACATCTACAGGACAATCATTATTGGTGCGACATTACTTTTTTATGGGTGGTTATGTATTTGATCTGGACGAAGTGGTTAAGGTCAAACCTAGTATTGTGTTTAAATACACTCCTAATACGCCCATATCCTTTGATTTTTCAATGAATTTGTATCACGAACGCTGGGGAGTCGGTTTTAGTTACCGTCAAGAAGATGCCGTTGTAGGTTTGTTCCAATTATTTTTAAATCAACAATTGTCAGTTGGTTATTCTTATGATTATACGCTGTCCGATTTACGTCATGACAGTTCGGGTTCACACGAATTTATGTTACGATATGATTTTTCTAAAAGAACAGATCGCTGCCGGCCGGTTAAATATTTTTAAAATATATTACCCCTGAAAAAGCTAATGGTTTAGTTTTAAAATATGTAATTAGAAATATAATTACCGCAACAATACTAATGTTGTCATAATTCATTTGCGAAAGTTCAATCAGATATTATAAAAATGTTTTAACCATTTTTATTCTTTATCATATAATAATTTTTTAAGTCATTTTTTCTAAAAAAATGCCTAAACTTCTTTTTTTAAATCAAAACAAATCTTACTTTTGAAGCAAAATAACAGTTATGGAAAAATTAATAGAACGTTTTATAAAGTATATAAAAATAGATTCGCAATCAGACCCCGAATCTACAACAACGCCCAGCACTGAAAAACAATGGAATATTGCCAAAGTTTTGGTTGAAGATCTGAAAGATATTGGAATGCAAGAGGTAGAATTGGACGAAAACGGCTATGTATATGCCACCTTGCCGGCCAATACTGATAAAGAGGTGCCTGTTATCGGTTTTATAGCTCATTACGATACCGCACCTGATTACAGTGGTGCCAATGTCAACCCGCAATTTGTAGAAAACTACGATGGCGGTGATATAATTTTAAATAAAGAAAAGGGTTTAGTATTGTCCCCTGATTATTTTCCCGAAATGAAAAAATATATCGGTCAAACTATTATTCATACCGACGGTAATTCATTATTAGGCGCTGACGACAAAGCCGGAGTGGCCGAAATTATGGATGCTATGGACTATTTAATCAAACATCCCGAGATTAAACACGGTAAAATCCGTGTAGGCTTTAATCCCGATGAAGAAATAGGCTTGGGCGCTCATAAGTTTGATGTGGAAAAATTTGGTGCCGATTGGGCTTATACCATGGATGGTTCTGTGGTGGGAGAACTTGAGTTTGAGAACTTTAATGCGGCCGGTGCCAAAGTCAAAATTAATGGTAAAAGTGTGCATCCGGGATATGCCAAAAACAAAATGATAAACTCCATGCTCATTGCCGCTGATTTTATCAAAGCTTTTCCTGCTGATGAAACACCCGAAACAACCGAAGGTTATGAAGGATTTTATCATTTGCACAATATGAAAGGCGATGTGGAACTTACCGAACTCAATTATATTATTCGTGAC
>JAMOMQ010000103.1 GCA_027066995.1 Flavobacteriales bacterium
TGAGAAGAGGGAAATGCAACGCTGCGAGGTGTGGCGGAGTGGCAACCTAAGATATGTAGTTTCATATTTTTAACATTCAACTTTTATAAAACATTCAAACGGACATCAAATTTAAGTTTATTTTTTGAAATTGGAATAAAAAAACGGCAAACTTACTTAGCTTGCCGTTCGTTATATTGTGTTATGTGTTTACTAACTAAACATGATATTATAAACGCGTTCTATTTCCTGTGCTAATTTTGGGACGCTAATATGACGAGCTTGGCGAATGGTTTCACGGCCATCAAAATATACCAATACCGAAGGTATAACAAATACATTATAATACCCGCGAGCTTCGGGTAGCATTTGAACATTGATTTCCAAAAATTGCATTTCGGGAAATTGTTCTTGAAGCATGGTTTGTAATTTGGGTGATAAAGCATCACCTACATTACAAGACTCGTCGGAAAAAAAGACTAAAACAGCCGGATTTTCTCTCAAAAATTCGTTGGCTTCTTCTAAAGTTTGCGCAAAGGTATAACTCATTGTTTCGGTTTTAATTTAGAGGCAAATATATTATATTTTTTAAAATGTGAAAACTTTGTAAAGATTTATTTTTCAGTCTTTTTTAAGTATAACGGTAGACATGAATATTTGTGTTTTTTTTCATTAAAATATATAAATAGTTCGAATTTTTAAGCGGTGGTTTCATATTTTTTATTGTTTTTGTTAAATTTGTGGCATAAATATTGTTGCGTGTTAAAACAATTATACTTAAATTTGTGTCAATATTAATCTAAAAAAACTAAAATTATGGGATTATTTTCATTTATTAAAGATGCCGGGGCAAAATTGTTCGGCCACGAAGACAAAAAAGAATTGGAAACCAAAACAATTGAAGAAATTAACTTTGAAAAAGCACAAAAGTTGATGCAAGAAGTTATGGCTATGGGTTTGCCCGTAGAAGACTTGAATATTGTTATTGTAGAAGACAAAGCTTTGGTTTTTGGAACTCCGGCCGATCAAGCCACTAAAGAAAAAATTATTTTAACGGTAGGAAATACCGAAGGCATTGCTGAAGTTGATGATAGAATGGAAGTGGCCAATCCGGAGCCCGAAGCCACTTTTTATACCGTTAAAAAGGGTGATTACTTAAGTAAAATTGCTAAAGAAGTATATGGCGATGCATCTAAATACAATGTAATATTTGAAGCCAATAAGCCTATGCTTAAAGATCCCGATTTAATTTACCCCGGACAAGTTTTACGCATTCCGCCTTTGGACTAAACATTTGATTTTTAATAATTTACAAGCCGGTTTTTTGCCGGCTTTTTTATGCAAAAAAAAAATAACACTTTTAACATTTTATCCTAAATCGACTTATATAATAGCCCAAAACATTTTGTCCCGAAGCTTCGCGATTTGGTTTGGTCAAGGAGAAAAACGCAGTAGTAGCCGTAGCTACAGTCGAGTATTTTCGACGATGAGAAAGCCAAAAAGAAACGAAATACCGGACTATTTTGTAAGACGGTTTGTTTTATATATGTTTTTTTTTGCTATATTTAAATATGCGTTTGATTTTAATTTTTATTATGTGGCCTTTGGTGCTTTTTTCGCAAAACAGTTTTCGTTTTGCAGGCAATAACGCAAAGGTTGAAATACCGTTTGAACTGGTTAACAATTTGATAATACTGCAAGTAAAAATCAATGATGTGCCACTCAAATTAATATTTGATACGGGTATAAAACAAACCATTTTAATCAATTTAAAATCGACTGATTCCATTCACTTAAAAGGCCTTCAAACCAAAAAATTTGCCGGTATCGGTAAGGATAATCTGTCTATTGAAGGTTTATCGTCAACACATAACAAAATTAATTTGGATAATAAGTTGCAAAATACAAATGCAAAAGTTTATATCATTACCGGTGTCGATTTTCATTTTTCAGAGAGCATCGGCATCAATATTAACGGTTTTATTGGCGGGGAATTGATTAAAGATTTTTTGGTCAAAATTGATTACAAAAGAAAGAAATTGGTGTTTTATGAGCCCAACCGGTTTAATTATAAAAAATTAAGACGGCTGCATCAATATGCTTTGGAAATAATTAACGATAAACCTTACATAAGGGCTTTTATAAAAATTCATAAGAAAGCTCCACGTATTGATTCACTTAAGTTCTTAATAGATACGGGTAACAGTGATGCACTTTGGATTTTGAATAAAACAAAATTGCAGATGCCGTCCGAACAAAAAACGGTAAACGATTATTTTGGTCTGGGATTTAGCGGTGCTATTAAAGGACAGCGTGCCAAATCATACCGCTTTGGTTTTGACAAAAAAATTAAATTTAAACACATATATGTGGCTTTACCCGACAGTATTTATTTTAAGCATATTGTAGCACAAAATCCTTTTGACGGACTTATTGGTAATGAGATTTTACGTAGATTTTATGTTTGGTTAGATTACAAAAACAAAAAACTGTATTTAAAAAAATACGGTCGCAATTACCGGCAACCGTTTTTGTTTAATGATACGGGCTTGTATTTGGCTTATGAAGGTAAAATTCCCGTTGAAGTCAAAAAGTTAGTTTCACAATTTAACACCACTAACGAAGGCGGACGCATTAAAGTTTTTCAAGAGGAATCTTACATTTATGAATATAAAATGGTTGATAGAATTGTAATCAATTATATAAGAAAAGATTCACCGGCTGATAGAGCCGGCCTTATGGCGGGGGATATATTGCTTAAAATCAATAATGAAGATGTGTATCAATACCGGTTAGACCAACTTGAAAAAAAATTCTTTTTTCACAATAGAGAACATTTGACTTTTTTAATCAAACGGAAAGGATTGATTTTGTCTTTTAATGTTTTTAACAAGAAACAATTATAAACGCCGTTGTTGCATATAATGAAAACCATACATTAAAGCACCTATTAAAATGGTAGTAATCAATGGGTGTGCTGTAAAGGCTTGGCGAAAATCCAGTAAAAGAGTTATGATTACACCTGCTATGGCGCCACCAAAATGCGCTTCGTGTCCAATGCGTGACATTTGGTTTTGACTGCCTTTGGTAGTATACCATAAATAACCCAATGCAAACAAAATAGCCGGAATAGGAATAATAGCAAAGAAGTAGATAAACTCAAAAGGCAACAAAGTTACATAAGAAAATACTACGGCATTGACACCGGCCGAAGCGCCTATGGCCGAATACCATAAATCGTTTTTATGAAAATAATAAGATAAATAATTGCCTACAAAAACACCACCGAAATAGATAGTTAAAAACATACCGGGACCAAAATATTGAACAACAAAATCACCAAAAAAATACAAGGTAAACATGTTGACTAAAAAATGATTCCAGTCGGCATGTAAAAAGGCACTGGTAATAAAACGATAATACTCACCCGCTTTGATGCCTGAAACAGAAAATTTGTATTTTTCAAAAATCTTATGGTCGTTAAATCCCATATATGTAATTATACCTGTAATAATGATAATAATGGTCGATAGAGACATAATATTTTGGTTTATAATTCAAATAAAGAGTGAACGATTTTAGTCAATTTTTGCCGGTCGTCATAAGTGCGGTGCCGGCAGTTGCCATTGACAAAGATATAATCTTTTTGCCAATTGTGATGGTGCTCTGCCAATTCTCTAATAGCGTTGATAATATAAGCCACTTCGGCATCACTGGTAGTGGGGTGTATAGACAGTCGTATCCAGCCGGGTTTGCGAGATTCGTCCCCTTGTTCTACTTCTTTGACAATTTGTTGCGATTGTTTTTGGTCGATGTCTAGCAAAATATGTCCGTAAGTGCCGGCACAACTACAGCCGCCACGGGTTTGGATACCAAATTTATCATTGAGAAGCTTGACACCCAAATTATAATTTAAGTCTTTAATATTAAAAGAAATGACTCCAAGGCGTTCTGTAAAATCATTGGCTAATAATTGCAAATTATCTATTTCTTGCATTGCCGGTAATAAGCGGTCCAATATTTCGTGTTCTCTTGCAATAATATTATCCACACCCATTTTTTCTTTTAGTTTGATAGCTAGGGCTGTTTTGATGGTTTGTAAAAAACCGGGAGTGCCACCGTCTTCGCGGGCTTCAATATCATCAAAATACCGGTGTTGTCCCCAAGGATTGGTCCATAATACCGTGCCGCCACCGGGGTGGTCAGGAATGTTATTTTGATATAAATTTTTATTAAAAATCAGGACGCCCGAAGTGCCGGGGCCACCTAAAAATTTATGAGGTGAGAAAAAAATAGCATCCAATTGTTGACCGGGGTCTGATGGATGCATATCTATATTTATATAAGGAGCAGAACAGGCAAAATCGACAAAACAATATCCGTTATATTGATGTATCAATTGCGCTATTTGGTAATAGTCCGGTTGTAATCCGGTAACATTGGAACAGGCTGTTACCGAAGCTATCTTTAAGGGCCTGTTTTGATATTTTTGCAATAATTTTTCAAAGGCTTCAAAATCAATATTTTTAGCATCTTTATAAGGAATAATACGAACATCGGCTATGGTTTCCAACCATGACGTTTGATTGGAGTGATGTTCCATATGAGTTACAAAAACAATGGGACGTTCTGACTCGGTAAGCTCAATTTTATTTTTAAATTTTTCGTGCAATTTTAAGCCCAAAATCCGTTGCAATTTATTGACAGCACCGGTCATGCCGTGTCCGGTCATGATAAGCACATCGTTATTGTTAGCATTAACATGTTTTTTGATGATATGTCGCGCTTCTTCATAAGCGGTAGTCATCAGGTTGCCACAGGTGCTGGTTTTGGTATGTGTATTGGCGGTGTAAGGGCCGAAGTCTTCTAAAATACGTTGTTCTATGGGGCCATATAGCCTGCCGCTGGCTGTCCAATCGGTATAAACCAACGGCATTACCCCGTAGGGAGTGTCAATCACTTCATCAATACCGATAATATTTTTTCTAAATGTTTCAAAATATTCAGCCAATGATTGGTATTGCCGTGTTTTCATAGGGATATTTTTAAGAAAAAAGTGCTCTGATATCTTGCATCATATCCTTAGCCAACTGATCCGCTTTTTGTTGACTTTTGGCTTCGGTATATATGCGTATTATAGGCTCGGTATTGGATTTGCGCACTTGTATCCAACTGTCGTCAAAGTCGATACGCAGGCCGTCTTGTGTATCTATTTCTGCGTGTTGGTATTTATCAGCAAAAAAATTAATGACTTTTTGTAAATCAAAATGTGCATCAATATTCATCTTGTTTTTACTCATAAAATAGGACGGATAAGTTTGTCTTAATTCAGATAAACTTTTTTGAGACTCCGCCAAATAAGACAGGATTAAAGCAATGCCCAACAGGGCATCTCTTCCGGCATGTAGTTTCGGAAAAATAACTCCACCATTGCCTTCACCGCCTATAATGGCATTGGTTTCTCTCATTTTTTCCACTACATTAACTTCGCCGGTTTTGGCTTTGTTGTATTGCACGCCATATTTATCTGCAATATCTTTAAGCGCTCTGGATGAAGACAAATTGGAAACCGTATTGCCTTTGGTTTTGGACAAAATATAATCGGCAACAGCTACCAGTGTGTATTCTTCGCCAAACATTTGTCCGTTTTCGTCAATCAATGCCAATCGATCGACGTCCGGATCAACGACGATCCCCATATCGGCTTTTTCTGCAGGCACTTTTTGCATGATAGCTTGCAGGTTTTGGGCTAAAGGTTCCGGATTGTGCCGGAAATTGCCGGATACATCGCAAAACATGCAGTCATATTTGACATGAAGCCGGTCCAATAATTTGGGAATAGCCAGTCCGCCGGTTGAGTTAATGGCATCTATAACCACTTTAAAACCGGCTTGTTGAATGGCGGACACATTGACTTCTTTTAAGTTCAAAATTTGTTCGATATGTTCGTCGATATAACCACCGGGGTATGAGGTAATTTTACCCAAATCATCCACTCCGGCATAGTCAAAATCATTTTTTTCGATAATTTGCAA
Source organism: Flavobacteriales bacterium (assembly GCA_027066995.1). GTDB lineage: Bacteria > Bacteroidota > Bacteroidia > Flavobacteriales > Flavobacteriaceae > WGBX01. The sequence goes on from JAMOMQ010000103.1 coordinate 6,015, forward strand.
AAGTTTTTCACCATCGGCTGCCGATAAAAATTCGCCTCTTTCGTTGAGTAATTTTAAGGCATTCCATTGTTTGGGATTGTGGCTGGCGGTTAAGATGATGCCGCCGTCAGCTTCGAGGCCGGTAACAGCCATTTCGACCGAGGGTGTTGTAGATAAACCTAAATCGATTATATTAATACCCAAACCTGTTAAAGTATTTTGCACGATATTTTGAATCATAGGTCCGGAAAGACGGGCATCACGTCCAATGGCAACATTTAGTTTTTTGTCCGGAAATTTATCTTGTAACCATGTGCCGTAAGCCGAGGCAAACTGAACGGCATCTAAAGGGGTTAGGTTATCCCCCGGATTACCGCCAATAGTTCCCCTTATGCCGGAGATACTTTTGATTAAACTCATTTGTTATTTTTTTTCAAATATACTTTTTTCTACTGAAATATTTCTAATTTTTTCAATGCCATTTCCAAATTTTTACGGGGTGAGGCAATATTCATTCTGAAATGTTTTTCACCGTTTTTGCCAAAACTCAAACCATCATTTAAAGCGATTTTGGCTTCATTAATCAATTTGTCTTTTATCTGTTCATGCGTCAATCCTGTATTGGAAAAATCCAGCCACATTAAAAAGGTGCCTTCGGGTTGAACAGGTTGGATATTCGGTATATGCTGTTTTAAGTAATCGGTAACAAACCGGATGTTATTTTGTAAATACTCAAGCAATGCTTCGAGCCAAGCTTCTCCGTTATTATAAGCGGCTTCAAAGGCGATATTGCCAAAAATATTACCTAAAAACAGGTGCATATCGTGTAGTTTTCTTTGATAAGCCAAGCGGTATTTTTCGTTGGGAATAATGACTATAGAAGTGCTTAGTCCGGCAATGTTAAAGGTTTTACTGGGCGATGTAATTGTAATGGTTTGTTGTGCAATGGCTTTACTTAAACCGGCTAAGGGAGTGTATTGGTGCGGTGTGTAAACAAAATCGGCATGAATATCATCCGATACGATGATTAAGTTGTTTTTAACGGCAATTTCGCCTAATTTTTGTAATTCGTCAGCTTGCCATACACGTCCCACCGGATTGTGCGGATTGGCAATGATAATCATTTTGGTTTGGTCATCAATGACAGATGTCAAATGGTCGAAATCCATTCTATACCGGCCGTTTTTTTGTTTAATTAACGGATTTTCCACCAATTGCCGGTTATTTCCTTTTATAATATCAAAAAAAGGATGGTATACCGGTGGCTGGACAATAATTTTATCATGCTCCCGGGTCAAAGCCAATATGCTGATGCCCAACGCACCGACTACTCCGGGACTAAAATCGAGCCATGTTTTGTCTACTTGCCAGCGGTAGCGTTTAGCAGCCCAGTTGATATAACTATTATAAAAACTGTCTTTGCGTAAGGTATAACCCAAAATAGGATGTTCCAAGCGTTTTTTTAAATCATTCAAGATAAAATCTGGTGTGGCAAAATCCATATCAGCTACCCAAAGGGGTTGTAAATCGCTACGACCGAAAAAAACAGGCATTTTATCATATTTAATGCTGTTAGTGCCGTGTCTGTCTATGATTTCATCAAAATAATATTTCATGTTTTTCTAAATTTGTGTTCAAATCTAATGATAAAAAAATAAAATAGAGAACCATTTGGTCATTTTTTAAGCACAAACACACCTTGTAGAATTTTTTGTAAATTTGATGGATACAAAACATTAATCTTATGAAACCGCATTTATTTTTCTTATTTTTATTACTATTGTCATGTAATGCCGGACAAAAATTGCATACGGAACAATATAAGAATAGAGATATATTAGTAGGTAAGGCGACACGGGCAGATTTGGAAACCAAACCCTATAATGAATGGTTTGATGCCAATTACAGAGATTACAGACCAAAAGCCGCGGTTATTGCCGGTTTAAAGCCGGTTGTCAATCAGTATAAATTTGTTGTATTGCTAGGGACTTGGTGTGGTGACAGTCAAGAACAGGTGCCTGTTTTATTTAAAGTATTAGATGCAGCAGGCTATCATAAAAAACCGGTATTATACTGTGTGCCACGCCGGTATAAGTATTATAAACCTGCTAAATCCTATAATATAATCAGGGTGCCCACCATAATTGTTTATAAAAAAAATAAAGAGATTGGCCGGATTATAGAATATCCTATGCAAGATATAGAGTCGGATTTACTTAAAATTATGACAACCAAAGACTACCGGCATGAATTGGACGAGCGCGAAAATCTTAATTGAAAAAGATCCATCGCAGGCCAAAACGAATGCTAAAATCACGGTAAGGTTGCAGTGGTGCTGCATAGTAGTCGGGATGTTCTTGCTTGAGGATAGCATTTAGATGTTCCAACTTAAAATAAAACCGGAATCGTTTGATTTTAAAATTGACGAAATAATCGATAATGGGATAAGCACCTATTTTTTGATTGTTTTGAACTATAAAATCGGCCAATACCGGATTGTAAGCCTTTGCATAAAACGCATTGAAATATTTGGCAGTAACACCTGTTTGGACATATAAATTGTGTTGATAATAGTAATTGGAGAAATACAAACTGCCACGCACTATAAAATCAGGTAAAGACAGTAAATCTTGCCCGTCTAAAACTTTTTGCCATTGTAAATCAGTGCTTACCCCCCATTTTTTATACCGAAAATCTTTTTGATATTTTATGGCAGCGTATTTAATACCCGTGGCATCTTGCCGTGGTAAAGAGTCCTGTCCAAAATAGGTGTAATTATTCACAATAATTTGATTGACAGAGAGTTTGCCCCATTTATTATGGCTAATGCCGGCTTGTAATTTTTGTGTTAATACATTGTCATAGTCAGGATGATACCAATTGTATTTGTCATAAGCACTCTGATATAAAATATATTTAAAATCCGGTCTTTTTGATATGCTGATAAGGTTTGCTGTCAATTTGAAATTGCCCGGTAATTTATATTTAGCTTTGGCTTTTAAATAGTAGCCGGCCAAATTATTTGAAACGGCGATATTAAGCCGTCCGTCAAGCAGAAGTTTTCCCAAATGCAATTTTAGTTTTGAATCTACCGAAATATCTTGGTATTCTAAAAATTTGGGAAATGTTTGTCCATTGAGTTGTTTGATGCTGTCAAAACTATAAAATTGATAAATATACCGGATGCCGGTTTGTAATTTAAAATTATTGATATTGAATTTAACACCGGCCAAATTGTCAAATTCTTTTAAATAAACGCTGTCATTGACGGCACCTGCGGTATGTGTGCTATCACCCAATATTTCAGCCGGAGTATTTTGGGTAAAATTATACATCCGGTTGCGGTAGGTGGTTTGGTTGATTAAAATGAATTTGTTTTTGAGTATGCCATAGGCATTGTCAATGTATAAACGCCGCTTTTTGGTTTGATTTTCGGCATCGGACAAATTTACATTTATCCGGCTACGGTCGCTATAGTCACTGCCGGCTTGTTCAAATTGTGCCGGATCTTTAAGACCACCGTTTTCTTCGTTGGTTTTTTCGTAGGTGTAATAATAAAATTTGAGTTTATACCTGTTATTTTTGCTTTGATAATTAAGACTGCCAAAAAACCGTCCGCTACTGCTAACACTATGTTTATATAATCCCAGTGAACTCAATCCACGATAGCCGGCTGCCACATTGAGTTGCTTGTTAATATTGGTGGCAAAAACGGCATTGGCGACTTGTCCTTGAGAGATGCCGTTCATATAGGACAAGTCGGAATAGGGTGTAGGTGTTTTAAAAAAAGGGGTTTGTTCATGCCGCCAGTCATCTGTTAGTTTGGAAGATGCTACAAATCCGGGGAGCAGATTATGATCCGTAATATCAAAACTTAAATGGGTAACCGGTTGGCCGTAATTTTGAAAAGGTAATACATCAAAATCATCTCTAAACAGTGAATTAAAACGGTAGGCGTCTCTTATGGTTAATGTTGTATCAACGCTAATAGTATCTTTTTCGATATTAAAAATTTTATATTCGGTTGCCGGAAATTGTTTGATTTTGATTTTGATACTGTCTTTATCAAATCCGGGATCAGGTTGTTTTATATTAATGTTACCACCATTAGGCCTGTCCACTTTTTTAATTTGGGCAACAAGGCTAAATCCGGTTAATAGAAAGATAATGGTAATAAAAAATCTCACGAATATAATTGCTTTTGAGAGAACAAATTTACAATTTTAATTTGATACAAAAATCATAAAAAAAACCGGACACAAAGCGTATCCGGTTTTTATTAATTTATTTTGATAGAATTAGTCGCCTAAAGCCACGCGTTGGAAACCGGTGATTTCCAAATCTTCATCTATACTTTTAATATAATCGTTAACAGTCATATTACCGTCTTTGATATAATCTTGATCCA
>JAMOMQ010000104.1 GCA_027066995.1 Flavobacteriales bacterium
TTGCCGGTATTTTATTTGGTTTTAATCTGGGATTATGGTTTTCCGCCGGTATGATTATTTTGGCTGCCGGCAGTATTTTGTATCAAACATCCAATCTGCTACACAAATATCACACCGAACAATATGTGGCGGCAGCTTTGGGATTGTTTGCTTCATTAATGTTGCTGTTTTGGTATATTTTGCGGATTTTAATGTCAAGAAAATAAGAGATTGTAACCAACCATATCTAAAAAGCCATTGACTATTTCAGTGGCTTTTTTGTTTTTGAAACAACAATCCCGGAATCAAGATAAATAATAATAAAGGTTGTATCAAAACCCTTCTAACATAAAATAACCCTAAATAATTTCCGGTTTGATAGTGATTTAGTTGATAAATAAATAATAATATGCTGATAAAATAGACCAAACCATATAAACCAAACAAAAATTTAAGCAAATCTTTTTGTGGGAAAAGCAAGTGCAATATAGCAATGGAAATCAAGCTATTGATCCAAAATCTCATGCTGTCCACCATGATTATATGTAACAATGACACCTTTGGCAATGCTTCTGATAAATAATCATATTGAAAAAAATCAATCAGAGCGTCGTTAAATAACTGTTTTTCAAAAAAACGAACAAAAACTAATAGAATGAGCAAAACAAATGCTAAAAAATATTTTTTTTTAGTTTGGAACATCATTAATTTTTTTTATAAAAATAATCCATAAAACAACCACAAACCCATAGATAAGTGCCGGAAAAACAATCCGGTGCGCTATGTCTTGATATTGAGGAAAAGCATAAAGTAAATAACCTAAAAAAACAATACGAAACAAGTTAAAAATAAATATCAACACACCACCCAACATAGCGAATAACAAACTTTTTTTAATTTTTTGACCAAAAGCAATAACAAATGACACAAATAAAATAATAACAGATGCTGCCGTGCAGCCTTCAATAATTCTGGCTACATATTGTCCGTTGATAATCAATTTTAATCCGGATTCTCCGGAAATAGGCAAGGTTTTAACATCCAAACCCAAAAGGTGATAAATGCCGCTTACTGCCCTGCCTACCCATAAAGTTAGCGGATCGGTTTGTAAAACATAATGCCCCAAATACAAACTGTATAACCATACCAATAGCACATAAATCAATAAAAATTTAAAGATAAAAGCTATGGTTAATCGATATGTCCCAAACAATTTACGCACAAATAAGATTTTGAGCAAAGATAAAAATTAATCGTCAATCTTATTCGCTTTTAAAATAAATGCGCCCTGATCATTTACATTGTAAAAAGTGGTATGATATTGATTTGCAGAATGTTGCCAACGACGTATATAAGAAGGGTAATTGGAGCCGTCCACCACTATCAGTTTTGGTTTTAAATACAAAATAAGCCGGTCTAGATTGATCTTGGGTGAAGACTGTAACACAACTATGTCCGGTTGAAAATGCTTAAATTGATAGACTCCCAAACTGTCAACGTGTAAAATTTGCCAATTTTTAAACCGTTTATAAAAAGATAACGAATCAAATGTAATGTGAGAATAGTGCCTGTTAAAACTTTTTAGCAAATAATTGTTAACCAGACTACTATCTTGATAAACTACCAAATTGTTACCATTGGCCTCTGCCACTACCGGAACTTTATATTGCTTATAAATGATATATTGCCGTATATGTTGCCGGTTATATTCTTGATACAACAAGAGCAATTCAAAGCTTATAATCCAAACACCGAACCACCTCCAATATTTAAAGGTTCGTGGTCGTTTTAAAAGCAAATATAAAAGCAAACCGCCGGCTATACTCATTAATAACATTGGCTTGGAAAAAAATATATCTTGTATCAAACTATGAGGCCAACCGGCAATCCACCGGTTTATATCTATTAAAACTTGTATTAAAAAACCTAGAAATTTGTATAAAAACTCAATGTCTAAATGAGTCAAACTTAAAATCATTAGTAAAAAACCGGTTATTAATATTACAAATAGCAGAGGAACTGTCAGCAAATTGGCTATAAAAAAATACTTTGGAAATTGATGAAAATAAAATAAAGTTAACGGCAAAACACCTATTTGTGCTGCGACCGACACCCAAAATAAATCGACCCACCATTTTAAAAATTTATGGCTAACCGGTGTTAATGACGACAATAAAGGATAAAAACTGACAATAGATAAAACCGCCATAAAACTCATTTGAAACCCCAATTGATATAAAAAATCAGGATTGATAATCAGCATCACCAATGCCGCTAAAAACAAGCTGTTATAAATATTGAGTGCACGTTTGCTTTGCAATCCCAATTGCAAAAAACTAAACATAATAACCGCCCGCAATACCGAAGGCGAAAAACCGGTTAACATGGCATAAAACCATAAAAAACCAATGGTTAACAACAAAAACACAACTTTTGATTTATATTTGACCGGCTTGAAAATAAAATTAAGAAATATTAATAAAATACCGATATGTAAACCGGAAATAGCTAAAATATGCACCGTGCCGGTTGCTTGAAAGTATTGATAAATATCCGGCGACAAATCTTGTCGTTGCCCCAACAATAAAGCAATAGCCAAACCTTTGACAGATTGTGACCAATTTTGACGGGTAAGATTTGCTATAAAATATTCTCTAAAATTAGCACCCGTGTTAAAAATATCCGAACCGGTTTTACGGATTATTTTGTAAGCGACGTTTGTTAAATTTATTTGATGAAACAATTTGTTACGAGCCATAAATTTCTTATAATCAAAGCCATCAGGATTCTTAACGGTTTCAAAATTTTTTATCTGTAACGAATCCACTAAAATGTCTAACCTGTCCCCTACTTTTAATCCTTGATTTGTTTTTGGCATTTTAATCAAAACATTCCCAATAACCTTTTGTTTGTTCAGAGTAAGCATTTGTCCGGTATATTGCCGAAAATAAGGCGTAGATTTGAGTTGGTTAACTATTTTAAGTTGGATAAAATTGGAGGTTTTAGCCTTAATAAAATGTGTATAATGACGGTCAAATTGACGAACATCAGTTCTCAACGCCAAACTCTGTCCGATAAAAAAACCGGTAAATAACACCGGAAATGTAAAATAAAACGCCGGCCAAAAAACTTTTTTTTGCAACCGGTGCAAAACTAACAAAGTCAATATACCCAAAGACAATCCTGCGTAAATACAAATAGCGGAACATATATGCCAATCATAACCAACTATCCCTAACATAACTGAAAAGGTTATAATTATCATAGGATATTTGGATAATGCATTCAAAACCGGCTCATTAACTTTTCAAAGTTAATAAAAAAAGTTGTATAATCAATTATCAAAAATTATAAATCAAATTGAATACAACCGTAATTTTGAACATTGTTTATAACAAACATTTTTATTCCTTTCTTTTTTGTAATTTTGTAAAGATTGTATAAACAGCAGTTATGAAAAACAAAAAAAATAAAATAAAGGTAGGTATCAGTGTCGGTGATTTAAATGGCATTGGCGCCGAAGTCATTTTAAAAACTTTTCAAAACAATATGATGTTTGACTTTTGCATACCTATTGTTTATGCCTCTACCAAAGCTTTATCATATCAAAAAAAATTATTGAATTTAAAAATAGATTTGCATGGTATTACTAAAGTCGATAATGCCTTTCCTAACAAATTAAATGTCTTAAATCTCTGGAAAGAACCTGTGCCTATTACACCTGGCAAACCTACTAAAGAAATTGGCACTTATGCGGTTGATTCGTTTAAAAAAGCGGTTGAAGCCCTAAAAAAAGGTGATATTGATGTATTGGTCACAGCACCTTTTAATAAAGAAACCATACAAGGTGACGAATTTGAATTTCCCGGCCACACCGATTATTTGGCACAAGAGCTGGAAGGCAAACCTTTGATGTTTATGGTTACCGAAGACTTAAAAATAGGTTTGGTCACCGATCATATTCCTTTAAAATATGTAGCCTCACAAATTACAGAACAAAAAATCATAGACAAGATACAAACCATGTCTCAAAGCTTAAGGCAGGATTTCGGTATTGAAAAACCTGTTATTGCTGTCTTGGGACTTAATCCGCACTGTGGCGACGGTGGCATCATAGGCAAAGAAGATGATGAAATCATCCGTCCTACGATTAAAAAACTGCAAGATCAAAATCATTTGGTTTATGGTCCTTATGCGGCCGATAGTTTTTTTGCCGGCAACAATTACAAAAAGTTTGATGCTGTCTTAGCTATGTATCACGACCAAGGTTTGATACCTTTCAAAACATTGAGTTTCGGTAAAGGGGTTAATTACACGGCAGGACTTGATAAAATCCGAACTTCTCCCGACCACGGTACAGCCTACGAAATTGCAGGTAAAAATATAGCCGATCCGGGTTCTTTTAGAGAAGCTGTGTTTACCGCTATTAATATTTTTAGAAAACGAAAAGAATGGGAAGAATTGACCAATAATCCTTTGGCTATCCAAGAACGAAAATCTCAAAACAGGTCATAATACCAAATACATATATAGAATGAGGCTGTCTCAAAAGGGTTTAATTAATAATTGTTAACCCTGATTTTCAAGTTAAAGATTTCTCTCTTTGTTTGAAATGATAGATAATTCAATCTTTTGAGACAGCCTCAAAACATGACTTTAGAATATTATACTATTTCACAAAAGTTTTATGATAATATGATAAAAACTTTTGCACATCTTGAGGCCGGTTCATTTTCAACCCTTGTTTTTTAATATACTTTTTCAAGTCCCTCTCGTGAGACTTATCGTTCAATATTTTTAATATATTACGTTTACCCAAACTTGCCGGCTTAAATAGGCTTCCTTTGGTTTTGATATAAAACCGTTTGTAGGTTTTAATGGCGTAGTCTTCATTAGCATCAGAATAAGGCATACCCTTCAACTTGTTGTAAACCACAACTTTATAAATTTCTTTTAATACCAATGCATTTTTTGGCTTGTCACTAAAATATTGAAAAAAATGTTGCTTGGGTTTTTCACTAAAATTTAAATAAGATACCCTGACAAATTTTTTAACGCCATCCTCTTTATCAAATAAAGTTACCGTGAGCAAATTATCACTTTTCAAATTTAGTATGGGCACTTCTGTGCTTACAAAACCGGGAATGTCTTTTTTCAAATCCTTAAAATAAATCATAAAACTATCATCCAATGCATCATAATTTACATGGGGCAAATGATATAATTTTCTATCATTGAACAACACGTCGGCCTTTACCCATTTTGGCAACCACAACGGACTGCCTATGTAGTTTTTTATGGTTATATTATCATCAATATTAATGTTTTCCAAACCAAAACTAACGGGTTTTAATTCTCCCGAATTTTGCATGGCCCATGTCAAAAAAGCACCCAAATCACCGGGCAAACTTTGTTGACCATAAGTATGTGAAAATACAAATAAGATTAGTGCAATAATTAATTTTTTCATAAATCTATTTTTTTAAACTATTTAATATATTCTTAGTAAAATCTTGCAAAACCAATTTTGCCGAAATTTGAGCCTGTTCATTTAAAAGTTGCGGCCAATGTTCTGTCCCGCGCCATAATTCTTGTTTTAAAAGTTTGGTGGCATTTTCGTCATATTTGACCAATCGACAGGCTAACAGTTCCACCTCATCATTTAGGATTTCCAAATTGTCAAAAACCTTGGCAAACAAGCCTTTTTCCCTACCCCAAAAAGCCGTATGCCAAGTAGTGGCATTAATTGTCAATTCACTAAAAGCTGCTGTCCCAATCTTACGCCTAACGGCAGGTGCTATCACATACGGGCCTATACCAATAGACAGTTCGGATAACTTAACAGCTGCTAAATCGGTAGCCATGGCATAATCGGCAGCCGCTATTAATCCGACACCACCACCTACGGCCTTACCTTGCACTTTGGCAATTACAAACTTAGGCACTTGTCGCATAGCCAAGATAACATTGGCAAACCCCATGAAAAAACTAGTGGCCGAATCCATATCTTTTAAAGAAATTAATTCATCAAAAGAAGCACCGGCACAAAAAGTGCGTCCTTCACTCTGTAAAACAATAACTTTTATTGTTGTATCGGCGCCGGCTTGACTAATGACACCGGAGAGTTGCTTCAACAAATGTCCGGGCATGGCGTTGCTTGAGGGGTGAAAAAATGTAATGGTGCCTATACCACCTGATTTTTCTAAACGGACAAATGCTTGAGACATAATACAATAAATTTAACAACGATAAAAATAACAATAATTACATTAACCAACAAAATTAATAAATCAAAAATAAAGCCAATATATGTTTTTTTATAATTTCGATAATGTGTTCCTATACCTTGCGATACTTTATCATGTTTGTATAATTTATAACCGGAAGTTTGGTTGGGTTTAAATTTACGCCGGTTTTTGAGTAAACCGCGATTGTTACGAACACTTCCGGCACTGTCTATGTCAAATCCCATAAAACAATTGATTTAACATTATAACGAAAAACTGACGCCAATTGTTACAAAACGTTGAGCACCTGTTCCTTTATTTTTTCCAAAGCATCTTTCATTTTAACCACTTCACGTTGCATGGCGCTATCATTGGCTTTTGAACCTATAGTATTGATTTCGCGTCCCATTTCCTGAGTAATAAAACCTAATTTTTTACCCTTCATTTCCTGATTGGAAGCTAATTCCTTTTCAAAATAATCCAGATGGTTTTGCAAGCGCACCTTTTCCTCGTTAATATCAAATTTTTCCAAATAGTAAATAAGTTCTTGTTCAAAACGGTTGGCATCCACTTCTTGTTGTAATTGTGACAAAGCCTCTTTTAAACGGCTTTTAATTCTACTTAACCTACCCTCATCCAAGCGTGCTATTTGAGTCAATCCATCTCTGATATTAGATAATCGTAAGCGTAAATCTTTTTCCAAGGCACCTCCTTCATCTTTACGATAACTTGTTAGTTTTGAGACAGCTGCATCAATAATTTTCAACACCTGTTGCCATTCGGTTTCTTCAAGCGCCTCAGATTCTGCTTGCAACACATCGGGCAGACGCAATATTGCAGCCATTAAAATACTTTGGTCTGCTTGTGGATTAATTACTTTTAATTGATCGAGATATGCGGTCAAAATCTTTGAATTGATTTTGTTTTTTGGCTTATCTTCCAAGTCTTCAATAGTCAAAATAACATCAATTTTTCCACGTTTTAATTGACCTGACAACCGTTTACGCAGAAGCATTTCCTTTTCTCTGTAATGTGTAGGAATACGAGTTTTCAGATCTAAATTTTTACTGTTGAGCGCCCGCAATTCAACAGTAATATTTTTATTTTGAAAAGTTTCTTCGGCTTTACCGTAGCCTGTCATTGATAAAATCATATATTTTAATGTTTTTTAACCGACAGATTGACCAAATAAACACCCAGAATAATTAAACCGGCCGATATGATCTTCACCCAACTTAAGGTATCTGCACCTACAAAGATAGCAAAAATACTGGCAATTAACGGTTGCAAATAAATAAAGACACTCATGGTAGTAGGTCTTAAAGCTTTTAAGGCAATTAAATTAAACAAATAGGTCAAGACCGTCGAAAACAAGACAACAAAACCTATTTTTAAATGAATACTCAAAGGTATAACTTCCCAATGCAACTGCAAAAATTCGCGAATGCTAAACGGCAGTATCAAAATAAAACCAAATGTGTATAACCATTTTGCAAAGGTAACCGGATTGTATTTTTCTAAAATAGGTTTGGCCAATATCAGATATAAAGCATAAGAAACAGCATTGAGAGCCACCAAAATATTTCCCAAACGCGGATTGCTCCCCGACAAGTGACCGGTTTTACCGTATAAGATTAAAAAAGCAGCACCGGCCATTCCTAATAAGACCCCCAAAATCTTATACCTGTTGATAGGATTTTTTAAGAATATAAAGGAAAAAACCATGACAAATATAGGAGCCGTTATCATCAACACCGATGCCGATATGGGCGAAGTATAAGACAATCCTGTCAAAAAACTCATCATATTGATGGCTATACCGAACATAGCTGCTATAAAAAATCGGATATAATCTTTTTTTACCACCTTTTCTTTAGGTAAAAACAACGATACCAACCAAAAGATGACCATAGCACCGCTAACCCGCATCAAAGTAAATGCATAAGACGGGATATGAACCTTCATAACATCTTTGGCAATAGTAAAAGTAACTCCATAAATCAATGAAGCCAAAAACGCAAATAATATCCCCTTTTGCCGGCGTGTCATAAACTTTGCAATTTTTGTTGTAAAGCAGCTACATTTTTTTTGCTGCTACCTATAAAAATATCACTGTCAACAATGACCACCGGACGTTTTAAAAAAGTATATTCTTGTAATAAATAATGTTTATAGTCTTTCTCATACAATGGCATATCTTTAAGCCCCATTTCCTTATACTTTTTGGCACGCCTGCTAAACAAAGCTTCATAAGAACCTGCCAAAGTTTTCATTTCATCCAATTGTTGTGCTGTTACCGGTTGTGCTTTTATTTCCTGAAACTCAAAACCATTGAGCAAATCACCCATTTGTTTAATAATACGTCGCGACGTATCACAAGTTTTGAGATAATACACTTTTCGTGTCATAAAATTATAATTTTGGCGTAAAAATAAATAAAAATAAATAGAAGAAACCGCCTGAATAATAAGTTTAATTTATAGAATGTTAAAATATTATTAAACAATATAAAATAAATCTGTCAAAATGACAGTCCGGCCTTATTTTTGCTTATATTTGCATAAGCATCATATTATTTTTTAATCCTTTAATAACCAACTATAAATTATGTATGACCACCTTCAAAGTATCAAACAACGCTTTGGTATTATAGGAAATGACCCCAAACTCAATCGCGCTTTAGATAAGGCTTTACGTGTTGCACCTACAGATATCACCGTTTTAATTACCGGCGAAAGCGGCGTCGGTAAAGAAAGTATCCCTAAAATCATCCATCACAATTCGCACCGCAAGCACGGACCCTATTTTGCGGTTAACTGCGGCGCCATCCCCGAGGGCACCATTGACAGCGAACTCTTCGGTCACGAGAAAGGCTCATTTACCGGAGCCTCCACGACCCGTAAAGGTTATTTTGAAGTTGCCGACGGAGGCACCCTGTTTTTAGATGAAGTAGGCGAATTGCCTCTAACCACCCAAGTGCGTTTATTACGTGTGCTGGAAAACGGCGAATTCTTAAAAGTAGGCTCGTCCAAAGTGCAAAAAACCGACGTGCGTATAGTGACGGCTACCAACAAAAACTTGCTAAAACTCATAGAAGAAGGCAAGTTTAGAGAAGATTTATATTATCGTCTTAACACCGTAGAGATAGACCTGCCACCTTTACGACAACGCCGCGGAGATATACATTTGTTGTTTAGAAAATTTGCATCCGATTTTGCTCAAAAATATGGCAAACCAACCGTCAGGCTCACACCCGATGCCATTGCCATTTTAGAGTCTTATGACTGGCCGGGCAATATCAGACAGTTACGAAATGTTGTGGAAGAAATATCCGTATTGGAAGAAAACAGACAAATTGACGGCGAAACATTAAAAAAATATTTACCCGATTTTAGAAAAAGACTTCCCTCTGTTATTCCGTCTGAACACGCACATTTTGACTTTAATAAAGACCGCGAAATTTTATATAAATTGATTTTCGATTTAAAAAAAGAAGTCGATTATTTAAAAGATCAAATCGAAAACAAAGCTGACAATTTCTATCCCGCATTAGCACACTCTGTCCCCAAACAAACCGAAGATGGTGTCGAAATTATTTATCATGGTAACGGCCACAACAATTCACATTATATCGAAGATCCTACTATAATAGATGTTGAACATCATAACGAAGAATCCTTATCTTTGCAGGATAAAGAAATCGATTTGATTAAAAAAGCCTTGGAAAAACACCACGGCAAACGCAAAAAAGCTGCCGAAGAACTCGGCATTTCGGAACGGACTTTATATCGAAAGATTAAACAGTATAATTTATAAAATGAAACGCCGAACCATATACATATTATTGTTACTTTTAAGTTTTCAAGCCTGTAAAGTCAATTATTCGTTTACAGGAATAAATATTTCAAAAGATATTAAAACTTTTGAAGTCGATTATATCCCTAACAATGCACCGCTGATTGTACCCGGTCTTAATGAAGATTTTAGAAACATGTTGATAGACCGTATCAATCAACAAACCGGTTTAACACAAGTAAAAACCAACGGTGACATTATTTTTCAAGGTGAAATTACCGACTACCGTATTGACCCTGTTGCACTGACATCGGGACAAACCGCGGCGCAAAACCGCCTAACCATCAGTATAAAAATGGAATATCTCAACACCAAAGATAACGAAGAAAATATCAACAAAACTTACTCTTGGTATTATGATTATCCCGCCAGTGTCAGTCGGACACAGATTGAAGCTGACGCTCATAAAATAATAATGGAAACCATACTTGACAATATATTTAATGACACATTAGCCAAATGGTAAATCGCGGACAAATAATAGCAGCTATAGAAAATCATGACATCTCGGATATTGACATGATTGACGAAATTATCAAAAAACACCCCTATTTTCAACAAGCTTGGACTTTAAAAACTTATTATTTAAAGCAAACAAATACCTATTACAACCACAGTTTGCAACAGACTGCAGCTCGCACCATTGACCGTTCGGTATTATTTGATTATTTAAACCCTAACAAGCCGGAAGATACTATTAACAAATCCACTGCAATAAACAAGAGTATTTCCGGCAAAACAGCAAATAAACCATTGGCCGAACCCATACTAAAGCCAACCACAGAAGAGCAAACCGAGAATACAGAAAAAATAAAGAAAAAAAACGACCGTTCTACACCACCTCAAACACAAAAACTGTCATATATAGAATGGCTAAAACAATTAAACCGTTCTCCTAAAAAAAGTATTGATAAAAATATTGAACTGATTGATAAATTTTTGAAAGAACGGCCTAAAATAATTCCCATAAAAGACAAAACCATCAAACCTCCCGAAATTATTGAACAAAGTGTGGTGGAAAAACAAATGTTAATGACCGAAACTTTGGCTAATTTATATGTCAAACAGAAAAAATATGATAAAGCCATTCAAGCTTTTCGTATATTAAGTTTGAAATATCCAAAAAAAAGTAGTTATTTTGCAAATCAAATTAAAGAAATTAAACAAAATTTAAAATAAGAAATTATGAGTTTATTCGTTTTTATACTATTAATTGCTATTGTAGCCTTTTTATTAATTACCGTAATCATGGTTCAAAACCCCAAAGGTGGCGGTTTAGATTCTAATTTTGGCGGTGGTGGTGCCAATATGTTTGGTGGCGTGCAACAAACAACAGACTTTTTAGATAAAGCCACTTGGTTTTTATTCAGTTTATTAGTCATTTTGATTTTAATTTCAAATTCGGCAATTATGAGCACCAGATCCACTGACATTTCTCCTGCCAAGCAAGCTATTGAAAATCATATTCCAACGCAGGATGAAACGCAAAAACCCATGCCCAATCCTATGATACCATCTGACAAGCCCGAAAAAAAATAATAACATAATAAAAGATATAGAGAGTGTCAATCTGCCAGATTGACACTTTTTTTATATATTAACATTCTATATCAAAGATGGCACAGTTTCTGTAAAAAAAGAGTTGAACTAAAAAATAAAAAATTATTTACTATGGCAAAAAATATTCAATTTGATATCGACGCAAGAGATCAATTAAAAAAAGGTGTAGATGCATTAGCTAACGCCGTAAAAGTAACCTTAGGCCCAAAAGGTCGTAATGTAATAATCGAAAAATCATTTGGCGGCCCTCAAGTAACCAAAGACGGTGTAACGGTAGCCAAAGAAATAGAGTTGGAAGACCCGTTAGAAAACATGGGTGCACAAATGGTTAAAGAAGTCGCTTCCAAAACCAATGACTTAGCCGGCGACGGTACTACAACTGCTACTGTGTTAGCACAAGCTATGGTAAAAGAAGGTTTAAAAAATGTAGCTGCCGGTGCCAATCCGCTTGATTTGAAAAACGGCATGGACAAGGCTACTCAAACCATTGTTAAAGAATTGGAAAAACAATCCGTTGCCGTAGGCAATGACCTTGAAAAAATTAAGCAAGTCGCTTCCATTTCTGCCAATAACGATGCTTCTATTGGTGAAATGATTGCCAATGCTTTTGGCAAAGTAGGTAAAGACGGTGTCATTACCGTTGAAGAAGCCAAGGGCATGGACACTTATGTAGATGTTGTCGAAGGTATGCAGTTTGACCGCGGTTATATATCACCCTATTTTGTCACCAACCATGAAAAAATGGAAGTGGAATTGGAAAAACCTTTGATCTTGTTGGTTGATAAAAAAATATCAACCATGAAAGATTTGTTGCCCGTCTTGGAAAAAACCGCACAAACCGGCAGACCTTTATTAATCATTGCCGAAGATGTGGACGGAGAAGCTTTAGCAACCTTGGTTGTTAACAAATTGCGTGGCACACTCAAAATTGCAGCTGTTAAAGCACCCGGTTTTGGCGACAGACGTAAAGCCATGTTAGATGACATTGCCATTTTAACAGGAGGAACCGTTATATCGGAAGAACGTGGCTTTACTTTGGAAAATGCAGACTTGAACATGCTGGGACAAGCCGACCGTGTAACCATTGACAAAGACAATACTACCATTGTTGGCGGTGCCGGTAAAAAAGAAGATGTGGAAGCCCGCATCAAACAAATAAAAGCACAAATTGAAAGCACCACCTCTGATTATGACAGAGAAAAACTACAAGAACGATTGGCCAAGTTGGCCGGTGGTGTAGCCGTATTATACGTAGGCGCACCATCAGAAGTAGAGCTCAAAGAGAAAAAAGACCGCGTAGAAGATGCCTTGAATGCCACACGTGCAGCGGTTGAAGAAGGTATTATCTCAGGTGGCGGTGTTGCCTTGGTTAGAGCTCAAAAAGCATTGAAAAAATTAAAAGCCGACAACAAAGACGAAGAAACAGGTATCAAAATAGTAGAACGTGCTATTGAAGAACCTTTACGACAAATTGTAAACAATGCCGGTAAAGAAGGTGCTATCGTAGTGGGTAAAGTATCCGAAGGCGAAGGCGATTTTGGTTATGATGCCAAAAATGACCAATATGTCAATATGTTTAAAGCAGGTATTATCGATCCTAAAAAAGTAACCCGTGTTGCATTGGAAAATGCCAATTCGGTGTCAGGCATGATACTTACTACAGAAGCAGCCATAACCAATATTAAAGAAGAAAATGCCGGCGGTGCCGGTATGCCTCCTATGGGCGGTGGTATGCCAATGATGTAATCATCTTAAATAAATAAATTAAAATGCCGACGCAAATCGTCGGCATTTTTTATAGGTATAATAGCCATAAGTAATCTAAACCTTAACCATAGATAATCCATTAAATACATATCTTATAATTATCCACAAAAAAAGCCGGACTTTATATCCGGCTTTTTTTGTATCATCATTATAAAACGATTAAGATTTTTTAACACGTCTTTCTCTAATACGGGCTTTTTTACCACGAAGATTTCTAAAATAGAATATACGTGCTCTTCGGACTTTACCATGCTTGTTGACTTCAATTTTTTGAATGGTAGGCATGTTGATAGGAAATATACGTTCAACTGCAATATCATTCGAAATTTTACGAATGGTAAAAGTTTCGGTAGCACCACTACCTCTACGTTGAATAACAACTCCTTTAAAAAACTGAGTCCGGGTTTTGTTACCTTCTCTAATTTCGTAATACACCGTAATGGTATCACCGGGGCCAAACTCCGGCAAATCTTTTTTCTCTACTAATTCGTCTTGAACAAATTTAATTAAACTATCCATTTTCAATAATTTTATGTGACTTCAAAGAAACATTCACGATTTTCGCCAGCGGTTTAATTGAATTGGGTGCAAAATTACAAAAAAATTCTTATTAGACAAATTTGTTTTAATCGAATAAATTTAAAACGGCATCATACGTGTTAATAGATTGTTGCCTGTTTTTATTTTATACATAACAACCCCTGCAACATGTATTACAACTAAAGCCAATAAAGTAAAAACAGCCATTTTGTGAACCGCTTCCAAGTTCTCGTCAAACTCTGCTCCTACAGGGAACGGGCCTCCCAAATCATAAGACAAAGCACCGGTTTGGTATACCATTATAAAACCGACAAATGGCGTAAATATTAAAAACACATACATTAAACTTATAACAAGCTGCACAAATATTCTGTGAGATTTACTATAATAAGTAATGTGTGGAGGAAGTCTGTCCAAGTTTTTTCGCCGTATATAAATTCTGATAAGTGTTAATATTAAAATAGTCATACCGAGAATGGCATGCAAACGGTAGCGATTCATGTTTTCTTCATTAAATTTGTAGTCGTCAAAACTTAAACCGACCAGAAAAACAATGATTAAAAGCAATAGGGTTAACCAATGGATAACAATCAATGACTTAGGATATTTTTTTGCAGGCATAACTTTATTTTTTATAATAACTTGGTAAAGTTAAAAAGATTTTTTCAATAATCATAATTTTAACTTAGTTTTTTTAACAAATTCCCACAAAACCACGCCTACACTTACAGAAATATTCAACGAATGTTTGGTGCCGAATTGTGGTATTTCAATACAAGTATCAGACTGATCAACAATACTTTGTTGTACACCTTTGACTTCATTGCCAAAAACCAGCGCATAAATTGTTCCCTTTTGTGGCTCAAAATCTTGTAAAGCTATGGCACCTCTAACCTGTTCAATACTGATGACCTTTACATCTTGCTTTTTTAAATTATCTATGGCCGCTTGTGTAGTATCAAAATATTCCCAGTCTACAGAATCTGTTGCGCCCAAGGCAGTTTTATGAATATCTTTATGAGGTGGCTGCGCCGTAATACCACACAGTAATATTTTTTTTATTAAAAAGGCATCGGCAGTTCTAAATACAGAACCTATATTATTTAAACTTCTAATATTGTCCAAAACCACTATTACCGGTGTTTTTTCGGCCTTTTTAAAACCCTCAATATCCAAACGGTTTAGTTCACTGTTTTTAATTTTCTGCATAAATAAAGCTGTTTATTTTAAAAGCAAAATTAAACATTTCCCGTTCATTTTGTATAAAAAACTTTAAACCTTTGTTCAATAAAGACCGAATTAAAACGTTATAAAATTAGTTTTAATTAGTATATTTGCAAGTTTTAATTTTTATCCTTAATGACAAAAATTCAATTAAGTTTTATTATCGTCCTTATTAGCACTGTCTTTTCATACGGTCAAGCTTATGAATTCGGCATACAAGCCGGTGGTGGTAATTATATCGGTGATATTGGCCGTGAATATTATTTTTACCCCAACAAAATAGGTGGCGGCATTTTATTTAAACGCACCGTTAACCCTTGGTTTTCATTACGTCTCAATCTTAATTACTATCAAATCAGAGCCAATGACGCTGAAGCCGAAAGTCTGGGACGTCAGTTAAGAAATTTTTCTGTAGAGGGACAAATCATTAATTTCTCTGCCGGCATAGAATACAATTTTATCCCTCGCAATCCTTATTTACCGCTTAAAAGTTTACACAGAATAAGTCCGTATATGTTTTTAGGCTTAGGCTTAGGCTCTTATTCGGGCAGAATATACAGCAACAATATACCACACACCAACCATCCTGAAGATTACGGTTTGGAGTATAGCGGCGCCAGGCTCAACATTCCTATGAAGCTAGGCATCAAATACAAAGTCAGCCGACACTTTATTCTTAGCCTCGAATCCGGTGTCTCCTATTTTTTTACCGATGATCTGGACGGCACTCATGCCTTATATGATAACGAAGCCTATTTAATCAAAAACAAAATTGTTCCAAGCACCAATACCAATTCAAATGACTGGTATTCATTCTCTTCCATTGGTTTCATCTATACTTTTGGCGACCTAAATTGTTATTTTAATCTATTCTAATTCTTATGATAAAAAAAGAAGCATTAGAAAAAGAAAAACTGCCGGAGCACATCGCCATTATTATGGATGGTAACGGCCGTTGGGCTAAAAAACAAGGTAAAAACAGGGTTTTTGGACATCATCAAGGTGTTAAAACAGTTCGTGAAATAGTAGAATCGTCGGTCGAATTAAAAATTCCCTATTTGAGTTTATACACGTTTTCTACAGAAAATTGGCACCGGCCACAAGAAGAAGTAGATGCATTGATGAATCTTTTGGTTGAAACACTCAACGATCAAATGTCCGATTTGATGCGACAAAATATCCGGCTCAATGCTATAGGAGATTTAAGCAAACTACCTCAACACACCTATAAAACCCTGCAAGACGTTTTAAACAAAACCGGCAAAAATACCGGCATGACACTAAGCATCGCCTTAAATTACGGGGGGCGCGATGAAATTGTGCACATGACCAAAAAACTGGCAAAAAAAGTTAAAAATAATATAATTTTGCCCGAAAATATTGACGAAAACAAAATAAATTTGCACCTTTACAGTCATAATCTTCCCGATGTGGATTTTATGATTAGGACAGGTGGCGAAAAAAGAATCAGTAATTTCCTGTTATGGAAAATAGCCTATGCAGAGTTGTATTTTACCGATACACTTTGGCCTGATTTTAATAAACAACACTATTATGAAGCTTTGGCGGATTATCAAAAAAGAGAAAGAAGATTTGGAAAAACAAGTGAACAAGTTAACAATGAAATATAAAAAAATAATCATAGCAATTCTGACATTAATATTTACCGCTGGCATGTATGCCCAACAAAATAACAATGCAGATTACAAAATATATCAGATTGAACAAATAAAAATCAACGGTTTAAAACAGTTCAACCCTGAAACCGTTAAAGCCTTTATCGGTGTTGACAAAGGAGATGTCATAGAAGTCCCCGGCGAACAAACCGCAGACATCATCAACAAACTTTGGGACTTGTCATATTTCTCCGATGTCGATTTATATATCATCCCGACTACTGACAATAAAGTTATTTTAGAAATAGACTTGAAAGAGTTACCCAAAATCTCGGAAGTTAAAATAACCGGCGTTTCCAAGTCCAAACGTAAAGAGTTCATTAAAGATTTGGACTTGAAGAAAAATGTAATTCTCAGTGAAAATTTGAAAGCACGAACGATTGAAACCATCAAAAACAAATTCTTAAAAAAAGGTTTTCTAAAAACCCAAGTCAATCTCAAGGTTGTCCCCGACTCTACAGATTATGTCAAATTATTGGTCGATATAGATAAAGGTAAGCGCATTAAAATTAAACATATAAATATAGTCGGCAACAAAGACATTAAAGCCAAAAAACTCAAAAAACAATTAAAGCACACCAAAGAAAGACGCATTTACCGCTTTTGGAAGCGTTCAAAATATATACCTGACGATTTTAAAGAAGATTTGGTAAATCTTGAAAAATATTATAAAGAAAAAGGCTATAGAAATGCCCGCGTATTATCTGATTCAATATACTTTGACAAAAATGACAAACTCAATATTGACATAAAAGTTGAAGAAGGTAAGAAATATTATTTTGGCAACATTGATGTGGTCGGTAACAACCGCTACAGCACCAAATTCATTAAAAAAATATTAGGTATTAAAAAAGGAGACGTTTATAATGGCACTCTGATTAATGACCGTGTCAATGATCAAAGTCCCGATGCGGAAAGTTTGGTCAATTTATATCAAAACAACGGTTATCTGTTTTCACGCATCAATTTGGTTGAAAAAGGAGTCAGAAAAGACACTATTGACTACGAACTACGTATTTATGAAGGAAAACCCGCTAAGTTTAACAATATTACTGTCAATGGTAACCAAAAAACTAATGATAAAGTTATCTACCGTGAACTGAGAACTATTCCCGGACAAACTTACAGCAAGCAAAACGTGATCAGAACCATTCGCGAACTGGCACAAATGGGCTTTTTTGATGCTGAGAAAATAACACCCGACCTCAAAAACATTGATCAAAATGCCGGCACCGTTGATATTGATTGGCATGTAGAAGAAGCAGGCAGCAGTCAAATTCAACTACAAGGAGGTTTTGACGGACATTACTTTATAGGCACCCTTGGATTATCGTTAAACAACTTTTCTATCCGCAACATTTTTAACGGTAAAGAATATAAACCCCTACCGATGGGAGACGGACAAAAATTGTCTTTAAACTTACAAGTGTCACAACGCTACGAAACTTACAGCTTATCATTTTCAGAACCTTGGTTTGGCGGCAAAAGACCGCAAGCTTTTTCCGTTTCCACTTATTACTCTACTTATTATGGTGTTGATTACAACGCATCCACCATCAATTATTATGAAGTTGATCGTAGCAAGAAATTTATAATCACAGGCTTAACGGTCGGTTTGTCCAGAAAACTGCAATGGCCCGATGACTACTTTTTCTTAAGTCAATCCGTCAGTTTAAACCACTATACCATTAAAGACTACGGCTCAATTGGTGCGTTTGGCTTTGACAACGGCACCTCCAATAACTTCTCATACAACTTTATGTTTGGGCGTAACTCCAGTGGCCCTAATCCTATTTTCCCTACGGTTGGTTCCGAATTTGCTTTGAGTTTAAAACTGACCCCTCCCTACTCATTGTTTAGCAAAATAGATTATGCTACAATCACGGAAAATCCGGATTATTTAGATAATAACGGCAATCCGGATTATGAGAAAATAAATCAACAAAAATACAAGTTCATAGAATATTATAAGATTAAATTAAACGGGACTTGGTATTCAAACTTGTATAAAAAATTGACTTTAAGATCAAAAGCGGAATTCGGCTACCTTGGTGCCTACAACAACGATTTGGGCATTCCGCCGTTTGAACGTTTCTTTGTGGGTGGCACTATGCCTACCGGTGGCAATTTGGACTCTAGAGAAACCATCCCGTTACGAGGTTACCTCGACCAGTCACTTAATAGAAGTTTTGCCAACAGAGGCGGAACCGTTTACAACAAATTTTCGTTTGAGTTGAGATACCCCATCACTCTAAAACCTCAAGCATCTATATATTTGCTATCATTTTTTGAAGGCGCCAATACCTATAACAATATTAAATATTTTAATCCGTTCTCATTAAAAAAATCAGCCGGAGTCGGTGTGCGTATTTTTATGAGTGCTTTTGGATTACTGGGTATTGATTTTGGATATGGCTTTGATAAAGTTCCTGACAATACAGGTGTTCCGAGAGTCTCGGGATGGCAAACGCACTTTATTATGAACCAACGTTTATAATCAGCAAATCGACTTTGGCACAATTATTTCTTAATACTAACTAAACTATGAAAAGAGTATTTATTTTACCGGTTTTATTCCTTTTGACCCTACAGATGACAGGTCAAGGTAGGATAAGAATTGCCTCAGTCGATATGGCGTATATTTTGGAAAAATTGCCCGAATATCAGTCGGCTTTAAAAGAACTCAATGCTAGAGCCAATCGCTGGAAAACCGAAATAGAAAGAAAGACCAAAGAAATTGAAGATCTAAAACTGTCGTTGGAACAAGAAAAAGTTTTATTAACCAAAGAACTGTTGCAAGAAAAAGAAGAAGAGATTGCTTTTAAAGAAAAAGAATTATTAAAATATCAATTGGCCAAATTTGGCCCCGAAGGTGATTATATATTACAAAAAGAACATCTGGTAGTGCCTGTGCAAGACCGCGTTTTTAATGCCGTTGCCAAATTGTTAAAATCTGCCAAATATGATATCGTATTTGACAAGTCCAACGACAAACTCGGCCTTGTCTACACCTCACCAAAAATAGATATATCCGACAAAATATTAAAACTCATCAGCAAAGAACGCGGAAAGGAAGAACGTGCTAAAAAGGCTAAAAAAAGGAAAAAACAAAAAGCCGAAAAATTAAGCGAAGCAGCCAAAGCACGTAAAGAACTGGCAGAAAAACGAAAGCTGGAACGAGAAGCCAAACGCAAAGCAGCCTTAGAAGCTCGCAGAAAAAAACGCGAAAAAAACCTAAAGAAAAAAATTAATAAACAACCCCGTGAATCAGGAACAGAAGAATCAAAAGAAAAAAACGCGAAAGAAAGTGCAAGTAAAACCGTAGAAAGTGCAATAAAAAATACCAATGAAACAGAAAAAAAACCTGAAACCAATCAAAAGTTTGGAGATAAATTAACCCCTGAGCAACTTAAAGCTTTTGAAGCAAAAAAACCGAAATTAACACCGGAACAACTTAAAGCCCAACGAAAAAAAGAACGAGAAGAAAGACGTCGTCGCATATTGGAAGAAAGACGTAAAAAGAAAGCTAAAAAAGAACAACAAAACAAAGAAAATTAATAATAAAAAAATAATAAAAATAAACATTAAATTTAAATATTATGAGACACTTAAAACTAGTATTAGCCGCATTATTGCTTTGGATGGGAACAACCAATGCCAATGCGCAAAAAATTGCCCACATTGACGTTCAAAAAATTTTGGTGGAAATGCCGGAATTTAAAGCCGGCCAAGCAGAATTGAAAAAATTGTATGCTACCTATCAAAAAGAGTTCAAAGAAATGCAAGATGCTTATCAGGCCAAATTAAAAAAATACCAAGATGAAGCTAAAACCGTTTCGGAACAAGAAAATCAAAAACGTGTTAAAGAATTAATGGAGATGGAAAAAAACATCGCCAAAGCACAACAAGATATTCAACAAGAAGCAGCCAAAAAAGAAGCCGAATTGATGAAGCCTATCCAAGAAAAATTGATGAAAGCCGTTAAAGATGTAGCCAAAGAAAAAGGTTATGACTATGTATTTGACAGCTCTGGCCCTACCAATCTTATTGTTGCTAACGGTCCTGATTTATATAATGCCGTTAAAGCCAAATTAGGATTTTAAATAAACTTAAAACCATTTATAAATCCCGGATATACCGGGATTTTTTTTAGCCTCTGTTTGTTATGTAACATTTATAACTATTTATTTGACTCATAAAATGATTTTTGTTATATTCAGGCATAATTTAAAAAACTACCACATTTATATTTTGTAAATTTGAAAACAAATTAATTAAAATCATAATATTATGAAGTGTTTAAAAGAAAAATTATATAAAAAAATTGAAGCACATCGTCCCAGAACCAAACGATTGGCCAAAGAATATGGCGATGTAGTTGTTGATCAAGTAAAAGCCGGTCAAATTATCGGTGGTATGCGAGGTATCAAAAGCTTGATATCCGACATTTCTTATTTAGACCCGTATGAAGGTATCCGCTATCGTGGTTATACCCTACCCGAAGTGTTTGAAAAACTACCCAAACCTGCAGGTGCCGAAATGCCTTACGTCGAAGGTTTATATTATTTATTATTAACCGGCGACATTCCAACTCAAGAACAAGTGGAAGCACTGATTATGGATATGAACAACCGTCGTATCATACCTAAATATGTATGGGATGTTATTGATTCGTTCCCAAGCGAAAGTCATCCTATGGCAATATTATCGGCTGCCGTTATGAGCTTGGAAAGAGAATCGTTATTTAATGTCAAATACCGTCAAGGTATCAGCAAAATGGATTATTGGGATCCCACCTTTGAAGATGCCACCAACTTATTGGCCAAAATTCCATTGATTGGAGCTTATATCTATAACAAACTTTATAATCCGGAAGGCGGCCACCGCTACCCCGATCCTACATTGGATTTAGGTGCTAATTTTGCTTATATGATGGGTAAAGATAAACCTTATGACGATGTGTCACGTATGTATTTTATCATTCATGCCGACCACGAAGCCGGTAATGTCAGTGCCCACACCGGCCACCTGATTGCCAGCTCATTGTCCGATGTATATTATGCCGTATCAGGTATGATCAATGGTTTGGCAGGTCCTTTACACGGATTGGCCAACCAAGAAGTTTTACGCTGGTTACAAAAATTGTATGAAAAATTTGGCGATAAAGTGCCTGATAAAGAAGAATTGAAAAAATTTGTTTGGGATACACTCAACAGTGGCCAAGTAATCCCCGGTTACGGTCATGCCGTATTACGTAAAACCGATCCGCGTTACACGGTGCAAAGAGAATTTTGTTTAACACACATGCCGGATGATCCGTTATTTAAGTATGTATCGGCTCTATATGATGTCGTTCCCGGAATATTGCAGGAACATGGTAAAGCCAAAAACCCTTGGCCCAATGTCGATGCACAATCAGGTGTGGTACAATGGCACTACGGCGTTAAAGAATATGACTTCTACACCGTCTTATTCTCCATTGGCCGATCTATCGGTGTTCTGTCCAATATTATTTGGGACAGAGCTTTAGGATATCCTATCGAAAGACCCAAATCTATCACCACAGATATGTTGGAAGAAATGGTGGGTATCAAAAAATAAAAATCTAATTGAATATTTTTAAAAGCTGCTCTTACGGGCAGCTTTTTTGCAAAGAAGCTGTCTCAAAAGTATTTTTCATAAACAATTCATATAATATTAAAACTGTAAATTATTGATTATCAAACATCAGATTCCTCACTATGTTCGAAATGACAGATAATTCAATCTTTTGAGACAGCCTCGTTTTCTTATTCAAATTGTAATTTATAAAACTTGGTATATAAATGATCTTTGGCGGGAATAATGGCTGACACAGGCGATACCATTATGCCTTCTATGGGCATAAACCGGAATTTGTCTCCTCTTTTATATTTCTTGACAAGTTGTTTAGACACCATTCCGTCATTAGAAATAACAACGGCATTCAGATTATACAATTCTTTTTTCAACAAATAAAAAGGCACTTCTTTACTTGCTTTTTCCATCGGTGAATCCGTAAAAACGATATAATTTTTGCCATTTATCAAAGCACTAAAAAACGAATGCAAGGCTAAACGTGGTTTAACCAATTGTTTTTTATATATTTTGACCACCCAAAGTATTTGACCCTCAGGTGCAATTTTAATACTAAAGATATCACCGGCTATTTCGCGCACATTTTCTTCTCTGTCCTCCTTTTTCATCATAAGAGGCACATACAAATCTTCGGCATTTATTATCAAAGTGCCGTCAGACAATAAGAAACTGTTACGCACTATTATAGAATGGTTTTTGGTTTTTTTTATGCGTTTCTTTTCGGATACACTCACCATTTGCTTCTCAAACGACTGATAAGATTGGTTAAGCATTGCCAATTTTTTAGTCATATTCAATCTGTAAAAACCATCCACATCATTAAGGTTTAAATACTTATGGCGGTAAAAGCCGTAAACGGTCAAATCATCCCCCAAAGCCAGATATAATTTTTCAATAACTTTTTGTGGTTTTAACCGGTAAGTATCTACCATGTTTTTGGAAGCTCTGTATATGATAAATTCTTTGGTGTTATCCGTATTCATCAGTCGCTTTTTCCGTAAAGGATCCGTTTTATAAATTTGCCCAATGACAAAAACAGTTCCGGTATCACCCGCCACTTTAATATCATTGATGTAAAATAAATCTGATGAAACACCGCCCGAAATATCTTGCTGAAAAACCGGTTCAAAATTTTGATTAAAAACGTTTATATGATACTTGGCAACCGGTTGCTTATCACGATAAACAATGGCAAAATACTTATTGTTGTCAGAAAAGACAAAAAACATTTTCGGATTAAAAAAATTGACATCGGTATAATATTTTAATTTTTGATAATATAACGAACCCGGATTAACAAATAGGTTAACTTCCGTTTTAGGATAAAGAAAATTTAGTCTAAAAAATTCCTTTTCTTCTATTTGACCGTTGTCTATATGCCCGGTTATTTTTTTAAAGGCATAATATTTTTTCCGGTAATTGATATCCATATTTAACAAAAACAATTGCCCGCTATGCACAAATGCACCTTTAATAGCTCCTTTAACGCTATCCTTGTTTAATTTAAAGGTTTTGGTTTTGACAGGTTTTAGTTTTTTGTCATATTGTGTGGCATAGGCTTCAAAAATAAGCGGATCTACCAAAAAACCACTCCGCTTAGATGCAATGGTGATAAACCCGCCTTGTTGATCGGGTATCATAAAATCATTTTGCACACGGGCAGTGGTTAATTTATAAGTCGGACTTGCTTTAATTTTAATGCCGGTAGTTTGTGCTACGGCCAAACCCGCCCATAGCAAAGCCTGTAATATTAGTAGTTTTTTCATCTTTATTTTTGCTTGTGTTAAAAAAATTATTTATTGAGTTGTTTGTGTGTGTCTTGTGATTCAAAATAGGCTTCAATAGGTATAAAATTGTCTTTAAAATCATCGACAAAAACTATATCATAATCCGAACGGTTTAGCAAAACACGCATGGTATTCTCCACTTGTTGATACAAAGGTTTTATCAACCATTGTATTTCCTCGGGGCCTTGCTTGACCTCATCATAAAGTGCTTGCCGTTTTTCTTCCATCTTTTGATTGAGCAATTCTTGATAACGGTCTGACTTGCGCCAGTAATTACTGATTATCCAGGGCCGTTTTTTGTGTTCCATCATCTCGGCAATTTTCCATTCGTGATTAATCTCGGCAAAAGACAAAAACTTGGGATGCAGATTGCCTATAAATATTTGTTTGCCGTCATGATCAATACGCACTTTCAGGTCTTTTAAATTGACGCCGTATTTGGCTACCAAATGAATTTGCAAGGCACCTATAAAGTGTAAATCGTGGTCATCTTCGGTAAATTTTTCATTCCAAGTTCGGGTAAAATTGGTATCAATTTCCATCAAACCGACTTCCAAAATATCCTTTAAACCAACCACGTTGAGTTTACGGTTTTTAAGTTCGGCTATCTCTTGTTGTTGATTTTTTAAGCTCTGTTTTAATTGTTTTATCTCATTAGGGTTATCATGTTGCAACTTGACGTATAAATACATTAAAACCGCACCAACTATCATGCTGATACCAAACTGGTTTAAACGTGACAGTAAGGCCAAAAATCCGAAAATCAATACGCTTAAAAAGATAATTTCTTTCTTATATTTTCGCCAAATAAACTTAAACATATAACCTTGGTTTTTTAGTCTTCGGAATTAAATTTATTTTTTAAAGCTTCCAATTGCTGTTGTTCCATACGCAATTTGATACGGTCATAAACATTTTTAATGATTTTTTTGGTATATAAGGGAAAGTCGGCGCGCATAATCCAACCGTAATAACCCGGGTCTTTTATCAATACATCCTCTACTTTTTGTCCTTTATATTTGCCAAAATTGATAACTTCTTCGTTTTTATCATTATAAATAATCCGTCCTTGAAAATCGGCTGCTTTAAAATAGGAACTGAATTTGCTCAACTTTTCCATATCCTTGGGCAAATCGTCGTAGCGTTCCAACTGCGCTTTTAAAATTTCGTAAGTAGCCTTGGTGTCGGCTTCGGCCGAGTGTGCATCGGTCAAGTCACCATCACAATAAAACCGGTAGGCAGCAGTCAGATTACGCGGTTCCATTTTATGAAATATATTTTGTATATCTATCAGGTTGTTGGTTTTTAAGTCAAAATCGATACCGGCACGCAACAGCTCTTCGGCCAACAGTGGCACATCAAAACGATTGGAATTAAAACCGGCCAAATCGGCATCGTGGATCAAATCAAATACTTCTTGTGATATATCTTTAAAAGTAGGTGCATCGGCCACATCGGCATCATATATACCGTGTATTTTTGAGGCTTCTATGGGAATTGGCATTTCGGGATTAACACGCCAGGTTTTAATTGTTTCCGTCCCGTCGGGTTCTACCCGGATAATAGCCATCTCCACTATACGATCTTTAGCCGTATTGACACCGGTGGTTTCCAAATCGAATATACAGATTGGTTTTTGTAGTTGTAAAGTCATTTTTTTGGTCTATTTAATTTTAAATGTTTGGGAAAGCCTTTTGCTCCCCATTTATTTTGCAAATCTAAGAATTTATATCCCAACCGGTTGGGCTGCGGGTCTAAAATTTCTTCTTGAAAAGCTTTTTGCAAGATATATTCTATCCAATAGTCTTCCTTGTTGTTAACAGGATCAAATTTTACCTTTAAATCAATATGATACAACTTGGCAACATTCTGATACCAAAAAGCCGTCCAACCGTTCTTATATTTTTTTAAAAATTCATAAACGGTTTGTCCGGTTTGCCGGTGAAACAGTTTGGATAATATCCGCCCTTCGGATTGGGTCAGGTTTTTAAGTTTGGGTTCAAATTCTTTTTTGATCCAACGTTTGACTATACGCATATACCGTTTGCGTTGTCTTTTATTCATTTTAGATAAACGTTGATCGAGTTTTTGCACATTTATACCCGACAAACGTGCAAAAGGATAAACACGATATACCTTACGGCGTATCCACCGGTAACGCTTCAATTCTCTATAGTTAGAAAAACGCATTTTGGGTAAAATCATGATGGAATCCAAGTCAAAAACAGGTATTGAATCAGAAGCATTATATAAGAAAAGAGCCGTGCTGTCCGCTGATTTTTCAGGTTGTTGTGCCTGTAATTCCCATCCTGATAAAAACAACATGATAACAAGAAAAAATAATATTTTTAATGATTCTGACATTAAAGAAAAAATTTTTAGTTCAAATTTAAGCATTTGTTACTAGTTGGCATTAAAATTGCCGTTTTTTATTGTATTTTTGAATTTCCATAATGAATCTTATCAATAATAATGCCTAAAAATTTCAAGTTTTTATTAATTGTATTTTTAATTACAATACAAGCCGTAGCACAACACGACAGTTTGCATATGCCGTTAGACATTCCTTTATATTTATCCGGCACTTTTGGCGAGTTGCGCAGTAATCATTTCCACTCGGGTATGGATATCAAAACCAATAATGAAGAGGGTTTGCCGGTATATGCTGTTGATGACGGCTATATTTACCGGATTAAAATCACCAATAACGGATATGGTAAGGCTTTGTATATCAAACATCCGTCCGGTTTGGTTTCGGTTTACGGACATCTCAAATATTTTAACGATCGGATAGAATCTTATATCAAACAAAAACAATATAAAAAACAACAATACGAAATTGAAGTTTTTCCTTATAAAATAGAGTTGCCGGTCAAAAAAGGTGAAATTATTGCCTATAGCGGCAATACAGGTGGCTCGTCCGGACCTCATTTGCATTTTGAACTGCGAAACACCAAAGAGCATCCAATCAACCCTATGTCTTACGGTATTAGAATTAAAGATAATCAAAATCCCGTAATAAAAAATGTATTTGCTTATCCTTTGGACAGCCTGTCGCAAGTCAATCAAATGGGAAAACGGGTAAAACTCAACATTACCCGAATAAATGACAGCTTATATGTTGCCAATCCTATTTTGGCTTATGGAAAAGTGGGGTTCGGTTTAGAAGCTTATGACCGCCACAACAATGTCAAAAACCGTAACGGATTGTATAAAATTAATTTAAAAGTCAATGGCATGATTGTATTCGAACAAATAATGGAAGAGTTTTCCTTTGCAAGATCCAAATACATCAATACCATTATTGACTACCCTTATTATATCAAATACCGTCGCCGTATTCAAAAATTATGGGTTGAACCTTATAATATTTTAGAAATATATACCCAATTGGTAGGTGACGGCTCTTTACAGATAAAACATGGTAAAGATTACCAAGTCGTGATAGAAATATCGGACTTTGATAACAACACAACACGAATCAAAATACCGGTAAAAGGTTATCATACAAAAATTATAGAAAAGAAAAAAAATATAAAAACAGCCTTTTATATTGACCAACAAAAAGGAAATACTATAAACCTTTCTCCTTGGAAAATTATCTTTAGACCAAACAGTAGTTATGAAAATTTTTACTTAAAAATAACGGCTAATTCAAAAAAATTATCCATAAAACATCCTTTGGTACCTTTAAAAAAATCCTATCTGATTAAATATCCCTTAAAAAATATCCAACCGGCATTAAGGGCTTACACCTATTTGGCTGTTTATGGCAAAAGTAATAAACCCAAATATGTATATACAATTAAAAAAACAGACAGTTTGATTGGGTACACCTGGCAATTCGGCAATTTTGTGATTCGCTATGACAGCATTGCACCTTATATTAAGCCTCTTAATTTTAAACCTAAATCAGATTTGACCAATTACCGTTTTTTAAGTTTTAAGACCGGCGACCGGCAAACAGGCATCAAATCTTATAACGGTTATATTGACAGCGAGTGGATTTTATTGGAATATGACTATAAAACAGGGAAATTGACCTATGATTTTTCTGACAAAAAACTTAAAGGACATAAACATGCTCTAAAAATTATAGTAGAAGACATGCTGGGAAATACACGTCTTTACAAAACCACCTTTTATCGAAAAGAATAAGTTTGTTATCTTTGTTTATCTATATTTAAAAATGATTAATAATGAAAAAAATTTATTTCATCATACTGATTTTTACTTCTCTATTTGCTTGCAATATGGTAAAACCACCCGATTTTAAAGGTATTGATCATATTAGTTTAAAAAAGAATAATACAGGTCAACTGGTATTAGTAGCCTATGCCCAATACCACAATCCTAATTTGGTAGGAGGAAAATTTAAAATTTCGGATGTCAAAGTTTTTGTCAACGATAAGTATTTGGCCAATTTAAATGCTGATACTTATAAAGTGCCTTCAAAAAAAGATTTTACGGTTCCTTTAGAAGTAAATTTTGACTCCGGCTATTTAAAAAAAAGCAATTTGTTGGAAGCCCTAAATGCGGTTTTAAACAACAAACTCAAAGTACAATACAAAGGCACCATATATTATGTCAGTCACGGACTTAATATCCCCTATTCTATTGATTACACCCAAGATATTAAAGTGTTTGACTAATGGCCACAGATACTTATTATACCATAGAAAAACCTCCCGAACCGGCTATATTTAAAGACCGCAAAAGCAAATTTATAGGCTATGCCTACCCGGTACAACATACCGACCAAGTCAAACCCATCATAGATCATCTCAAAAAAGAACACCACAGTGCACGCCATTGGTGTTATGCTTACCGGATTGGTATTAAAAATATAGCTGAACGTGCCAATGATGATGGAGAACCTTCCAACTCTGCCGGCATACCCATCTTAAATCAAATAAAAAGCAAAAACTTAACCAATGTATTGGTAATAGTAGTCCGCTATTTCGGAGGTGTTAAACTTGGTGTAGGCGGCTTGATAAATGCCTACAAAACAGCTGCCCAAATGGTATTGGACGGAGCTGAAATTGTTGAAAAAATCCGGACTAAAAACCTACAAATTATATTCTCCTACAATGATATGAACAAAGTCATGCGAATCATCAAAGAATTTCAATTGGATATTGTTAAGCAGGATTTACAAGAAAAAGGTGAAATCATTTTATCTGTCAGATTAGATGATTTTGATCAAATAGCCAAAAAATTCAATCAAATACATACTTTAAAAGTCAAACCTATTGAAAAATAATCAATATGAAAAAAATAGTTTTATCATTATTTATAAGTGTTTTGCTTACTTCTTGTGGCAGTATGAAACCCAGGACAACTCTCATCAACACATCAAAACCTTTACCTCCCGAAACACCGGTTGCTTTACTAAATGTTACGGATGAAGTGCCAAAAGAAGCTTTAAAATTAGCTGAAATAAAACTACTGGACAATGGTTTTACTACCAAATGTAAATGGAATTATGTCATACCTATCGCCAAAAATGAAGCACGAAGATTGGGAGGCAATATCCTCAAAATAACCAAACATATCAAACCCTCATGGAACAGCTCTTGCGATCAAATATATGCCGATGTATATAAAATAGATGACTTGAAAAAACTTGAAAGAAAAAGCATTAATGATAATAAAAAAGAGATTGATAGCACAAAATCGTATGCTATTATTCATTTTTATCGCCCTTCCTCAATGGGAGCAGCTATTGGATATAATGTTTTTTTAAACGACAAATCTCATAAATTAACCCGTTTAAAAAACAACTCAAAAGAAAGTGTAGTTATTACCACCTTGGGACTACAAAAAATAGGAGCAAGTACAGAAAAAAAAGAAGAAATAGAATTAAATATTCAACCCGGCAGAGAATACTATATTGAAGGCACCATTACCTACGGAGCTTTAATTGGCCGTCCGGCTTTAAGAGTAGTTGCCAATGATTTGGGAAAAAAAGAATATTTAAAAATACCCGAACGAAGAGATTTTACACATGATTATTTGCTATTGAATGACGGAAAAGTAATCAAATGTGAAGATTTAAAAGAAAAAAATAATACCTATTTTTTCCGGCTAAAGAAAAAAAATAAAAATGGCGGAAGCATTTCAATAAACACTTCCATATCAAAAGATCGAGTTAAGAAAGTTTGGTATAAACAAGCATTGATTCCGCAGCCTTAAAACGTAAAAAACCGTCCTGATCAGGACGGTTTTTTGTACCTCGGGTGGGAATCGAACCCACACTCTGTTGCCAGAACTGGATTTTGAATCCAGCGCGTCTACCAATTCCGCCACCGAGGCTTGCATTGGGAGTGCAAATATAAAAAAGTTTTAAATATTATGAACTTATTTTTCAGAATATTTTTTATAAATCTGCTTTTTTTCCTTTTACGTTGCGGTCAATTTTTCGCAATAAGCCCAACAACACCTTGCCGGGACCTACTTCTATAAATTCTGTAGCACCGTCGGCAATCATTTGTTGCACACTTTGTGTCCAACGCACAGGCGCTGTCAATTGTTTTATTAAATTTTCTTTAATTTGACCGGGATTGGTTTCCGGCTGTGCCGTTACGTTTTGATAAACCGGCGCTATAGGTTTATTAAAGGTTGTTTCGGCAATAGCTTTGGCCAATTCTTCACGGGCAGGCATCATCAAAGGTGAGTGAAAAGCACCACCTACAGGCAATAAAACAGCGCGTCGCGCTCCTGCGGCCAACAGTGCTTCATTGGCACGTTTAACGGCATCGGTTTCACCACTGATTACCAATTGACCCGGGCAATTATAGTTGGCCGGCGCTACTATACCATCTATTTTACGACAAACCGCCTCGACGGTCTCGTCATCCAAATTTAAAATAGCCGACATGGTTGAATCCACTGCTTCGGTTGCTTTTTGCATGGCTTCGGCACGTTTGGCTACCAGTTGCAAACCCGCTTCAAAGTCTAAAGCCTTACCGGCTACCAAAGCCGAAAATTCTCCTAATGAATGCCCGGCCAACATATCGGGTTTAAAACGATCGCCTAACAATTCGGCACTGATAACCGAATGTAAAAAAATAGCCGGTTGGGTTACACGGGTTTGACGTAAATCTTC
Organism: Flavobacteriales bacterium; assembly: GCA_027066995.1. Lineage (GTDB taxonomy): Bacteria > Bacteroidota > Bacteroidia > Flavobacteriales > Flavobacteriaceae > WGBX01. The sequence goes on from JAMOMQ010000104.1 coordinate 31,340, forward strand.
GGCAGTGCCTTCAAACATAATTTTGGCAATATCAAAACCTAAAATATCATTGGCTTGATGAAAACGCTCTTTGGCCAAATCGTATTTATCGTATAAATCCTTGCCCATGCCTTCAAATTGCGCCCCTTGACCGGGAAATATATATGCTCTTTTCATTGATTTTGTTTTTTTATTTCAATGACAAAAATACATAAAATAAATAAAAGCATTTCATTATAATAAAATCCTTATGTCAGTTAAGTAACATTTTTGTATATTTATCGTTAAATAATAACAACTTTAAATCACAACGATATGAAAAAACTATTTTTTTTGACATTTTTACTTGCTACAACTACTTTTTGGGCACAAACCGCCGACGGTCTGGTTCAAAATTACCTCAACGCCATTGGGGGCGATAAATTAGACCAAGTGCACAGCATCTTACAAAAAGGAGTCATGAACATGAGCGGCATGGATTTTCCCACCGAATCATACCAAGATACTTCCGGTAAAATGTATACCAAACTCAATATGATGGGACAAGAAATAACCGCTTTGGCTTTTGACGGACAAAAAGGTTATATGTTTGACAATGCTACTTTCGGTTATAAAGACATTCCGGATAGTTTAACCCATCAATTCAAAGAAAAAGCTCAAAATCTTTTTGGCTACTTTTATCGCTACAAACAAAAAGGATCTCAAGTAAAATATTTGGGAAAACAAAAATTAGACAGTATAAATTATGATACCGTTTTACTGACTTTAGCCAAGCCGGCTGAAGGCAATATCAAAGAATTAACTGTATTTTTTAATCCTAAAACACACTTAATAGAAGCCATTAAAATAGTAAAAGACGGGCATATTATATTCACCAAACCGCAAGCATACAAGACTTTTGACGGTATTGGTTTACCTACAAAAATAGTTACCGTAATGGACGATCAGCCGGTGATGACTATTAAATTGGATGAAATAAAAATCAATCCGCCGGCCCCCGATCCTTCTATATTTAGCAAACCTAAACAATAATTTAATAAAAATACAATCGATGAAACCATTAAAAATCAGCTTATTATTTTTTTTAATCCAAATGTTACCGACTATGGCCCAGAAAATAGATTATGAGGAATTTGACCTGCCTAACGGCTTACATGTTATCTTACACGAAGACCACACCGCACCGGTTGTAACTGTCGGGGTTATGTATCATGTAGGCGCCAAAGACGAACAGCCCGGCCGCACCGGTTTTGCCCATTTCTTTGAACACTTATTGTTTGAAGGCACTAAAAATATTCCACGCGGCAAATGGTTTGAAATTGTCAGTTCGCACGGTGGCCAAAACAATGCCAACACCACCGATGACCGCACCTATTATTATGAAGTGTTTCCGTCCAACAATTTGGCATTGGGTTTATGGATGGAAGCCGAACGCATGCGACATGCCGTAATTAACCAAATAGGTGTCGATACGCAAAACGAAGTGGTTAAAGAAGAAAAACGCTTGCGCTATGACAATCAACCATACGGACATTTTCTCGAAGCCATCAAAGACAATGTCTTTACCAAACACCCTTACAAACATACTACCATTGGTAAAATGGCCGATTTAGATGCAGCTTCGTTGGATGAATTTATCCAATTTTATAAAAAATATTATGTGCCGAATAATGCAACCCTAGTGGTCGCCGGAGATATTGATAAAAATGAAACCAAAAAACTTATCAATAAGTATTTTGCGACCATTCCCAAAGGCGCCGATGTGGTCAGACACAAAATTATTGAACCGCCTATCACTCAAGAACGGCATGCGGTTTATTATGATAAAAACATACAAAAACCGGCTGTAATGCAGGCCTATTTAACACCTTCAATGAAAGAAAGAGATGCTTATGCCTTGGATTTGCTTTCAAAATATTTAAGCAGTGGCAAAAGTTCAGTGCTTTATAAAAAACTGGTTGACCAAGAGAAAAAAGCCTTAATGGTCGGTGCCTTCAACTTGAGTCAAGAAGACTATGGCACCTATATCATTTTTGCTATTCCGCTTAATGATAAAGTAAGCTTGGATGAATTGACCAAAGAAATAGATGCAGAAATTACCAAAGTGCAAACCCAATTGATTTCAAAAGAAGATTATCAAAAACTCCTCAATAAGATAGAAAGCGATTTTGTCAATTCAAACACCTCTATGCAAGGTATTGCCAACAGTCTGGCACGCTACCATGTCTTATATGGCGATACGGACTTAATCAACAAGGAACTGGATATTTATAAAAGCATTACACGCGAAGACTTGCGTCGCGTGGCTAAAAAATACCTTAACAAAAACCAACGGGTATTATTGGAATATTTACCCAAACAAAATGACTCAACAAAATCTGAAAAATAATGAAAAAGTTACTTTATACTATTCCGGTTATTTTAGCCTTTTTAGGCATTTCGTGCGGAACAACCCAACAAACGACAGCGACTAAAAATAAACCTATGCCCCAAGAAGATATCAACAAAATGCCCGAAGCCCAAGCGGCTCCCGTTATCAAATTTCAAAAACCAAAAACTTATAAACTGGACAACGGTTTAACGCTTATTGTGGTAGAAAATCATAAATTGCCTCGTGTCAATGCCAGCTTACGTATTGACAATCAGCCTGTCAAATTACGAAATAAAAAAGGCAGTGACGATTTATTAAGCAGTTTACTGGGTAGTGGCTCTCAAAGTGTTTCAAAAGATGATTTTAATAAAAAAATAGACTTTTTAGGTGCCAACGTCAATATTTATGACGGTGGTTTTTATATCAACAGTTTGAGCAAATACTTTCCGGAAGTTTTAAAATTGACTGCAGATCAAGCGTTACATCCCAAATTTACCAAAGAAGAATTTGCCAAAGAGCAAGAAAAATTGATAGAAAGCCTGAAATCAGCAGAAAAAAGCACACCGGCTGCTGCCGAAAGAGTGCTAAAAAAATTGGCCTATGGCAATCATCCTTACGGTGAAGTAACCAGTATAGAAACCGTTAAAAACGTTCAACTTGCTGATGTTGAAAATTATTATAAGCAAAGCTTTACCCCTAATCATGCTTATCTGATTATAGTTGGTGATGTAGATTTTGACAAAATTAAACAAATGACAAAAGACTATTTTGCCGGTTGGCCCAAAGCACCACAAACCCGGGGCGTTGCTTTGCCTGCTATTAAAAATGTATCGCAAACAGAAGTGGATTTTGTTCACATGCCCAACGCCGAACAAACCGAGCTTAAAGTAGCACATCGATCGGATGTAAGAAAAAACAATCCGGACTATCCTGCTGCTTTGCTAATGAATGCCATATTGGGTGGCGATTTTAACTCTTACCTCAATATGACACTTAGAGAAAAACACGGCTGGACCTATGGGGCACGCAGTCGCTTTGGCACTAATAAATACGGCGACTTATTCAAAGCATCAACCAGTGTGCGCAATAGTGTAGCCGATAGTGCCGTGGTGGTAACCATGGCACAAATTGACAAAATTGTCAACGAAAAAGTAGATCCGAAATTGCTCTATAATAATAAACAAAAGTATTTGGGCAATTTTGTGTTACAAATGGAAAAACCAAGCACCATTGCCAATCAAGCTTATGATATTTACGTCAATAACTTGCCGGAAGATTATTATGAAACTTTCTTACAAAAAATAGATGCCGTAACGGTTGATGATATTCAAAATGCCGCCAAAAAGTATTTGCATCCCGAACATGCCCGTATTATAGTAGCCGGCAATGCCGCCATTACGGTTCCCGGACTTAAAAAAGCCGGTTACTCCGTTAAATTTTATGACAAAGACGGACATCCGGTTGCAGCACCTAAAATGAATCAAAAAATACCCGCCGGCGTCAATGTAAAAACGGTTATAAATCATTATATCGATGCCATTGGTGGTGCACAAGCTGTAAAAAACACCAAATCTATAAAAACCGTTTACGAAGCCAAAATGCAAGGCGGCACTTTAAAAATGACCAACGCCGCTATGGCTCCCAACAAGTTTATGAGTCAAACGGAAGCTATGGGAATGGTTATGAGTAAACAAGCCTTTAACGGACAAACCGGTTACAAGATGTTCCGCGGCAACAAAAAACCATTTGATGCCAAAGAAAATGAAAAATATCAAAAGGGCTCACAACCTATCTCGGAATTAGACTTATTAACCAATGGCAAATTGGTCAGAATAGACAACTTTGACGGTCAAGATTATTATGTGATTGTTGACAACGAAGGCACTGAACATTTTTTTAATGCCAAAACCGGTCTTAAAGATAAAGAAATAAAACACCGAAAAATACAAGGACGGGAAATGACACAACCTATTTTGCTAAAAGAATATAAGGGTATCAATGGCATTAAAATACCTTCCAAAATAGTAATTGTCAACGGCGTTCAAAACATTGAACTAAACTTAATCAATGCTGAAACAAATACCTTAAAACCCGAAGATTTTAAATAAAAAAGGAGGTTACATCATTATTAAAAGCTGTCAAATATTTGGCAGCTTTTATAATATCAGTCCTATGCCGAAAAAAATGGCATATAGTAAAGTCAAAATAGCTACTTTTTTGAGTTCGGGATCAAAAGCTTCCGGTTGGTTGGTTTTTATGACTTGCATTAAATGTTTAAATAATAATAAATATGGAATCATAAAAAGCCAAGGCCATAAACTGTGTAAATGATGAAAAATATAGGCTTGTGTAAAAAACAAGGGCAATACTATTAAAAAAATATGGTATTTTTTTGCATTTTCTATTCCCAACTTTACCGGAATGGTATTTTTTCCCGATTTTTGATCGGACTGTAAATCGCGCATATTATTCAGATTTAATACCGCCATACTCAATAACCCGATAGAAAGAGCCGGAAAAATAAGCGTCCAATCCCATTCTTTGGTATATAAATAGGAGCCGCCCATTACCGATACCAAACCAAAAAAAATCAGCACAAACAAATCGCCGAGACCAAAATAACCATAAGCATTTTTACCAACGGTATATTTGACAGCAGCGGCAATAGCTACTATACCTAAAATCAAATATAAAAATATCAAGCTCAAATGTTGCCATCCAAAACTATAGCCCACCAATACCAAAGCTGACAAAAAAGATAAAATGGCTGTTAAAACAATTGCCTTTTTCATTTGAACAGGCGTAATTTCTCCTGATTGAATGGCTCTTGACGGCCCTATTCTATCTTCGTTATCAGTACCTTTGACGCCATCACCGTAATCATTGGCAAAATTGGATAAAATTTGAAACAAGGCGGCTGTTAA
>JAMOMQ010000105.1 GCA_027066995.1 Flavobacteriales bacterium
GGCATACGTATCTTCGGGGACCAGTCCTGTGCCTACCAATTTTACCAAAGCATCTTTGGCACCGAGATCTTGCATGACATCGGGGTGCGAAAAACCTTCCAAGCCGGCATCGGATAATTTGCGAAGGGTTTCAAAAAATATTTTTTCGCCCGAGGGGATGGTTCCGGGATTAACTCGGGTGATATAGGCATCATAACGGTCTTTGGCATAATCATATATTTTGTCTGCCCACTCGTCTCTGAATTTTAAAATATCAACATTCCAACCGCGCTCGCGCAAAGCATTGGCAATAGGAATAGTGTCTTTGCGGTATCCGTCCAGTCCTTTGTCTGAACCGCCTTCGGCTTCAAATATTACTACTCGTTGTTTCATAAGATTGGTATTTTTTTAGGGTTATTTTAAACTTGGTCAAATATAATAAAAAAAGAGCCGTCACAGACAGCTCTTTTAATTAATTATTAACAATTTTAATGTTTATTTGCCAAATTTACCATATTCAATTCCTTCCGAATACGGAACTTTAATATTGTGCTCATGCAAAGCTTTTTTAAGTTGTTCATGAGCCGTAAAAGTTACTTCCCAATAATCATCGGGTTTGACATAAGGTCGCACCATAACAAATAAACTATGGCTGTCAAAATCGGCAATGCCTATTTCGGGTTCGGGCGTTTTCAATACCTTATCGACTTGTTTTATGGTGTTTTCCAATATTTTCTTCACTTCTTTCCAATCTTCTTCGTAGGGGATATGAAGGTCAATTTCTAACCGGATAACACCTTTTTCGGAGTAGTTGGTTACAATATCGTCGGTAACTTTGGAGTTGGGCACTATCAATACCTTGCGACCGGGCGTGATGACTTTGGTATTAAAAATAGCAATTTCTTCTACACGGCCGAATTTGTCCCCGAGTTGTATCCAGTCGCCAACCTTGTAAGGTTTTAGGGTTAAAATAAGCAAGCCCGAAGCAAAATTGCCCAAACTGCCTTGCAATGACATACCCACGGCAAACCCTACCGCTGCTACCAGTGCAACAAGTCCCGATAAATCGGCGCCCATTACGCTAAGGGCAATAAAAAAGACGATTGCTTTTAGAGATACATCAATTATATTCAGTAGAAAGGGGCGGATATTATCGGAAATGCCCGCTTTAATCATAACTTTTTCAATGGCTTGATGTAGTTTTTTTACGATTTTTAAACCAATCCAAACTACAAGAACGGCTACCGCTATTTTGGCTACATAGCTTAAAGCCAAATTGATATCTTCTCGTGTAAAATGGAATAAACTATTGATGTATTCTTTCATTAAAAATAATTTATAGTTAATTTGACGTCAAAAATAAGGATTTTTGGTTTTATTTTTTTCTTTTTTTAATCATTTCTTCCAGCTTATCCCACATTTTATTCGGTATTTGTTCCAATTGATTAAATTCGCCGGCACCGTAGAGCCATTCACCGCCGTCTATGGTTATAACTTCACCGTTAATATAGGAAGAAAAATCACTCATCAAATAAGCGGCTAAGTTGGCTAATTCTTGATGCTCGCCCACGCGTTTTAGAGGTACTTTTTTTGCCGGATCAAATTTGTCGCGCAATTCGCCCGGGAGTAATCTGTCCCAAGCGCCTTTGGTGGGAAAAGGACCGGGCGCTATGGCATTAAAACGTATGCCGTATTTAGCCCATTCAACAGCCAACGAACGTGTCATTGCCAATACTCCGGCTTTGGCAGTTGCCGAAGGCACCACATAAGCGGAGCCGGTCCAAGCATAAGTCGTTACGATATTTAATACGGTTGCCGGTTTTATTTGCTCTTTTATCCAATATTTTCCGAAAGCCAATGTGGCATTTTTACTTCCTTTTAAGACAATGTCAATGATAGTGTCAAAGGCATGAGCCGATAGTCGTTCGGTGGGACTGATAAAGTTACCTGCGGCATTATTGACCAATCCGTTAACTTGTCCGAACTGCGATATGGCACCGGCTAACATTTGTTCAACTTCTTCGTAATGGCGCACATCACATTTTAACGCCAAAACTTCGCCGCCGGTTTCTTTTTCAAGTTCGCTTGCGGTATTTTGCAATTTTTCTAAGTTGCGGGAGGTTATCGCCACTTTGGCACCCAGTTGTAAAAAATATTTGGTCATGGATTTGCCCAGTCCGCTGCCGCCACCGGTTACGACTATTATTTTATCTTGTAAAGCGTTTTTTCGCAACATGGGTTCATTGTATGTCATATCTTTTTTATTTTGATCAATACAAAAATACAAAAGAAAGTTTAAACAAATACCGGAAATATATTGGATGTTAAAACTTATAATTGTTTGTTTTTTAATAAAATAAATGGCCATCGCAAGGATGACCATTTATTTATTTTATGTGATTATTTTGTTATTTTGCAGTGGCAGCAGCTTTTTTAGCTTTCATTTTCTTTGCAAAAGCTAATTTATAACTTACAAATTCATTTTCTGTAAGTATGTCATTTTTATCTGTATTCATGTCATCAAAACGTTCGCCGCGTAGTTTAACGTATTGATTTTCATCAACAGGATTACCTTCGGGGTTTAACATGGCAAAGCCGGGGCATTCGTTTTTGTCAACCATATTATCATGATTTTTATCCTTTTCTTTAAATTCGGCATGGCTGCGTTTAACAAATTCGTCTCGTGTAACTTTACCGTCTTTATTTAAATCGAAAGTGTGGTATTTTTTCTTAAATTTTTCTTCGGGGGTAGGTTTTTGTTTTACTACGATTTGCGATTGTTCTTTTTGTGGTTCTTTAACGATAGCTTTTTCGCTGCCTGTATTAACCTCTGATTTTGTGTTGTTTTCTGCACAGGCAGATAATAAAAGAGTGATAATAACCAAGGGTATTATTCTGATAATCATTTGTTTTGTTTTCATTTTTTCTTTGTTTTTGTTTTACAAAAGTAGATTGAAACATAAATGAAAACAATGATTGTTGATAAATATATTTTATGTGCTTATCGATTTTGTTTATACACTCTGAAAACTTTTATTTCTATCATTTTAAAGTAAATCGGTAACTTCATTACGGATGTATGCCAAGCCTACACTGGTAGGCAATTCATCTTTGGCAGAGCGTTCTATAAGAGCTTTTTGCAAGTCGTAGGCTGTTTTTATGTTATCGTTTTCAGAGGTTTGTTTAATGAATAGCATTGTAGCATTTTTAGAGGTAGTAATCATTTCCCAACATTGATTGCTTACATAAATCTGTTGGCTCAAATTATGCTCATATTCACTTTCAATTTGAAAAATTAATGACAATTCATATTGGTTTTTATCATCTGATGCAGGCTTTATGTTTTGCACAAGTTTGGCAGGTGAAATGCGTTCTAAAAACAGTGCCAGCCTTTCATAAGCTTGCAGACGTATTGGTAAAGCATGTTTTTTAAGATCGGCTTTGGCAATTAATAATTGTTTTTTTTCTTCGTAACGGTAAAACCGGTTGAGAAAATAGTAAGTCGTATAACCGGTAACCGCAGCCGGCAATGCATATTTTATCCCTTCGATAATTTGTGCCATATAATCCATATTCATACTTTTAGTTTATAGCACAAATTTACATTTTTTATTTAAAACCGGCGGTCATTGCAATATTATTAATGCGCTTCTAATTCTACAATAAAATGGGCATTTCTAAAATCGGCATGAAATATTAGGTTGGTATCCGTCAATTCTTTTATACGGCATTTTACATCGTTATTTTCAATATTAACTGTAAAGGTATTTTTGCTCAAAAAATTATATTTAAACTTGTCCACACGGTTACCATATAAAGCATAGATATGAAACTGGCTAAAGACAATTTCAACGTTTTTAAAATCGGCTTCATCAGTAACAATACCTGTTTCGGTAATGCTTTTTAGTTTCCATTTGGTAGAGACAATTTTGTTAATGCGGTCTTGAAATTGCTTTGAAATCTCGGACCGTTCGGTTTGGTTGGGATAATTTGCTGACATTTTCATAAAAAAATATTAAGCAAAAATCTTGCCAAAATTATATTTTTTTACTATGATTTTATTAAAACTTGCTTTGGCGGTTAAATAATTGTATTTTTGCAATGAAAAAACCGGATAAACTGTCTTGTCGTTCCGATTAATTCGGAAAGGAAAGTCCGGACACCACAGAGCAGCATAGCGGATAACATCCGCCGTCCCGAAATTTCGGGGCAGGACTAGTGGCACAGAAACCAAGTACAGTTCGGCTGTAGTGAAAAGGCTAAACTCTATGCGGTGCAATGCCAAATAAACCCACGCTTGAGGCTTGCTCGGCCGAGTGGGAGGGTAGGCAGCTAAAGTATGCAGGTAACTGTATACGCAGATAAATGACAAGACGCGACAGAATCCGGCTTATAGGTTTATCCGGTTTTTTTATATTTTTATATCTTAATTAATTGTTTTATTTTTGTAGAGTTGATTGTTACATTTATGAATCAAGAGATTATTTCAAAATTAGAACAGCTTGAAGAAAAAATTCAAAAATTACAGATAGAAAATTTTGAATACCGGCAAAAAATTTCTAATTTTGAAATATTATTGAAGCGGAAAAATGATTCATTGGAACATTGTGAAGAAGAGAAACAGAAATTAAAGCGGCAAATGAATCAATTGAAAGTAGGAAAGGCATTTGCAGGCAATGCCGAAAATAATGAAGAAGCCAAATTGAAAATTGACAGCTTGATTAAAGAAATTAACCTGTGTATCACAGCTTTAAAGGAATAGAAAAGTGGAAGATAAAGTCAAAATAAAAGTGACCATTGCCGGAAGAACTTATCCTTTAAAAGTGACTGCAGATGAAGAAGAACATGTAAGAAAAGCTGTTGATTTTATTGATGAGAGAATTAAATTAATCGAAAAAAAATATGCCATTAAAGACATACAAGATGTTCAGGCATTAATTTTATTGGAATTGGCTTCGGAGTTAAATTACTTAAAAGAAAAACAAGAAATTGATGCACGGGTGCTTGAAGAAAAAATCAATCATCTGTTGCAAATTTAAATAAAACGGAAATAGTTCATTATATTTAAAACTGCCTGCACTTATTTGATATTTGTTAAACTCAACACAAATTCATTATAAAGGGTGAGTCGTAATTGTAAAAACAGGCCACACTATCTTTTGATAGGCTTTATGCCGGTGGACGTTTGAGCAGTTCGTTAGCCCTAATCCTGTCTTATCGGGGTTTAATCAAAATTCATAAATAAGTGCAGGCTTTTTATTTTTTAATCAAATTCAAACAACTAAATTATGGAAACACTGATATACATTATTGTCGGTTTAATTGCCGGTTTTATTCTTACTTATTTGTTAAAAGGCGCTTTAGACAAAAAGCGTTCGGGGAGTATTATTAATAAAGCTTATAAAAAAGCTGATGAAATTATCGTTAAAGCCCAAGATGAAGCGTCACAAATAAAAAAAATAGCCGAAAAAGAAGGTGAGGCTATAAAAAAAGAAAAAATTTTACAAGCCAAAGAGAAATTTTTAGAGCTAAAAGAAAAACACGAAAAATTTATTATAGATCGCGAAAAAAAAGTGTCAGATCTTGAAAAAAGAGCGAAAGAAAAAGAATCGCTATTGGCAATGGAATTAGCTCAAAATAAAAAATTGGGAGCAGAGTTGGCAGAGAAAGAGGCACTTTACAATGAACGGTTAAAATATTTGGATAAAAGATCCGAAGAGATTAAAAAAACACATGAAAAACAACTGGAATTATTAGAACAAATTGCCGGTTATTCTGCTGAAGAGGCTAAATCGGAATTAGTGCAAACTCTTAAAGAAGATGCCAAGATTGAAGCCATGAAGTATATTCAAGATACTATTGAAGAAGCTAAAATGACAGCCCAAAAAGAAGCCAAAAAAATAGTTATCAACACTATCCAACGTATTGGAACAGAAGAAGCTATTGAAAATACCGTGACTACCTTCCATTTGGAGTCAGACGAAGTAAAAGGACGTATCATTGGACGCGAAGGTCGTAATATTAGAGCTTTGGAAGCGGCAACCGGTGTTGAAATTATTGTAGACGATACTCCCGAAAGTATTCTATTGTCCGGTTTTGATCCTATTCGTCGCGAAATTGCCCGTTTATCTTTGCACAAGCTTGTCACAGACGGCCGTATTCATCCGGCACGTATTGAAGAAGTGGTGCGTAAAACAAAAAAACAACTCGAAGAAGAAATTATAGAAATAGGAAAACGAACCATTATAGATTTGGGGATTCACTCATTACACCCTGAATTGGTCAAAGCCGTAGGACGAATGAAATACCGTTCGTCATACGGTCAAAACCTATTACAACACTCTCGTGAAGTAGCCAAAATTTGTGGTATCATGGCAGCCGAACTGGGATTAAATCCTAAAATAGCCAAGCGTGCCGGCTTATTGCATGATATAGGAAAAGTGCCTACTGACGAAACCGAAATGCCACATGCGTTACTCGGTATGCAGTGGGCCGAAAAATACGGAGAAAGCCCGGATGTAGTCAATGCCATTGGGGCACATCATGATGAGATTGAAATGAAATCACTTTATGCACCGATTATTCAAGTTGCCGATGCCATTTCCGGTGCGCGCCCCGGTGCCAGAAGACAAATTTTAGAATCCTACTTAAAACGCTTAAAAGAATTGGAAGAGGTTGCCTTTGGATTCCCCGGCGTTCAAAAAGCCTATGCTATACAAGCCGGTAGAGAATTGCGTGTCATTGTTGAAAGCGAAAAAGTAGACGATGAAACTGCCAAACAATTATCTTTTGAAATAACCCAAAAAATACAAACGGAAATGACTTATCCGGGACAAGTAAAAGTTACGGTTATCAGAGAAACAAGGGCGGTTAATATAGCACGATAATTAAATTTTATTCATTAAATAATTTCAAAAGACTTTTTCTTATTTGAGAAAGTCTTTTTTATTGTTGTTAACTAACTTATCACTCAACATTTTAATTTCTTACATATTAATGTTTAAAATTATGTTATAAATATTTTTTTCATATATTTGTTAAGTTTTTTAATAAACTTTGTAACAACATGAATAAATTTTTTCAAATTATCATTTTTATTATCTTGTCTATAGGTTTTAATGCTCATGCTCAGTCTGTTACATTCAGAGGAGCACAATCAATTCTCGTAGACTTTGATAATGACGGTATAGATAATACAGTTGATATAGATGATGATAACGATGGTATCCCTGACACCATAGAGTCCAATGGCGTTGACCCCTTGTCCGATGCAGATCACGATGGTGTGCCTGTTTATCTCGATGACAATGACAATGATTTTAATACAGGAGATGATGATGGACTTATTCAACCCGGTTTTGACTACGACCAAGACGGCATTCCCAATTTTTTAGATTTAGACTCAGATAATGACGGTTTATACGATACGGCCGAGTCGGGTCGTATAGCCGGAGATGACGCCAATATGGACGGTATGTTGGACAATCCCGTAGGGGCAAACGGGTTGGCTGACATTTTAGAATCATTTCCCGATAGTGGTGTTTTGACCTATACCATTCATAACAATGACGGTTCTTTTCCCATTTCGGATACTAATCCGGATTTTATTGACGCCGATGATGATAATGACAATGTGCTTACCATCAACGAACATCCCGACGATAACGGTAACCATTATCCCGATGATGCATTAGATACCGACGGTGGTGGATCGGGCGATTATCTTGACCCTGACGATGATGGTGACGGTATAGATACCATTTGGGAAGATATTGCCTTACCTAACAATTATCCGCAAGACGGCAATCCTATGAATGACGATACCGATTTGGATGGCATTCCCAATTATTTGGATGTTGACGATGATAATGATGGTGTCTTAACGGCGGATGAACATCCCGATGATAACAATAACGGTATTCCCGACGATGCCTTGGATGGTGATCATGACGGCACTCCCGATTATCTTGACCCTATCAATGATCCATTTGATCATGATAATGACGGTGTTAGAGATAATGTAGATATCGATGATGATAATGACGGCATTCCCGATATAGACGAGTGTAACGGTTTAGATCCATTGGCTGATGCTGATAATGACGGCGTTTATGCTTATTTAGATGATAATGACAATGACGATACCGTTGGTGATGCTAATAATCATACCGAGATAGCCTATGATACCGATTACGATAATATTCCCAATCAATATGACTTGGATGCTGACGGCGACGGTTTGTTTGACTTGGCAGAATCCGGACATACTACAGGAACCGATGTTAATCATGACGGTATGGTAGATGGCTATGTTGGCGCCAATGGCTTGCCCAATGCCGTTGAAACTGCAGTTGACAGCGGTATTATCAATTATACATTACAAGATACCGATGCTGATACTTATTATGACTTTTTAGATACAGACGACGATAATGACCATGTGCCTACGACTGACGAATTCCCTGATATCAATGGCAATCATTATCCTGAAGATGCAATGGATACCGATTTGGACGGCACGCCCAATTATTTAGACCGTGATGATGACGGTGACGGTTTATATACCGATTTTGAAGATGTGCAACTGCCAAATAACTATCCGCAAGATGGAGACCCCACCAATGATGATACAGATGGCGACGGTATACCAAATTATTTGGACATGGACGACGACGATGATGGAATACCAACTATTAATGAACAAGCAGATCCTAATGGCAATCATGAACCGGATGATGCGGTAGATACCGATGGCGACGGTATACCAAATTATCTTGATGACTACGAAAATGCCGATGATCATGACAACGACCATGTTGATGATAATATTGATATAGATGATGATAATGACGGCATCCCTGATTTATTAGAATACAACGGTGTCAATCCTGATACCGATGCAGATAATGATGGTGTGCCTGCTTATTTAGATGACGATGATACCGATAATACTATTGGCGATGCTAACGGTCATGTGGAAGCTCAATTTGATTTGGATTTAGATGGTATCCCCAACCATTGGGATTTAGACAGTGACGGGGACGGTTTATTTGATTTGGTTGAATCCGGCGCTACCGGTTTTACAGATACCAACATGGATGGCCGTGTCGATGATGCCGTTAGTAACAATGGTTTAGCTGACGTTTTGGAAACAAGTACTGACAGTGGTAATATCAATTACAGTTTACAAGATACCGACAACGATACATCTCCCGATTTTATAGATTTTGATGATGATAATGATCATGTATTAACCGTTAATGAACATCCGGATGATAATGGTAACCATTATCCTGATGATGCTTTGCATACCGATTTTGACGGTATTCCAAACTATTTAGACCGTGATGATGACGGTGACGGATTATATACCGATTTTGAAGATGTGCAACTGCCACACAACTATCCGCAAAACGGTAACCCTATGGATGATGATACCGATGGTGACGGCGTTCCTAATTATTTAGATGCCGATGACGACGATGACGGTATTCCTACCATAGACGAACATGCTGATAATAACGGAAACCACGAACCTGATGATGCCATTGATACCGATGGTGACGGTATTCCTGATTATCTTGATTGCTGTACATTATTTGACGACCATGACAATGACGGGATCACCGACGATATAGATATAGACGATGATAATGACGGGATCCCCGATTTACTCGAATACAATGGACAAGATCCTTTGGTCGATACCGATAATGACGGCGTTCCGGCTTATTTAGACGATAACGATAATGATAATACAATCGGTGATGATAACAATGCGGTAGAACCGGCTTTTGATACCGACGGAGACGGTATTCCCAATCATTTTGATATTGATTCCGACGGCGATAGTTTAGCCGATGCTGCAGAGTCAGGTCGTTTGAACGTTCCTGCGGGTACCGATGTGCAACCCGACGGTATTTTGGAGGGTGATGTAGGCGCCAATGGTTTGGTTAATGATTTGGAAACAGCTATAGATAGTGGAAATATTGTTTATACTTTACAAGATTCGGATAACGATGGTATTTATGACTTTTTAGATAATGATGATGACAATGATAATGTTCTTACAATTAACGAATTTCCCGATCCCAATGGTGA
>JAMOMQ010000106.1 GCA_027066995.1 Flavobacteriales bacterium
AAAAAAAACAGTTTTTTTAGCATTTTATAAATCTTTAAATAATCTTTATGTAAAGATACAAAAGAAAATTTTAGCTTTTAAGCTTAAAAAAGAGGCTGTCTTAACAAAAAAACAAAATGATAAGTTGTTGATTATCAAACATAAAATTCCTTGCTGTGTTCATAATGACAGATAATTCATTTTTTTGAGACAGCCCTAAAAAATTATAAAAAAACTGTTATTTTATCAATAAAAGTTTATCAAGAGTATATTTGATTAAACCGTCAACCGGCACATAAGGATCTGCACTAAAAGTCATATTGGCACGATTGGCAATAATGGCATTCATAGAGCACGCATTATGTCCTAATAATTTGGATAAACCGTAAATAGCCGAGGTTTCCATTTCTAAATTACTCATTCTCACGCCATTATACTCAAAGCTGTCCATTTTTTTATTCATGTCAGGGTCGGAGAGAGGCAGTCTGAGAACACGACCTTGAGGACCGAAAAAACCACCGGCAGTGCCGGTAATTCCACTATAAACTTTATCGGACAGCAATATATTTTCTAAAAAATCACTATTTTTTACAATATATGGTCGCGCTTTGTTATGATCCCAATGGGTATGCTTGATAAAAGCTTCTTCCATATCCAATTCACGCACATGAGCCGCATCATAATAATGTAATAAACCATCCATACCGAGGCCATATTTGCCTAAAACAAAGCTATCTACGGGAATATCAGCTTGCAGCGATCCGGAAGTGCCTATTCTTACAATGTTTAAAGTGGTATGTGTTTCTTTAACCACACGTTTTTCAAGGTCAATATTGACCAATGCATCCAGTTCATTCATTACAATATCAATATTATCTGGGCCAATACCGGTAGACATAACCGTTAATTTTTTACCTTTATAGTAACCGGTTATGGTGTGAAATTCACGTTTTTGAGTTTCAAATTCAATCCGTTCAAAATGCTTGGCAATCCGGTCAACACGTTTTTGATCGCCTACAAAAATGATTTCATTAGCTATATTTTCGGGCCGCAGATTTAAATGATATACACTGCCGTCAGGATTTAATATTAATTCGGATTCTGCAATTCTTCTCATAGTCTTCAAAATTTAAAAAATTAAAAATCTAAATTACAAAAAAAATATTGTTTTTGAAGAGAAGAGCTTATCATTATTGACTTTAGTCAGAAAAGTATAATATTAATGTTTCTATTTAACATAATATAAATTATATTACAAACATTATGGTTTGTTTAAAGCTTATAAATTAATTAAGATTTGGTTTCACTACGGTTGATTTGAATTATGGCAAATATCATAATTGCTGCACTAAGCCATTGTATAAATGACAATCGTTGTCCGTTGACCAAGTAATCTAACAATATGGCTGTAATGGGAAAAAACAATTCCATAATGGTAGCCAACATGGCATTGATTTTTTTGAGACCGTAATAATATATAAAAATAGCAACCGAACCGCTTGTTAATGCTATAATACTAATTATCAGCCAATTATGTTGTGTCATTGCTTTAAAATCAAATATATGCCCGGTTATTAGCACAATGATAAAACTTATTAATGTGGTGGCTGCATATCTGTAAAAAGTTGCGGTGATAAAATCAAGTTTTAATAATATCTTTTTACTAAATACCGTTGAAGCCCCAAAACTAAAAGCTGCCAAAATAGCAAATAACGCCGCTAAAACTGTATTCTTATTATGGTCTAAATGTGGTAAATGCAGACCGAATGTCAAAAAGTAGCCGCCTATTAGCGCTATACTTCCCCAAAAAACAAAATTTTTCTTTAATGGTTCTTTTAAAAAGAAATGTGCTAAAGCAATGGCAAAAACCGGTTGTAATTTTTGTAATAATACAACAATACTCAAAGATTTAAAATTAACCAAAAACAATGCTTTTACAATAGCCCAAGTGCCGATGGCACCTCCAAATAATGCAACAAAAAATAAAGAAATAATTTCAACACGGTTTAATGTTTTAAAATATTTATAGCGTTTAAACAAAAACAAATTCATCAATAAAAATGGTAAAGCATGTAATACAAACACTACAAACCATACATTTAAATTGTATAATTGTGGTGTTAAAATAACGCCGTCCATACCCCATAAAGCGGCAGCAAAAGCTACCAGAGAGGCACCTATGATAGTTTGTTTTTTGTATATTAAGTGCATTATTTTATTCTTGCATGTTTAATAAAAACTGCCTGACAAAAATCAGACAGTTTTGGGTTATAGAATTATTTTAAGGTTTTTATTCGTTGAGTAGCTCAACAATTTTTTTCTCCAACTCTTGACGTCTTAAATTTTTAGCACGTATCACCCCTTTTGCATCAATAATAAAAGTTTGTGGTATAGACATAACGCCATACATTTTAGCAATGGGGTCACTCCAACCTTTAATTTCCGAAACGTGTTGCCATTTTAAGCCGTCATCTTTGATGGCTTGCAGCCACGATTCTCTGTTTTTATCAAGTGATACACCTATAATATTTAGACCTTGGTCATGATATTTATTATAAATCTCAACCATATACGGATTTTCTAAACGACAAGGGCGACACCATGATGCCCAAAAATCAATAATGGTAACCCTACCCATAGCTTGATTTAAGGTGAGTTTTTTACCTTCAGGAGTTGTGCCTGTAAAATTAGGTGCCTTCCCCCCTATTTCGGTGGCGCCTTTGGTTAGTATAACTGTATTGATATATTTTCCTAAATCGGTTGTTTTAACCTGAGGCGGATAACTGTCAAAGGCTTTTCTTATTTTAGCGAAATCGGCGTTTTTTGAAACTATTAAGCTTTGCATCACAATAAGGCCTACAATATCTTTATTTTTATTGATAAAATCATATTGGTATGCTTCGGCGGCATTGCGCCAATCGTCAAAAGCTCGTTTTAAACTGTCACGTTTGCTCGCTTGAGGTGTTGTTCTGTATTTTTGCATTAATATCATACCTTTTTCTTTATCTTTTATGGCATGTCTTTCATACTGATAAAACTTATGTGTCAAACGTGAGGTGGTTTTGGCCAAATCAGATATAAAAGGATTGGTTTTGTCAACCAGCATATCTATATCACCGTCGCCTATAATTACCGGAATACGTATTTTACTCTTTTCAAAACTTACTATGGCAATAGTAGGATTTTGTTGGGGCACTTTAAATTCAAAAATACTGTCTTGAACTAAAACGGTATCCAAGGCTTTACTTTTTAAATTTTTATCAAAACTCGATAATATGGCTTTTTGAGTTTCTAAGCCGTCTACTTTACCTTTGAGCTTATAAACAACAGGTTTGGGTTGTGTGCTACAACTTATAAATATCGCTATTGTTACGACAAATAATACAATTTTCTTCATATATATTACTATTAAAAAAACGGAACAGTATAAAAAATCAACTTCATATATCTGTTCCGTTTCAAAATTATGTTACAAAAATACTTATTTTTCTTCTAACAATTCTTTTATTTTCGCTTCTAATCGATCTCGTCTTAAATTTTTAGCTCTGATGACGCCATTTTTATCTAAAATAAATGTTTGAGGGATTGATTCCACATGATATAATTCCCGTGCAATCGGATCTTGCCAATATTTAAGATTTGAAACTTGATACCAAGTAAGACCGTCATCTTTAATAGCTTTAAGCCAGGCATCTTTGTTACCGGGTTTATCCAATGATACACCAATAATATTTAAACCTTTGTCATGATATTTTTCATAGATTTTTTTGACATAAGGATTTTCGGCTCGACAAGGACGGCACCAAGAAGCCCAAAAGTCAATAACAGTTACTTTTCCCATGGCATCTTTTAATGATAAGGTTTTACCGTCAGGTGTGGGAGCAGAAAAATCGGGGGCTTTACTGCCAATGGAAACGGCTGCTTTTTCTTTAACATTTTTATAAGCGTTTTTGACATTGGGCATTTCTTTTATTTCTTTTGGGAATCCCTCATATAATTTAGCCAATTTGTTAAAGTTAGGTTCGGCTCTGTCATAAGCCACAGCTTCAAAAACCAACCCGCCAACAATATTGTCTTTGTTTTCTTCTATAAACTTGTATTCGTAATTGTGTTTTTCATCATCAATACCGTAATAACGATTGATAATATCGGTTTGTTCTTTGGGTGTGCCTTTACTTTGGGCAGCTTGATAGAGTTTGGCTAATTTTTGTTGTTTGTCTCTAAATAAAGCTATTTGATCCAAATAATCATAAAACTTTTTGTTAAGTCCTTGACTGATTACTGCTGAACGGCGTATGTGTTTGCTATCCAAATCTACTTTAATATTACCGCCGGGCTCTAAGATTAAAGGTAAATCACTGGGAATACCTTCAACTCTTAAAAAAGCCAATTGGGGTTTTTCCACTTTTTCTTTCAACATAAAATGTCCTTCTTTCATTTTGGTAGAATCAATAGTTTGAGGCTTGGTGCCACTATAAGTCAACAAGGTAACTTTGGCATCAGCCATTCCCATAGCGGTTCCTTCTATACTGACATTGGTGTCTTTTTTATCGTTTTTTTGACCACATGAAGCTATTAAAACAGCTGTCAGCGCAAATAAGATTAATTTTTTCATTTATTTTTATTTTTCGATTTAATAAGCGCAAATATAATAAAAACCGCTTGAATAAAGACCATCTTAACAAAAGATTAAAATTTATTTAAAAAGAGCCATTTGTTGTCATTAAGTAAAAACAAAATTGTTCGTAGCACCGGTAGCAGATTCATAGGAAATAATTAATCAGGGGGTGTTTTGAGTGGTATTATATATATGTTGAAATAAGAAGTAAAAATTTGACAATGCTTTTGTTGAGAGCTTGTCATATTGAGTGTTTTGACGAAATAAAATGAAGTCAAAATGTATCGAAATATAAGACAAGCAACTTTGATTAATGTAATGTCTCTATTTCTCAATACAATATTTATTCATAAACTTATTAAAATCACTAGAAGAGACAGTAAATGTTTTCAACTTGCAAAAGTTTAAAAATTAAAATATATTGTCCAAATTAACAAACTATGTTTATTCTTTTTAATGTAACGTTAAATCAATTTGGATATAGATTTATTGTTTCTCTATCTCAATATTTAAAACTTCTTTTTTTATAATCTGTTAAAATAGCAACATTTTTTGTATCTTTATCATTAAAAAATATATAACCTATGTGGCAACCTACTACTGATTTTATTAAAAAAACCAATCTTTATAAAATAATGCACCAAAAAGGCTTTAAAAACTATCCCGATTTTTATAATTGGTCTGTTACAGACCGGCCTGCCTTTTGGGATACCACTGTCAAAGCTCTTGATATTCAATTAAAAAAGCCCTACTCTAGTGTTTTAGATGACACTGACATGGAAAAACCTTTATGGCTTAAAGAGGCGCAAATGAATATTGTGGATAGCTGTTTTACGGCCCCTCCCGATGCAACGGCCATCAAATACCAAAGTGAAAACAGTAATACAATATCTGTATTGACCTATGATGATTTGCATAAATTGGTCAATAAAATTGCCAATTCATTGATACATAACGGTTTGCAAAAAGGTGATGCCATTGGTATAGATATGGCCATGAATATAGAGGCAGTTGCTATTTATTTGGCAGCCATTAAAGCAGGAATAACTGTAGTTACGGTAGCAGACAGTTTTACACCTAACGAAATAAAAGTGCGCTTTGATATTACCTCCCCCAAACTGGTATTTACGCAAGATTATCTGATTCGCGGGGATAAAAAATTACCGCTATACGACAAAGTATTGGATGCAGGTGCCCAACAAATGGTGGTTATTGCACCTGAAGATTCAAATATTCGTTTGCGACGGCAAGATATTTTTTGGGATGATTTTTTGGTTGAAAATGACCGTTTTGAATCTGTCTCTGCCAATCCTTTGGACACCACTACCATTTTATTTTCGTCTGGCACAACCGGTGCACCCAAAGCCATTCCTTGGAATCATACGACTGCTATAAAATCGGCAGCTGACGGGTTTTACCATCACGATATACAATCCGGCGATGTTGTAGCTTGGCCGACTAATTTGGGTTGGATGATGGGGCCTTGGCTCATTTATGCCACGTTGATAAACAAAGGCACCATTGCCCTGTTTGAAGGCAGCCCCATGAGTAATGCTTTTGGACAATTCATTCAAAATGCAAAAGTCAATATGTTGGGCATTGTCCCTAGTATTGTGCGAGCTTGGAAAAACACCGGAACTATGGAAAACTATGATTGGTCGGCTATTAAATGTTTTAGCTCTACCGGTGAAAGTTCTAATCCCGAAGAAATGATATACTTAATGCAATTGGCCGGTAATAAGCCTGTTATTGAATATTGTGGCGGCACCGAAATCGGTGGTGGTTATGTAACTTCTACGCTTATACAAACCAATATACCGAGCACTTTTTCTACACCGGCACTGGGTAGTGAGTTTGTAATTGTTAATGAAGAAGGAGTTTTGTCTGACAAGGGCGAAGTTTTTTTAGTGCCGCCGGCTATGGGTTTGTCTTTTCAGTTACTCAACAAAAATCATCACGAAGTTTATTATAAAAACACACCGGAAATTGATGGCAAATTGCTGCGTCGTCATGGTGACTTTTTGGTGCGTTTAGACAATGGGTATTATCGCGTTATGGGTCGCACCGATGACAGTATGAATTTAGGCGGTATAAAAGTCAGTTCGTTACAGATTGAAGAACTGGTCAATAGTCACCTTGCCGTTATGGAGTCAGCAGCTATTGCCGTCAGTCCGCCCAAAGGTGGTCCCGCCCTGCTCGTTTTGTATGTTGTGCCTAACGCAATTGTAGATAAAGACTTGTTACAGTATGAGTTACAAAAGTTGATAAAACAAAAACTCAATCCTTTATTTAAGATTCATGATGTGGTTATTACCGATAAATTACCGCGCACGGCCTCTAATAAAATAATGCGACGGGTGTTAAGAAATCAGTATAAAGTTTAAAGTTAAAAGTTTAAAGGGAAAAGTGTAATCATTAATAAAATGTGGGAGCTGGGGCAAATTGTCTCAATTATGAAAATTATTTATCATTTTTGATTCCGACATTGTATAGCGAGAGATAGATAATAAGGAATTGACACATTGAGACAGCCCGAATAGAAGTCACCGGATATAAAAATAAAAAAAACAATGAAATTCAGAACGGAAATAAACATAATGCCACTACCCTATTCCATTGATTATCAAAGTAAAATTTTTGGTTTGGGGTCATGTTTTGTCGATCACATCAAAACAAAATTGAATTATTACCAATTTCAAACGCTTATCAATCCGTATGGAACGGTTTTTAATCCTCATTCTATAAAAAAATTGTTGCAATATACGGTCAATCAGCCGGTTTTTACCGAAAAAGTTCTGTTTAAACACGAAAATATTTGGAAACATTTCGATTTTCATACAGCTTTTAATCGTTTGACGGTCGAAGAATACCTTAATAATTTGCATCATACCATACATCAAGCAAAAGGCTTTTTGCAATCTGCCGATTGGGCATTTTTTACTTTGGGCACGGCTTGGGTTTATAGGCATAAAATAACCGGTAAGATTGTTAATAATTGCCATAAGGTGCCCCAAAAAGAATTTGAAAAAATACTCTTGTCTACTACTGAAATTATTGATGAGTTGAAAGAAATAAGACTAATTTTGCAACAAATCAATCCTCATATTAAATTACTTTTGACTGTTAGTCCCGTGCGGCATTTAAAAGACGGTTTTACAGAAAATCAACGCAGTAAGGCACGCTTGATAGAGGCTGTTCACAGCGTGGTTAATCATTCCCATACATTTTATTTTCCGTCTTACGAAATTATGATGGACGATCTGCGTGACTACCGCTTTTATACCTCTGATTTATTACATCCCAACGAACAGGCTGTTGCGTATATTTGGGAAATTTTTACACGTAGTATAATTAAACAGGATATCTTGCCGGATATGAAACAGATTGAAAAAATACAAAAACAATTGCAACATAAAAGTTTTACGGGACAGCCGGTTACTACCGTAAAATTACAAACTGCCATTAACCAAATTAAACAAAAATATCCGTGGATGCACTTTGAATTGAAGGAATAATAAACAAGTAAAAAATAGTATCTTTATACCCATAATTTTTTTGAAAAAAACATGCAGTTGAGAAATAAGTTTTTTAAATTTTTATTTAACCGGTATTCACTGATAGGTTTATTTATTATAGGTTATAGTTTGGTTTTATATGCTGTTTTTTTGTCCAAATATCAATTAAAACCGGGCAATTTTATTTCGGTTGCTATTTTTTCTTATCTATTTTGGACTATTATCGGTAATATTATTGCCCTGTTTTCAAGAAAAATACGATTGGTTTTATCCATTGTTATTTCTTTTTTTGTAATTGTTTTGCTAATATCAGGCTACCGTTTTTTTGAAGAATTTCATCATTTTTTATCCTCCGGATTGGTTGATTTTTTAAAAAACGAACCGGTTTACCGGCGAGCTTATTTTTTACAAATTATACAAAATAAAGCTTTAATAGCAGGCATTTTATTAGGAGCGGTGTCGCTGGGTTTATATCTGTATCCTAGACAAGAAATAACAGATAAGAAGTTGTCAATCAAAGTTTTAATTGTATTTTTTTTAATTGAATTAGTTGGTCTTGTCATCAGCAAACACGAATTTGAACGCCGGTTTATCCCGTTAGATTTGCATACATTTTATGCATTGACTTTAAATGCACCAAACTTAAACCACCCCAAACCATTAATGCATACACTTAATATCAATACTAAAAAACTACCGGTTGATAAACGCCCCGACAATGAAAAATACAATATTGTTCTTGTGGTTTTTGAGTCTTTGAGTCGGTATCCTTTACCGGTTTACGGTTATGAAAATAAGTTTATGCCGTTTATGAAAAAATGGGTTGAAAGTGAACCGCAACAATTTGTTTTAATGCAGCAATCCATGTCAATTTGCGGTGCCACCGATGTCAGCATGCCAACACTTTACACAGGTGTAGGCCCGCAAAAGCCTTATCATAAACTTATTTCTGCTCCTTTTATTTGGGATTATGCCAAACAAAACGGGTATCATACCTTTATTGCCACGTCACAATCACAAGAATGGAAAAATTTAAAGTTTTTTATTAAAGATAAATATTTAGACGAATATTATTATCCCGAAAAACTTAAATTACCCTTAATAAACGATGTAGGAGCGGATGATTTGACCGTATTGGATACCATAAAACAGCAATTGTTAAAAATGCCTGTTCCTTTTTTCTTTTATTATAACCATAATGCCACACATGGACCTTATCAAAATTTTTCACCAAAAATAAAAGATTTTCAAGGCATTAAAGATAGATACGGACGGGCTTTATTTATAACCGATAAGGTGGTTGAAACTATTGTGGATATCATTAAGCAAAAAGGCCAAATGGACAAAACCATTTTTATTTTTACGGCAGATCATGGCGATTATGCAGCCAAAAGAAGACAACGTTTGGCTTCATTTTTTAAAGAAACTTTAGACATTCCGGTCATTTTCAGATTTCCCAAAAGTTGGATAGAAAAACATCCGAAGCAGTTTGCACAATTGCAAAAAAACCGATTAATCAGAACTACCAATTTAGATTTGGCCCCGACTATCTTCAATATTATTTTTGATACTTTGCCCGGTCAATACCAACAAAAATATTTTGATGGTAAAAGTCTTTTTGATACTGTCAATCCCGATAGATTAATTTATTGTTTGAGCACCAATGACTATCGCCATTACAGTTCGGAAGGTTTTGCCCTGTATCAAGGTAACGAGAGTTTTTTGTTTCACGACAGCGAAGGTTTTCACTATTATGATTTGTCCAAAGACAGCCTGCAACAACATGATTTGATTGAACAATTATCCCCTAAAAAAAGACAGTATTTCGATTCGATATATCAAAATAACAAATATATGAAGGCAGTTTTTGAGCGACATAAAAACGATTATCAATAAA
>JAMOMQ010000107.1 GCA_027066995.1 Flavobacteriales bacterium
CTATACAGGTTTTGAACAATGGGCACCGGCGTCTTTTTCTATTGGTCAGAGTTTACAAATATATAATGAATCGGTCGCCAATAAGATAGCCCGGAAAGCCTTAATAAAAGGGGGCGAAATTTTTATATTTAAATTTGATAAGCCCTTTGAAATCAACAGGTTAATTGATGGTTTGAAACCATCGCGTTTGGTTTTTAAAGCTGATATGCTCAATGTCGATTTTTTAAAGAAGCTCTATCAACAAACAGAAGGTAAAAGTCCTATTTTGATTGATCCTATCGGTCACTTTGCCCGTTATGGCAATTGGTATGAAAACGAACGACAAGATTTTGACAAATTAAATCAACTGAAACAATATTTTGATAAAGATTTTAGATTTTTGGATGTCAATGCGCACCATTACAAAAATGCCGGTGCCAATATTACTCAAGAACTGGCTTACAGTCTTTCGCATGCTGTTGAATACATAGAAAAATTAGGAGCTGATGTTATTGAACAGATACAATTTTCAATGGCAACCGGGGCGCATTACTTTTTTGAAATAGCCAAGATTAAAGCTTTGCACCAATTGTGGCTTTTAATAACCGGAGCTTATAATCGCAGTAGCGCTGCTTTTGTTTATTCTGAACCGGCCATGAGAAACAAAACCGTTTTTGATCCTTATGTCAATATGCTGCGCACGGGTATGGAAATGATGAGTGCAATTTTGGGCGGCAGTCAAATAGTTGCCAATTTGCCTTTTGATGCCGTTTATAAAAAAAGCAATGAATTTAGTGAACGTATTGCCCGTAACCAGTTGATTATTTTAAAAAAAGAAGCCGGCTTTGCGTCAGCTTTAAATGCTACCGAAGGCAATTATTTTGTTGAAGAAAATACCTATAAAATTGCTCAAAAATCATTGGATATTTTTAAAGATATAGAAGCATCAGGCGGTTTTTTATCGCAGTTATACAAAGGTAAAATCCAACAAAAAATAGAAGAATCGGCTCAAAAGGAACAGGCGGCTTTTGACAGTCAAAAATTGGTATTGGTAGGAACTAACAAATATGAGAATACTTCCGAAGATAATATCAAAATAGACATTTATCCGTTTTTAAAAAAACGAAGCGGTCAAACATTGATTCAGCCGGTTA
The DNA here is from genome assembly GCA_027066995.1 of Flavobacteriales bacterium. Classification (GTDB taxonomy): domain Bacteria; phylum Bacteroidota; class Bacteroidia; order Flavobacteriales; family Flavobacteriaceae; genus WGBX01. Next base: position 1,134 of record JAMOMQ010000107.1, read on the forward strand.
TTCCCAAACGCTTGGCCGAGACTATTGAAAAAGACCGTTTACAAAAACTTGGAATCAGTTTCTGACACGCTTATGAAGTATGCAATTGTTGATTTGGAAACCACCGGTGGCAAACCGGCAGACGAAGCCATTACGGAAATAGCAATTTATTTGTATGACGGTAATGAAATTATAGATCGTTTTGTCAGTTTGGTCAATCCCGAACGCCCGATACATTGGTATGTGCAAAAACTCACCGGCATCAATTCCAAGATGTTACGGCGTGCCCCCAAGTTTTACGAAATAGCCAAGCGGGTATTGGAAATTACCGATGATGCCGTAGTGGTGGCTCATAATGCCTCTTTTGATTACCGGGTGCTTAAAAAGGAGTTTGAGCGTTTGGGATATACCTATGAACGCCCGACTTTGTGCACGGTTAAACTCAGCAAAGAAATTTTTCCAAAACAAGAATCTTACAGTCTGGGTAATCTTTGTAAAACCCTGCGTATTCCTGTAACTGACAGGCATAGGGCTTCGGGTGATGCCTTGGCAACGGTTGAATTGTTTAAAATGATTTTGAACAAACAACGGCATTTACAAGACCGGATTGAAGAGCCGGGAATCAGGCCTTTAAAAAAGCACAGCAAAGATATTTTGAAAACTTTGGATGAATTGCCTGCAAAAAAAGGTATTGTTTATTTTTATAACAAATATGACCGGTTGATAGGCGTGCACAATGTGCGGAATATAAAAAAGAAAGTCAATAATATTTATATTAATGACAATCCTAAAGCTTTGGATATGCAACAACAAATCAATACCATAGATTATGAGTTGATGCAAGGCAATTTGATAAGTAAAGTGATTGCGTGGCATTACCGCTATAAAGACAATCCGGTTTTTAGCCCGTGTATCAAAGCCAAACTTACTTTTTCGCATCAATTTTCAAATCCTGATATGTTATTGATTGACAAAGGGCATCATACCGGAGAAAAATCTATAATATACATTGAAAATCATAAAGTTACAGGCTATGGCTTTTTTGATTTGGAATGGCAAAAACAAAATATTGATGTTATAAAAAGCCGTTTGACACCGGTAGACGACCACCCGTCAATAAGAAAAATTATTCAAGACCATTTGGACAAGTATCGTTTGGAAAAAATAGTCAGATTGTAATACACAAAGATTTCAAAAAAAGATAATGAAAACAGTCATTGCCATAGTAGGCCCAACGGCAGCAGGAAAAACCGCTTTGAGTATTGCTTTGGCAAAAGCTTTGAAAACGGAAATAATATCTGCTGATTCGCGTCAGTTTTATAAGGAAATGTCTATTGGCACAGCAGTGCCCGATAAATACGAATTGGCAGCCGCCCCTCATCATTTTATTCAACATAAAAGTATTTTTGATGATTATAATGTCGGTAATTTTGAACAGGAATTTTTAGCCTTATCCGGCCAATTGTTTCAAAAACACAACACACTTATTTTAGTCGGTGGTTCGGGTTTGTATATTGATGCTGCTTGCAAAGGTTTAGACAATTTGCCCGGACGTAATGCACAAATCAGAACAACATTGGAGGCCGGATGGCAACAAGAAGGTATTGGTTTTTTACAACAAAAGTTGCTGAAATTGGATCCCGAGTATTATGCGCAAGTAGATTTGCTAAATCCTCACCGATTGATACGGGCTATTGAAATTTTGGAGCAATCGGGCGGCAAAAAAATGGCTGATTTACAAGGAAACCGTCCGCAAAGAGATTTTAAAACCCTTTACATAGGTTTAAACAGCAGCCGTCAGCATTTATATGACAGAATCAATAAACGTGTAGATTTGATGATGGCAAACGGTTTGTTGGAGGAAGTTAAAAAACTCTATCCACATAAAAATTTAAATGCCTTAAAAACAGTTGGATACAGAGAATTGTTTCATTATTTAGACGGTGATTATTCTTTAGATTTTGCCGTATCGGAAATTAAAAAAAACACCCGCCGTTTTGCCAAACGTCAATTGACTTGGTTTAGAAAAAATCAAGCTATTCATTGGTTTGACATCAATGATTCATTTGATAAAATTATTACATTTGCGAGTGAGCAAATACGATAAAATATAACGGTTTGATCTGTTTTCCGCATTTTTTATACTTTTCTCGATTTATTTTATAATATTTTCATTAACAGCTATTTGCAAATTAATTTTATTAATTTTTGGTGTTCCAAATTTTATTTTTTTACTTATATTATTAATCATTTTACTTTTTACTTTTTTGCATTGCCCAAAAAAGTAACAAAAAAGTCTAGCCTTAAGAGAACCTTGCTAAAATAATCACCTCAACGCTAAACTATCTGAACTCACTCCGCTGTCGCTTCGTTCAAACAGCAGATAGTTTTACGCTTTTTCGGCGTTATTTTAACGCAAGAACCTCTTAGGGCATTTGCCACACGTAGTAAAATTCAATAATATACAAGCATTTTTTTTCGCTTAGCTTATTTGTTTGAAAATATAGGTGTTACAATACGGAAAACAAGAAAAAAAATACCATGCAACTTATTGATTATAAGCTAATTATATCAAATGCTAATATAGACTAATTTGGTATAATATCCGCTAAATATACATTCTGCTTCATTAAAATAATAAGCTGCTTTTTGTGTCGTTTAAGTATTATGAAAAAATATAGATTTTTTTTTATTGTCACGCTCCTAATATTTGCTTTTACTGTTTTTGCTAATTTTTATATTATTAAGAAAACAGCCGGCAAAACCTTTGACACTACGGAAAAAATACCTTATAACAAAGTTGGTTTGGTATTGGGAACAGCAAAATATTTAAAAAACGGCCAATTAAACAGGTATTTTCTTTTGCGTGTTAATGCAACTGTCAAATTGTTTCAAGCGCACAAAATAGACTATATTTTAATCAGTGGTGACAACAGCCGTTTAGACTATGATGAACCCAATGATTTTAAAACGGAATTGGTTTTACGAGGCATTCCCGAAAATCGTATTATTTTAGATTATGCCGGTTTTAGAACATTGGACTCTGTGGTTAGAGCCAAAGAAGTTTTCGGACAAAAAAATTTGACAATTATATCACAAAAATTTCACAACCAACGTGCTGTCTTTTTAGCTGAGAATAAAGGTTTGAATGCTGTCGGGTTTAATGCAGGCGATATCACCGGAAAATACGGTTTAAAGACTCACATCAGAGAATATTTGGCGAGAACCAAGGCGCTGTTAGACTTGCTTTTTAAAGTGCAACCCAAATTTTTAGGACCGAAAATATCAATTGGTTAGTGACTTTTAAAGAAAGTGATAATTGTATTTAAATCCTCTTTTGCAATATTCGGCTTGTAAATTACCACGCGCTCATCATTATTAAATTCGAAAATCAACCATTTTGGCGAATCTGTAAATCGTTTCAATTCCTTTAAAGGATAATTTAAATCGACTTCTTTATTTTTAACATTCAAATATGTATCAGTAATAGTGTAAACCGTTTTTAAATCATTGATTTGATCCACAAGTTTATGATAATATTTTTTTTCTCTATGCACCAAATAAAAAGCCAAAAAAGGAAATAATATGGCAAAAACCAAATAAAAATAATGCATACTGCCAAATTTGATGTGGTTATTTAAACTTTGGTAAAACAAATAACCGGTTGCCAACATAAACAGAATACCAAAAGCCATATTAATAATAAACAAACGTTTCTTGTAAATCGGTTTATTGATTTTCGGAAAAGCGTTTTCCAAAAAATCCTTGTGATTGAGCTGTTCTTTTATTATAATGGTTTTCATAAACTTTATTCAAAAGTCAAATTGATATAAATACCACGTGTCATCATAGACTCAATATGATTGGTCCAGGGACTGTTAGGATCATTGTCCCTGATGAGCTCATCCTGCAAAGAAAAAACGCCACGAATGCTGGGTGTAAATTTGAAATAATACAGATACATTTCCAAGCCAATACCCACTTCATACATCCAGACATTTTTACGCATTCTAAACCGTCCTGCTGCATTGTCATTGTTAGAATCCGCCCACGAATTAAGGTTGTGGGCAAATATAATACCACCGGTTATATAAGGTCGTATATTGCCGTAACGGTAGGTATTCAATTTTATAGAAAGCGGCAATTGCACATAATTGGAAGTTATTTCTCTAATGCTGTCCTTTGGCGTTGTTAAATTTCTAAAAATCAATTTTCTATTGGTAAAAAACACACCCGGATTAGTGCGCAAACTAACATAAGGATTGATATTGAGATTACCAACCAAGCCTACCTGAAAACCCGGATTGGCTTCTTGAATAATATGTTCATAAGCTTGGTCATAATCTATTTTAAAATCATAAAAATTCATACCGAAATAATAACCCCAAGACACGGTTTTTTTATCGAAAAAAGGACGGTTACGGGGAATATCATCGGTATATTGACCCAAAGCTGCAGGTGCAATATTCCAAAATATTATTAGTAAAAAAATGTATTTAAGCAATTGTTTCATAGACAATACAACTATTCTTTAAATGTTTATTTAAGCTTTTTTAAATGATTTATATATGCTGGCGGCTCCAAATAATAACGGATAATTTTGCACAGATATAAACTCATTTTTTTTCAAAATATTGTTAAAGGCTTCACCGTAAGGAAAAGCTTCTGCCGATTCGGGTAAATATTCATAAGCCTTTTGGTCTTTTGAAAACAAGCGTCCCAATAATGGAATGATATACTTTGAATGAAACCGGTATAGCTGTTTAAAAGGAAATTTTTCAGGTTGTGAGGTTTCAAGCACCACAAAAATACCGCCCGGACGCAATACACGATTGATCTCTTGTAAACCTTTGTCCAAGTTCTCAAAATTACGAACACCAAAACCTACTGTCACGGCATCAAAACTATTATCGTCAAAAGGCAAATTTTCAGAATCTCCCAAAACCATCTCTATCAAATGATCCAATTGTTTTTCTTTGATCTTTTTTTTACCCACTTCCAACATGCCTTCGGATATATCCAAGCCCACAATTTTGTCGGGATTAATACCTGCCAACATAATGGCAAAATCACCGGTGCCGGTAGCAATGTCCAATATTTTTTTGGCATTGGTTTCGGCTACCATCTTAACCACTTTTTTACGCCATTTGATATCAATACCAAAGGTCATAATCCGGTTCATAAAATCATAATTACCCGAGATGTTATCAAACATTTGGGTAACCTGTTCTTTACGGCTGTTATCACGGTCTTTATAGGGTTTAACGTCTATGCCCATATTAATATTTTAATGCTTTTTTGATACGGTTAAAGGCTTCTGTCAGTTCTTCTTTGCTTGTTGCATACGAAAAACGCAAGCATTCGGGATTACCAAAAGCTTCACCGGTTACCGTGGCCACTTTGGCTTCTTCCAACAAATACATTGATAAATCGGTAGCATTGTTAATTTTGGTGCCGTTAAAGATTTTACCGAAAAATGCCGAAACATCGGGAAAGAAATAAAAAGCCCCCGTAGGCATATTTACTTTAAAACCCGGTATGTCTTTTAAAAGTTCGTAAACCAAATGCCGGCGTTCGTCAAAGGCATCAATCATATATTTGATTTTTTCTTTACCACCGTCCAAAGCTGCTATAATGGCTTTTTGCGCAATGGAATTAGCACCCGAAGTTACCTGACTTTGTATTTTGGCACAAGCCTTGGCAATGGTTGGGTGCGCCGCCATATAACCTACGCGCCAACCGGTCATGGCAAAGGCCTTGGACACACCGTTAATGGTTACTACACGGTCTTTAATACTGTCTATCTCGGCAAAACTGGCAAAATCACCCGAAAAATTAATATATTCATAAATTTCATCGGAAATGACATATACATTAGGATGTTGTTCCAATACCTTTCCGAGAGCAGCCAATTCGGCTTTGCTGTAAACCGAACCGCTGGGATTACTGGGGGTATTAAAAATCATCAGTTTGGTTTTGGGCGTTATGGCGGCTTCCAATTGTGCCGGTGTTATTTTAAAGTCATTTTCAATAGTGGTCTTGATAGGCACCGGAATACCACCGACCAATTTGGTTATTTCAAAATAACTGACCCAATACGGCGCCGGCAAAAGCACTTCGTCTCCCGGACTTACCAAGGCCATAGCCGCATTAAATATAGATTGCTTGGAACCGTTGGATACTACAATCTGATCAATCGTATAATCTAAATGATTGTCTCTTTTCAACTTGTTAACAATGGCTTGCCGCACATCTTTATAACCTACAATAGGCGGATATTTAAAATAATGCTCATCCATGGCTTTTTTGGCAGCTGCCACAATATAATCGGGCGTATCAAAATCGGGTTCGCCTAAACTCAAACTGATAATATCAACGCCTTCGGCTTTTAATTCTGCCGCCCGCTCTGCCATAGCAATGGTTTGTGAAGTGGAAAGCGTTTTAATACGGCTGGACAAATTTGGTTCCATATCGTTCTAAATTAATTTTAGCAAAGCTAATAAAACAAATTGATTTATACGTGGTAATTGATTAATTCTTCCACCGGATTCTTGACAATTTTACCGGCTTTTAATCCGTGTTTTTCAATGACTTCAAGCAATTCTTTTTGAAAAATATAAGCAATAGAGCCGTTAAAATGCAATGGCAATTCACGATAACCGTCATAAGCGCTCAACTCTTGAGTAACAAATTTTTCAAAACCGCGCAGCAATAAATCTTTTATGTATTTACTCTTGTAATGCTTTTTCATAAATGGTGCAAAAGAAGCCAGATAAGTATTGGGCTGCGGTTTTTGATACAAATTGGTAATAACGCTTTTAGGATCGACTTTGTATTCGTTTTTAAATTGCTGTTTGAGTTGCTTGGGCATTTTTTTAAAATAATAATCTCTCAAAAGTTGCTTGCCAAACCAATTACCCGAAGCATCGTCCATCAATAAATATCCCATAAAACCAATGCTTTTGACGATGTCCTTACCGTCATAATAACAAGAATTGGAACCTGTGCCCAGAATAGAGACAATTCCCGGTTGCTCTCCGGCGGTTGCACGTGCAGCTGCCAGCATATCCGAATATATGTGAATATCAGCCTTGTCAAACAGACCGGATAATACTTTGTATAACTTATCAAACGATTTCTGATTATCTACTCCGGAACCATATAAATAAATCTCTCTGATATAAGGCGCATGGTTAAACATTTCACTGTTACGAGCAATATTTTTACTCAGGGTTTCTTCGTCAAAAACGGTTGGGTTTAAACCTCCCGATTCAAATTTCCCGATTATCATCCGTTCGTTATTAACCATCACCCACGATGTTTTGGTAGAACCGGCATCAGCTATTAGTATCATGTAAGTATTGTTTTGATTATGGCAAAAATACAATTTTAAGACTAATATCAAAAAGAATGTTTTTCATCAGAAAATATTAAATTGAATCAGTTATATCCAAATTGATGTTATGTCTTTGTAAAAACTTGCCATATATCACCTTCGGGGGGTGTTGCTGTCAAACTTACCGGTTCTTTTTTAACAGGATGCAAAAATTCGATATGCCGTGCCAAAAGTGAAATGCCGCCATTAGAATTGCTGCGCGGGTAACCGTATTTTAAATCCCCTTTGACAGGGCTGCCTATTTTAGCCAACTGCGCTCTGATTTGATGCGGGCGTCCGGTTTCCAAATCTATTTCAAGCAAATGATAACGATCCGATGAAGCTATTAATTTATAATGTAAAACGGCTTTTTTAGCACCTTCGACCGGCCGGTCATAAACGGTTGTTTTATTGTTTTTAGCATTTTTTTTTAAATAATGAATTAAAGTACCTGATGCTGCTGCCGGTTTGTTTTTAACAATAGCCCAATAAGTTTTTTTAACGGCTCTGTTTTTAAACATTTCATTGAGTCGCGTCAAAGCTTTTGAAGTGCGGGCAAAAACTACCAATCCGGCTGTAGGTCTGTCCAAACGGTGCGCTACGCCCAAAAAAACATTGCCGGGTTTGTTATATTTTATTTTAATATATTGTTTGACTATATCGGATAACGGTGTATCGCCTGTTTTGTCTCCTTGCACTATATCGCCGGGTCGTTTATTGACTACAATAATGTGATTGTCTTCATAAACTATTTGAATGTTATCAGGAGTTGTTTTCAAAATAAACTAATTTTAGGGCTTAAATACATGACCACAATCTTTACATCTGTAATAACTGTGTTTGGTTAAAGGATGCGTAGTAAATAATAAAGAAACCAATAAAGAAAAGAGTTCTTTTAAAGAGCGTGTGGCTTTAAAATCGTTTTCAATATTTACAGATTGACATTTAGGACAGTGCAAAATCTCACCGTTATGGCTTATGGGTGCATTATTTATTTGATGCATTATGGTCAAAGCTTTATCCTTATATTTTTCGTCTACTTTTAGTTTTATTCCGTGCAAACTATTACTTAACAAAGGGTTAAGGCTAATCATTTGTTCGTCAAATATAAAAGCGGGAATCCCTTCACTCTCCAATTTGGCTTTAAGCAAATAGGCTTCGGTGGCATTATTAAAAGTAGCTATGTTTATTAAGCTCATAAATTACAGGTTATTCATAACCCCCTAATATTGTTCCTTTTCATTGGGAAAATCTAATGATTTAACATCATTGATGTATCGGGTAAAAGCCTCGGACATAATGGTATGCAAATCTGCATAACGACGCAAGAAGCGTGGACTAAAATCTTTGGTCATGCCCAACATATCGTGCATCACCAATACCTGGCCGTCCACACCGGCTCCGGCGCCAATACCTATAACGGGTATGCTGAGGCTTTGCGCTACTCTTTGAGCCAGTTTTGCCGGAATTTTTTCCAAAACCAAGGCAAAGACACCTAATTCTTCTAACAATTTGGCATCT
>JAMOMQ010000108.1 GCA_027066995.1 Flavobacteriales bacterium
ATTAAAACAGAAGACGGAACCGGTTATTTTAAAATAGCTTGGCAAGGCAAAGAAATTAAACCCGAAATGGCAAAAGTTACCATTACAAAAAAAGGCAAAGGTATTGCTTGGGGCGGATTGTATTGGCAGTATTTTGAAGATTTGGATAAAATAACCAATGCTAAAACACCGGTGGCTATAACCAAAGAATTATTTATCCGAAAGTTTACCAATACCGGCGAAAAAATGGATAAAATTACATCCGAAACAATTATAAAAGTAGGGGACTTGGTGCGTGTAAGAGTCGAAATAAAAGTAGATAGAGATATGGAATATGTGCACCTTAAAGACATGCGAGCTAGCGGATTGGAACCAATAAATGTGCTTTCGGGTTATCATTGGCAAGATGGTATCGGGTATTACCAAAGCACCCGAGATGCAGCGACCAATTTCTTTATCAATCATTTACGCAAAGGTGTATATGTGTTTGAGTATGATTTACGAGCTAATAATGCCGGTAGTTTTTCTAACGGAATAACCAGTTTGCAATGTATGTATGCCCCCGAATTTAGTAGCCATAGTAAAGGTATGCATATCACGATTCGATAATTAGATTGTAAAAGCTCCAAAAAACAAATGAAAAAAATATTTAATATCCTTTGGATAAGTTTACTTTTTATCACTTGTGATAAAGAAAGCTCCGAAGAAATCAATAAGCCAAAGCTTTTGTTTAAATCCGGTTTTGAACAGGCGGTCTATATTGATACGGTTATTTATCCCAATGTAGAAGATTATCGTTTTATCAAAGGAAAGGATACGCAAACCGGTTTTTCTTGGCCGATTGATATTTTGGGCGCTTCGGAAAGTGGTATCCATTTTATTGCCGATGATAACGGACAAGCTGTTTTTGCCCGGCTGGTAGATACAATAGGTCCGCATAACCAGAGGAGCCGGGTTTTATACCAAAAAGAAAGCTATAAGCCGCAAGATGACACCCAATGTCCTTATGAGATTTTGGATATAACCGACGGAAGAAAAGATTTGTATATCAAATATTGGATAAAAATTGATAGTGTCAGCTGTGTACAACCCAATATGTGGCGTACCTTTTTTGAATGGAAAACAAAAGGATATGCATCCGGTGACGGTTTTAGATTAATCTCTTATATTTATACGGACCAAGATGGCATACCATATTGGCATTGGCAAGGAGATCAAGACCCCGGACATCCTATATGGGAAATTGATAACCGTGATATAACGGTGCCTTTAAACCGGTGGTTTTTAACCGAATTTTTTTGGCATTGGAGTGAAGGAGGAGACGGTATGGTTTTATGGAAAATAAATGGGGCAACCGTCGGCAAACACACCGGGGCTACTACCCGTAATCATCAACCGATTGATTTTATCATGCTTTTTCAACTTTATGGCAATGTCAGCCCCAAGTGGCAGTGGATAGATGAGGTTGAAATATGGACGGGCCTTCCGGAATAATTCATATTATAAATCGGACGTCACTTGTTTATACCTTTTATAAATGATAATTGATTCCTAACATTAATCTCGGCACAAATTTAGGTTGATTAATGGCAGCATTGGCATCATCGTAAGTAAAAGGCTTGTTGTCATTTTGATTGTCTTTTCTCGGATTGATATTTTCATTATCGGGGCTGTAAGAAGTATCATGTCCGGTAAGCGTACTCGGAAAGTAATAGTCGGCACCGAGGCTGAATTCCAAATCCAGTTTTTTACTGATTTTAAAAAAGTTTCCGGCGCCTATTCCCAATCCCCATTGAGTAGATGTTACGTCAAAAAATTCATTTCCGCCTATAAATTTATAATCGGCTTTAAAACTGCTGTAACGTGGCCCGAAATTGATATAGGAATTATTCAATATTTTATTGGGAAACATAAAGTCGAGGCGCGCATCGAGATTGGTGCCGCTTTTTTCGGGTGTACCGTTGGTATTGTTATTAATAAATATGCGACGGGCTTCTAAGGCATTACCGGGATTGAGACTGGTATAACCAATCGAAATACGCAGGTGCATTTTAACGTCTTTGGTCAAATTATATACGGTCAATTGTGGTTGGATGCCAAAGCCGCCGTTGTAGCCGGTTTGGACTCCTAAACTAATTTTTGTTGTTTGTGCATTTAATGCAAATCCTATGCTTAAAAGCGTGATAATAAGCCATTTGTTCATTGTTTGTGTTTTACATTTATTAATAAAACGACTGTATTGAAAGTATATTGTTTTGATAATGTTAAATTAACAGGCATAAAAAAACCCGCTATCTCTATGATAACGGGTTATTTTATTAAGGTTTTAACTCTTCATTATCCGGTGAATAATATTTATACTCTAAATATTTAAAAGAATCACGCGGCTGGACTTTTATTTTGGTTTTAAATTGCCATTGCCATTGTCGTCTTAAAGACCAAATGCCTTTGGTTAAATAAGCGGCAATAAACGGATGCACATGAAGATGGATGTTTTTATGTCCGCGTTCGGACAAACGCTTGATATCTTCTTTAAATCTTGTGATTAAAGTAATGGGCGCATCGGTTTCTCCCTTATGAATCAGACTCGGGTCTTTTTCTTTGGTGTTGATATTGCGTTCGGGTCTAAAACGTTGGCGGGTAATTTGCATCAATCCGAATCTTGATAAAGGTAATATTTTATGTTTGGCACGATCATCGGCCATCACGGTTTTCATGTGTTCGTATACCTTTTTTCGGTTTTCGGCATCTTTCATGTCAATAAAATCGACAACAATAATACCGCCCATATCTCTCAATCGCAGCTGTCGTGCTATTTCGCTGGCGGCTTTCAGGTTGACTTGCAATGAGTTTTCTTCTTGAGATTGACTCTTGTCCGAAGCATTACCGCTGTTGACATCAACCACATGCATGGCTTCGGTGTGCTCTATAATGATATAAGCGCCTTTGTCCATCATGACGGTTTTGCCAAAAGATGATTTTATTTGTCTTTCTATCCCGTATTTTTCAAATATGGGTGTTGAAGAGTCATGCAATTTGACAATGGATTCCAAGTTAGGTGCAATATCTTTGATAAAATCCAAAATTTCCAAATAAAGGAGTTCATCATCAACAACTATTTTGGTAAAAGAGTCGTTTAAAATATCCCGCAACATGGTTGTAACGCGATTAACTTCGCCGAGTACCCGTTGGGGCGGATGTGCATTTTGAATTTTTTGTGACAAAGCCTGCCATTTGGTGATAAGGCTTTGTAAATCTTTGTCTAAATCCGCTACTTTTTTTTCTTTGGCGGCGGTTCTTATTATTACACCGAAATTTTTCGGTTTAATACTTTGAACCAACCTTTTAAGACGTTCTTTTTCAGCGTCATCTTCAATTTTTTGTGAGACAGAAACCTTGTCATAAAATGGTACTAAAATCAGGTAGCGACCGGCCAATGATAATTCTGAGGTAAGCCTGGGGCCTTTGGTCGATATGGGTTCTTTCAGGATTTGAACCAAGATGCTTTGTTTGGCTTTTAAGACATCTTTTATATTGCCTGATTTTTCAATGTCGGGTTCTTTTTTAAAGTTTTTTAGAGAATAATCTTTTAGTTTTCCCGATTGAATCTGTTTGGTATATTTAACGAGCGATTTTATTTGCGGGCCTAAATCGTGATAGTGTAAAAAGCCATCTTTTTGGGCGCCTACATTAACAAAAGCGGCATTCAATCCGGGAATGACCTTGTTAATTTTTCCCATGTAAACATCGCCAACGTTAAATTTATTTGAGGTTTCTTCTTTATGAAGTTCGGTGAGTTTGCCGTCTTTTAACAAAGCAAAATCAATAGCGGAAGGACTTGATCGAATGATTAGTTCTGTATCCATTCCTTCTGTTTTTGTGCAGTTATAATCTGCAGTTAATATGTCAATGAACGATTATAACGATTACAATCGTGTTAAATGTGCGAAAAGAAAAAGTAGGTTAACCTACTTTTTCTTTTTGTGTCTATTTGCTCTACTTCTTTTTTTACGTTTGTGTGTCGCAATTTTTTTTCTTTTTCTTTTTTTTCCGCTTGGCATAATTCTTAAGGTTTTACGTTATCTTTTACTTTGTTTACAAAAGTTTTACTGGGTTTGAAAGCCGGAATGTAATGAGCCGGTATCTTGATAGAAGTGTTTTTAGAAATGTTTCTACCGATTTTTTCAGCTCTGTACTTGTTGATAAAGCTTCCAAATCCTCTTAAATATACATTTTCTCCGGAAGCTAAACTGTTTTTAACTTCATCCATAAAATGCTCAACAGTAACCAAGACATCTTTTTTGTCAAGACCTGTTTTTTCAGCAATCTTTGCTACAATTTCTGCTTTAGTCATATCTATAAATTATTTAATGTTATCTACAAAATTTTAAAATGCGTGCAAATATAATACATATTATTGAATTGTAAAACGTTGGCTTACATTTTTTTATAAAATTAAATTATTCTTTTATTACCTTTAATGTTTTGTCGCCTGTTTTAGTTTGTATTTTGATATAATAAATACCTTTACTTAAAGCTCTCATATCAATTAAGTTATTGACATTAGTTTTGTTTTCCATAATTTTCTTTCCGGAGAAATCATATAAACTGTAAGCCAATATTGTCAATGTGCCGCTATTGATATGAATAAAATTAGTAGTAGGATTAGGAAAGATTTCAATTTGATTTGCCAAATGAGTATTTTCTATGTCTGCGGTTTGATCCGAAAGTTTTAATACCAAACCGTTTCCAACATCAATAGTAGGTGTGATTATAATTTGATTGGCGGTTTCAGTATAAGGGACAGTCTGATTGTTAAGCATATTTATGACACTTGATACTTGATAGCCAATATCATTTTTATTGATGCTAATGGCCGGAGTCGAGATATTATTAACATCGGTATTAACAGCAATGACATATTTGTAATGTTGATTGGAAGCGTTGTCATAATGTAAAACAGCTTTGCCTTCACTGGTTGAGATGGCAGTTTGATTGTCATACACTTTTAGTTTTAACAAAGTGTTACTCAAAGCTTGAAGCTCATAATTGACAGCAGTAACTTCGGTTAGCCGTTGTGTGGGTTGTCCAGATACATCAAGCAATCCTAATAAATAGGGATATTCCGATTCATAAAGAAAATACCAAATTCCTTTAGCGCCATTCATAATTGCCAGATATACTTCTAATCTTATTTCTTTTGGATAAACTTGCCGCCAATAACCGCCGTTGTCCGGCGTTTCCAAATCGCCAAACGCTTGCAATACCACCCATAAGGGTTTATTGGTAGCATCGCAATGATTTTGTCTTACCAAATTTATATAATCGGAATACGGCATAGGATCAGAACCCGGCCCGTCATAAAAATATGACGGCATATAATCACTGATATCTCCATAAGCATCTCCGTCTTCAAACGGATAAGTATCCATCATTAGCACATCTAAATTCAGATAACCGTTAAGTGTGTCCATGTGCTGCTCGTCATTCCAACAAGAAAGTATGGGGTGGGGTGCGTCGGAGGTCATTTGTGTTAAAATATTTCGGGCGTTTTGTAATACATTAAAGTCAATCCATCCTGGTAAAGGTTCATCATATAAATAGTATCCTAAAACAGCTGACGAAGCCTTTAACCTATTGATAGAATCTGCTTCTATTGCTTGTATAATATCTGTATCGGTTACCGTTTGATAGTTGCTTTGACTAACAACTTCATACAAATGTTGCATTGACGAAATGACTTTCATATCATAAGATTCCGCAATTTTTAAAATGGTGTCTAAAGTAGGCCCTATCGGATCATAGGATAAGAAAACTGAATTAAAGCCTTGTGATTTGAGGTTGTGAAATGATGTTTGGTGATATTGACCGGCTGTATGCAAATTAAATAAAAAATCATCAACACTTCTAAAATCACCTTTTACCGACCATACACCTATTGGAAAAAAGTTAGGGTCATAATTTTGTGCAGTATTTATTTGAGCTACAAATAAAAATAAGAGAATAAATTTTTTAGGTGTTTTCAAAATCGCAATAAGATTCATAATATCTTGTTTTATTGTTATTAATTTATACAAAGTTACAAAATATTATGAATCTTATTGCGGTTTTTTTAAGTTATAAAAGCAATTTAAAAAAATCAGTTAATAAAAAATTACCCGGCTACAGCATCAGGATTGTAGCATTGAAAAGGCACTTCTTTGTCTGTAAAACGGATACCGTAATTTTTAAGTTCTTCTAGTATCGGTTTATAGATTTCTTTTTTTATAGGGAGTTGCACGCCGGGTGTTTTGATATCGCCCTTAAGTATTTTTAAAGCGGCAATGCCCACAGGTAAACCTACGGTTTTGGCCATGGCGGTATAAATTTGATCTTCGCCTTTTACAACCAACTGCGAATCAATTTGTTTAAAACCTTCCGGCGTTTTAAAGCCAAATTTATGATACATGACTATCATATCTTTGTCATCGGGTTTAAGCGTCCATTTGTCTTCCAATATTTTTTGAAGCATTTGTGCCGGTGTGGCATTTTTTAAACCTATTTTGGTATGACCGTCAAATAAATCCAACTCTTCAAGCTTTAACCATAGTTCGTCATCCTGATCTATTTTCATATACTGACGCAGTTTTAACTCGACCGAGTCTGACGGGCTAAACGGCAAAAAGGCATTGACAAAATCGCGTTTGGTCATGTTTTCCGAGTTTTCCATAACATAGGTGTCATCGGTCATGCCCAACTGCACAAATACATTCCAGGCGCGGGCAAAACCTACCCGTCGAATAGTGCCGCGATACAAGGTGTTGATATGTTCCAATCCGTAAATAGATTGGTATTTTAACGAATCGCGATTGGGGTAAGCTTCAAAACGGCCGTAACCGTCTATGTCTAAAAACTCTGTGCGTCTGAATAATTTTTGATAGGGAATGTATTTATATTGACCGGCATGTAAAAACTTGGCCACGCCACCTTGTCCGGCTACCACCACATTACGAGGATTCCAGGTAAATTTGTAGTGCCATAGGTTATCATCGCTCTCCGGTGCCACCAAGCCGCCGGTAAAAGATTCAAACAGCACCATTTCGCCACCATCCGATTTTATTTGGTCAATAATGTGCATAGCACTCATGTGGTCAATCCCCGGATCCAAACCTATTTCATTCATAAACACCAAGCCTTTGGCTTTAATTTGATCGTCTAAGGCTTTAAGTTCGTCACTTATATAAGATGCCGTAACCATGTGTTTGCCGTATTTGATGGCATCTACCGCCACTTGCATGTGAAAGCGCGCCGGTAACATAGAGATGACCAAATCAGAGTTTTGTATTAATTCGCCACGAATGATATCATCAAAAATATCTAAAACATTTAGGCTGAAACGCGGATGATTGTCTATGATTTTTTCTGCCAAATGCAAGTTTTTATCCACTATGGTAACCGATAAATCTTCTTTGTCGGCCTGCTCTTTTAAATATGACATTAAAGATGATGTGGATTTTCCGGCACCGATTAATAGTATTTTTTTCATTTGTTTTTCTTTTTGTTTATGAGACCAAATTTATCAAAAAATAAGGTTTTCAAAAGTAAACAATATCTATCAATTTAAATTTGTTAAAATTTTATTTAATCAATGGCTTTTATGACAAATGTTAGCTTTTTAAATTTCCAATTTGAATTTTTATCTTATTTTTACCTGATAAAAATCAATAATATATGAAAAATCGTAAAAAAATTGAAGCCTTTTTAAATCAATATAAGGGACAGATTAAAAAAAATCCCAAACGTTCTAAAATGATAAAAAAAGCGGTTAAAAACCGCGAAGCACTTGTGTCGGAAAGCGGGGCACTGGCTACTTGGACGCCGCCGGAATCTACAGGACGCAGTCCAAAAGATACGGTTTTTGTCAAAAGAAAAGAAAGTGAAAAAAATATAGATTGGACATCGCCTAACAATTTGCCAATAGATGAAAAAACCTTTGATATGTTGGTAGAAGATGCTTTAAGTTTTTTAGGCAAAAAAGATAAGTTATACCGGACGGATCGAGTTATTGGTGCCGATGCCAATTATGCCTTGCCGGTAACAACAGTAACGACCCATGCCTTGGCGGCATTATTTACGGATAATATGTTCCGCCCGGTTCCTAATGATATTGATAAAAGTATTTATGCCGATCGTCCTTTTTATTTATTGCATGTGCCTTATGAAAAGTTGAATAGCAAAAAATATATAGGTTTATTGCGCAAATTGTCGAATGGAAACACTTCTAATATGGCAGTTGCCACCGATTTTGACAACCGGATTGGCGTCATTATAGGTTCGGCTTATATGGGCAGTATGAAAAAAATGTTGTTTACTACCATGAATTATCTGTTGCCGTTTGACAATGTATTGCCTTTACACTGTTCGGCCAATGAAGGTAAAGACGGTAATTCGGCATTGTTGTTAGGATTGTCAGGAACCGGCAAAACCACTCTGTCTGCCGATCCCAAACGCAAACTGTTGGGGGATGACGAACACGGCTGGGGTGACAAAGGTATTGCCAATTTTGAAAACGGTTGCTATGCCAAAATGATAGACATAACCGCAGACAGCGAACCCGATATATATGATGCCGTAATGCACAAAGATAAATATACCAAACACGGTTCCATAGTTGAAAATGCTATGGTTTATCCCAATGGTAAGTTTGATTTTTTTGATACGCGTTTAACTCCTAATTCAAGAGCGTCTTATCCTTTAAAATATTTAAAAAACATTAAAAAATCGTCTAAATCCGGTCACCCTAATACCATTTTGTTTTTGACTGCCGATGCTTATGGGGTATTGCCGCCTATTTCAAAGCTCAATCCCAACCAAGCCATGCTTTGGTTTTTAATGGGCTATACATCAAAATTAGCGGGCACCGAAACCGGTGTAACCGAGCCGCAAGCTACTTTTTCGCGTTTTTTCGGACAACCCTTTATGCCGCTTAATCCGGATATATATGCCGATATGCTGGGCAAAAAAATGAAAGAACATCAAACCGAAGTGTATTTGATCAATACCGGATGGACGGGTGGCCCGTATGGTGTAGGACGTCGTATGCGTCTGTCTTATACGCGCAAAATGGTAGATGCTGCCCTCGAAGGCAAACTTAAAGATGTAGATTATGTATATGACAAACTATTTCATGTTAATATACCCAAAGAAGTGCCGGGTGTGCCTTCGGAAATATTGATTCCTAAAAATACCTGGGAAGACAAAGCCGAATATGACAAGTATGCCCGTAAACTGGCCGATGCTTTTGCCGATGCTTTTGATAAGAACTACGGCGACAAAAATATCAATCCCGATGTCATTAAAGAATGCCCCGGTAAATAATCAGCCTTTGTTAAAAAGTTTGTGATAAATTAAATGAGTCAATATTTTTTTATTGGCTCGTTTTTTATTCATACTCATTGATACCATACAAAAGTTGCTTCATCTTGGTGCCGTTGATTTCTACCGGCCGGTAAGCCGTATTAAACTTTTCAATGGCTATGTCTATATCTGATTTTAGTTTGGTATATTCTATAGGCAAACTGCTACTACATTGTCGCTGGTTTTCATAAGAGTTTAAAATGATTTTAAATTTTTGATAATACTGCACACCTTGGTCTATAAAAATATTATACTCATTGATGAATTGTAATAGCCGGTCTATGGGGAAATTCAAATTGATAATCATTCGTTGATATGAAAAAATTTTAGTAGAGTCTTGTGCCAATTGTTGTTTTTTGTCCAAATAAGTATTTAGTTTTTCACGCACGGCATCCCAGTCATCATTGGCACGACAGTCTTTGAGTGGGGTGTAATAACCAATGGGTTTGGTATATAGTTTAAACAGATTTTCGATATTTTGTTTGATTTTAAGATTGCTT
>JAMOMQ010000109.1 GCA_027066995.1 Flavobacteriales bacterium
ACGCCCTTTATTAACTTCCATAAACTTGCCGGTTTCCATAGCATCGAGATATTTAAGCATAAATGTTCTGTCGTTAACCCCGAAAACATTGCCGGGACGAACGGCTGTTATCTTCATATCAGTTTTCTGTTGAAATTCCCATAGCCACTGCTCAGCCATATATTTTGTTTTGGCATAAGGGATCAAATCTTTGGCAATAGGTGATGTTTCGGTCATATTGGTTTTGCCAAACCCGTGAAAAGCCACCGTGCTGATATAAACCATTTTTTTTACACCGGCTGTAGCAGCGGTTTTAGCCACATTTTTTGTGCCTGTATAATTTATACGTTCAAACAACTCATAAGGGCCCCAATCGGCTGCTAATCCGGCTACATGAAACACTAAATCCACCGATGTCATGGCTTTTTGCAAACTGTTTATATCTGAGATGTCGCCATAAATTAAATCTACCGGACTATCTTTTAAAAAACTTAAATCGGATGTCCGGCGCACCAACCCTCTAACGTGATGCCCTTCCGAAATCAAACGTTTGACCAAATTACTGCCAATAAAACCGTTGGCACCGGTGATTAATACTTTCATTTATTTATAATTTTGTTTTTGTTAGATTCTTAATAAAAGGACTATTTAATTTATAAGACAAGTAAAACATTAGGTCCCGTAAATAATAAATAAGTCGGTTAAAACACCTAACAATATATGTAAAATAAATACATACCAAATGGAACGTGTCCTGTAAGCAATGATACCGAATATAATACCGGCCAAAATAGATCCGATTATTTCACTTTCCGGTTTACCTATATGCACCAAGCAAGAAGAAATTGTTTGTATCAGAATGGCATTAATAACACCAAATCTGTCTTTTAAACCGAATAATAAAACACCTCTAAAATAAAATTCCCAAGCAATATAATAAAAAACGATATAAGCCGATTCGTAATAAATCAAATGTGATTGGTCGGTCAATAGCGAATGAGCCAAAGGATACTCTGAGCGAACATCCGGTTTAAATGATCCCAAATAAGTAACCAAAACAGCCACAGGCACCAAAAAAGCCAATATTTTTAATCCTGTTTTTATATCACCCAAGCCCAAACCGAAATCGGTTAACGGACGTTTCATTACCAGTTTGACATACAGGGCGGGTAATACAAAAAACAAACCGAAAAAACGTATAAATTGATTAATAGCCAAGTTTTGATCGGCTGGTAGTCCGAAATCAAAATCAGGTGTAAAAAATCCCGGGTAAGCATGATAACGGTATATAGTCAATAAAACAGGAGCACTGAGCAACAACACATACGTATGGATATCCGCTTTATTAAAATCTATTTGATCAAAAAACTTTTTAAAATACATAGCTGGCTTTTATGATTCATTATAATAAGCGGTAAAGTATTTTTGATACCATTTATCATAATACTTTTCTACTATATAATAGGCTATCAAAGTCCAAACAACACCGGCAATAATATCAATAAAATAATGATAACGACAATAAATCAAAGATATAAAAATTCCGGCAAGAACAGGTATAAATACCCACAACCATTTTTTACGGTATTTGGCTATCACCAAAATAGTTACCAAAGTAATAGCGGCATGCAAACTCGGAAAAGCGTCAAATTTGTTGTGTTCTAAAGAACTAATGGTATTTCTAATAACATCCGTTAACCATAATCCGTCCAAAGATGTCTGTTGTTTTTGAACCAATTCGGGATAAAAACGCGGCCCCAATGCCGGCACTAAAAAATACAGCAAATACGATCCGTAATATGTGATAAAATAAAACACAATGGACTTATCCAAAGCTTTAAACATTTTTTTCTTATACAAATAACCCAAAATAATAAGTGGCATGGGAAAATAAAAGAAATACAAGATATAAAGCAACTCTGTTGTATATGGATTGATAAAACGTTCGATCCAAACCGTAGGATCCACCCCTAAAAGCCACCGGTCTATTTGATAGAGTTCTTTATCATAAACTTTGGAATTGATATATGGCAATACGGTATGAATACTGTCAAAAATAAATATCAAATAAATA
>JAMOMQ010000110.1 GCA_027066995.1 Flavobacteriales bacterium
CGTTACACAAAAAGACCTGATGGTTTTTCCCAATGCACCACGTTTTGTGCGCGAAGGAGATCAATTGGTTTTAAGCACTAAAATTGCCAATCTTACCGGTAAAAGTTTGAGGGGTATAGCCGAATTGGTCTTAATAGATGCCATTAGTCAACAAGATATAACCGATAAATTATTAAAAGGCAAACGACAAGTAAGTTTTACGGTTGATGCACAAGGTAATACCCAAGTAAGTTGGACGGTTCAAATTCCCAAATATTTGCAAGCCATTCAATATAAAGTTATGGCAAAAGCCGGAACCCAAACCGACGGCGAGCAAAATTTATGGCCGGTTTTATCTAATCGTATGTTGGTGACCGAAACCATGCCCATGTGGGTTCGCAGTAATCAAACCAAAACTTTTGTGATGGAAAAACTGTTGCACAATCAAAGTAAAACGTTGACCAATCATAGATTAACTTTGGAGATAACCGGCAATCCGGCTTGGTATGCCGTGCAGGCTTTACCGTATTTGATGGAATATCCGTATGAATGTAGTGAACAAACCTTTGCCCGATATTATGCCAATGCTTTGGCCGGTCATATTGTCCATCAAAATCCGAAAATAAAACAAGTATTTGATGTTTGGAAAACACTTGATAGCGATGCGCTGTTATCAAATTTGGAAAAAAACCAAGAACTGAAATCCTTAATTATTGAAGAAACACCTTGGTTACGCGATGCTCAAAGTGAAAGCGAACAAAAAAAACGAATTGCTTTATTGTTCGACTTAAATAAAATGTCTTACAGCTTAAATACGGCTTTGCAAAAATTAAAACAAATGCAATTGCCCGATGGTGGCTTTACATGGTTTAAAGGAGGGCGATATAGCAGCCGGTATATAACACAACATATAGTGGCCGGATTTGGACACTTGCAGCACTTGCAAGTAAAAATAGCGCAAAAAGGCACTGACGGAATGTTATCCAAAGCCATTAAATATCTGGATACAGAAGTTTTGAAAGATTATGAAAGATTGCAGGAAGTTGCTCAAAAACAAAAAGACCCTGAGAAATTTTTATCCGAATACAGAACCGGTGCTTCGCAAATACATTATTTATATGCACGCAGTTTTTATCCGGAACAAAAAATGCGTCCCGAAGTTCAAAAAGCAGCTGATTTTTATTTAAAACAGGCACAAAAATATTGGCTGGATTATCGTTTATATACCAAAGGTTTATTGGCATTGGTTTCACATCGAAACGGAGATACACCAATAGCCAAAGCTATTATCCG
This sequence comes from Flavobacteriales bacterium, assembly GCA_027066995.1. GTDB lineage: Bacteria > Bacteroidota > Bacteroidia > Flavobacteriales > Flavobacteriaceae > WGBX01. Next base: position 1,273 of record JAMOMQ010000110.1, read on the forward strand.
TTCGTTAGATGAGAATAGTATTAAGAGTGAGGAGCTCGGTATGTATTGGAAAAGCAATACGGCAGGGTGGTATTGGTATCAAGCACCTATTGAAACACAGGCTTTATTGATTGAAGCTTTTGATGAAATAGACGGCGATATTACCAAAATTGATGAAATGCGTATATGGTTATTGAAAAATAAACAAACCAATGCTTGGAAAACGACCAAACAAACCACAGAAGCTGTTTATGCTTTATTGTTACGCGGTTCGGATTGGTTGTCTTTGGAAAAATCGGTAAAAGTTCAGATTGGAAATATAGCTATAAATCCGGCTACCATGCCCGAAATTAAAACAGAAGCCGGAACCGGTTATTTTAAAATAGCTTGGCAAGGCAAAGAAATTAAACCCGAAATGGCAAAAGCTACCATTACAAAAAAAGGCAAAGGTATTGCTTGGGGCGGATTGTATTGGCAGTATTTTGAAGATTTGGATAAAATAACCAACGCAAAAACACCGGTGGCTATAACCAAAGAATTATTCATCCGTAAGTTTACCGATACTGGCGAAAAAATGGATAAAATTACACCGGAAACAATTATAAAAGTAGGGGACTTGGTGCGTGTAAGAGTCGAAATAAAAGTAGATAGAGATATGGAATATGTCCACCTCAAAGACATGCGAGCCAGCGGATTGGAACCAATAAATGTGCTTTCGGGTTATCATTGGCAAGATGGTATCGGGTATTACCAAAGCACCCGAGATGCAGCGACCAATTTCTTTATCAATC
>JAMOMQ010000111.1 GCA_027066995.1 Flavobacteriales bacterium
ACAAATTCGGAGTAGGATTGGCCCACAGATTGGACGACAGTTTTTCAGGCTTATTACAATATTATGTTACGCCGCAATTTCGTATAGGCTATGCCTATGATTTTACGATGACCGAATTGCGTCATTATAACAGCGGTTCACATGAATTGATGTTAGGCTATGACTTTAATTTTGTAGATGACACCCGCATTCGTTCCCCCCGATTCTTTTAATTTATCAAACATAAAATTGTTGAAGGATATCCGGTTTTGTCATAAAGCCGGATATTTTATTGGTAGAACCAAAGTTTGATAGCTAAAATAATGACAATAGCTGCAATGATTCGCCTGATATATTTTTCGTTAACATTAACTGACCATCGGCTTGTTAACCATGAACCGGCGGCAGTTCCTAAGGCTATAAACAGCCCGGCTTCCCAATTAACCAATCCTTTGACTGCAAACATATAAAGTGTCGGGATTGTTAATATTAAAACTATTAAAGCTTTGATACTGTTGGCTTGGGTTAAATTAAAACGGTTTACCAAAAGTCCGGCAATAATTATCATAAATCCCATGCCTGCTTGAATAAATCCGCCGTAAATGCCGATAAAAAAATATATGATAAAGCTAATCAATAACCATTTTCCTTTTATTCTAACAGATTGGTTCAACTGTTTTTTGATTTTTGATTGAATTAAAATCAAAATGGCAATCATAATCATGATAACGGCCAAAATTCGTGTTAAATCTTTTGCCGGTGTATGAATGCTTAGCCATGCGCCAATTAAGCCGCCCAACATGGCTGCAACTGCTACATACAGATTAAAGGGAAACAAGAAAATTCCTTTGCTTTTAAAACCGGCTACTGAAAAAATACCTTGTGCAAGAAAACCAACCCGGCTGGTGCCTATTGCCGTATGAATAGGCATGCCCATAAAGATTAAAATAGGGTATAATACTGAAGAACCGCCACCTGCCAATGTATTGATAAACCCGACTAAAACCCCGACTAAAATTAAAATCAAATCGTTTTGGATGGAAAGCATGCTTGTGGCTATTTAATTGTTAAATTGTATCATAGTCTCAATGAATCCGAGATGCTAATGCTATTAGTGATACCGGTATAAATATTAATTCATACACTTTTCCTTTTTATTTCTTTCTAAAATAGATTTCTATGGGGACTCCGGTAAAGTCAAAGTTTTCTCGCAATTTATTTTCTAAATAACGTTTGTAAGGTTCTTTGATATATTGGGGCAAATTGGCAAAAAAAGCAAATTTGGGACTGTGTGTCGGCAATTGGGTTACAAATTTTATTTTAAGGTATTTTCCTTTGTAAGCCGGTGGTGGATTTTGTTGCACGTATGGTAACATGACTTCATTAAGCTTGCTGGTTTTAATTTTACGTTTTCTATTTTCAAACACATGCATGCCTTCTTCTATGGCTTTAAAAATTCGTTGTTTATTTTTGGCTGAAATAAATAGAATAGGGACGTCGCTAAAAGGGGCAATTTCTTTTTTGATGTGTTCAATAAAGGCTTTGGCCGTATGCGTATCTTTGTCTACTAAATCCCATTTATTGACTAAAATAACAATACCTTTATTGTTTTTACGTGCCAAATCAAATATTTTTTGATCTTGACTTTCGAAACCGCGTGTGGCATCAACCACCAAAAAAACCACATCGGAATTTTCAATGGCACGAATTGCCCGCATTACCGAATAAAACTCAATATCTTCTTTAACCCTGTTTTTTCGTCGGATACCGGCGGTATCTATCAAATCGAATTCTTGATTAAATTTGTTATAACGTGTGGCAACCGTATCACGCGTGGTGCCGGCTATATCGGTTACTATATTACGTTCTTCGCCAAGCAAAGCATTGATTAAGGTGGACTTACCGGCGTTGGGGCGACCTACCACGGTAAATTTAGGAATATCACTTTCTTCCGTTTCTTCGGTTTGATCTTCGGGTAGCACCTTTACCAAATCATCTAATAATTCTCCGGTTCCGCTGCCATTAATAGCCGAAATAGGATAAATATCGCCCAAGCCCAAATTGTAAAATTCCAAAGCGTCGTTTTGCCGTTTGCTGTTATCTACTTTGTTGACCACTAAAAAAACCGGCTTTTTGGTTTTGCGTAACATATTGGCCACTTCTTTATCCAATCCGGTAATACCGTCTTCCACATCAACCACAAAAAAAATAGCGTCGGCTTCGTCAATGGCGAGTTCTACTTGCTTGCGGATTTCATCTTCAAAAATATCGTCACTACCTTTGATATAACCACCGGTATCAATCACTGTAAACTCTTTGCCGTTCCATTCGGATTTACCGTAGTGCCGGTCACGTGTAACGCCGCTTTCATCATCGACAATGGCTTGTCTCCGGCCTGTTAACCTGTTAAACAATTGTGATTTTCCTACATTGGGCCTGCCTACAATAGCGACTATATTTGACATATTTTATTTTTTCTGCAAAGTTAATAAAAAAGCGGTTACAGACTTGCAACCGCTTTTATTATGGATAAACATTTTTACTTTTGATGTTTCTTTTTGAAATTTTCAATACCTTTTTTCAGCCATTTGTAATATTCATCCACATCTGGGGTGTAGCCTACCGGTTCATTCATTTTTTCTTCTTTATGATTGAGAATGACATAATAAGGTTGGGAATTGTTTTTGTAAATATAGGTTTCCATTTCACTCCATTTGTCGCCAATAGTTTCAATTTTATCACCGGAAAATTTAGAGATGTATTGTTCATTTTCGGGCAGGGGTGTGCGTTCATCTACATATAATGAAACCAAAACGACATCATTTTTTAATATGGGCAATATTTTATCTTTGCTCCAAACATTTTCTTCCATCAAGCGGCAATTTTGACAAGCCCTGCCGGTAAAATCGAGCATTAAAGGTTTGCCGGTTTTTTTGGCGTAGGCCAATGCTTTATCATAATCATTTTCAAAAATAATGATGTTATTGGGGCCATATTCGGCTCCTTCCGGTAAAATATTGGCTGTGCCGGTCGAAAAATTATGTTTTTGAGTATTGCCCACGCCGTAGGGTGATTCGGCATATTTCATGGGTGGCGGAAAGCCACTGATAACGCTTAAAGGTGCCCCCCAAAGGCCGGGTAATAAGTAAAAACCGAAAGTCAATGAAGCCAATCCCAATAAAAATCTAAAAACGCCAATGTGTTGTACAGGAGCATCATGCGATAAGGTCAGCTTACCAAACAAATACATAGCCATGGTAAAACTGATGGCAATCCAAATGGCAATAAACATTTCTCTATGTAGAAAATGCCATTGATTGACCAAATCGGCATTAGACAAAAATTTAAAGGCAAAAGCCAATTCTATAAAGCCGAAAATAACTTTGACCGAGTTAAGCCATGCGCCCGATTGGGGCAATTTGTGCAATAGGGAAGGTATAAAAGCCAATATGCCAAAGGGCAGGGCGATACCCAGACCAAATCCGAACATGGCTATGGTTAATAAGGTGGGGCCGCCGTCAGTTGATAAAACATTACCCAAAATCAACCCTAAGGCCGGTCCCGTGCATGAAAAGGAAACAATAACCAAAGTCAAGGCCATAAAAAATCCGGCTAAAATACCGCCTTTATTAGATTTTTTATCTGCAGAACTTACCCATGAATTGGGAATGATTCGAACCGGATCCAGTTTTTCAACACCAAATAAGTTAAGAGCGAATATGAAAAAGATGGCAAAAAAGAATAGGTTGACATAGGTATTGGTCGAAAAATTATTTAAAAAACTTGAATTTACATTGTTTATCAAATGAAAGGGTAAACTAAGGGCAACATATATTAAGATGATGGATAGGGCATAAACAATAGCATTAAATTTTCCTTTACTGCCCTTCTCGCTTTGTTTGGTAAAAAAACTGATGGTTAAGGGAATCATCGGAAACACACAAGGTGTTAGTAAAACCACCAATCCTGCTAAAAATGTCCACCAAAAAACCGACCAGGGATTTAAGGGTTTTTGATTGTCTGCAGTATTTTTTCCGGTTTGATTGATTGCTTCTGCCTGCTTAATTGTATTGGCACCTTTACTTACACTGTCTTTTGCCAGAGGCACTGATGTATATTCGGTGTTTTTATGAGGCTTTTCATTCGTTTTGACGGCATTATTTTCTTGTAATGTTTTATTTACTTGACCGGCAGATGTGTTTTTTTCGGACTTGGCACCATTAGATTGTTTTTTAGATGGTGTTTCGTTTTTTTTTACCGTATTTGTAGTTTTTTTAGCTTTGGTCAAATCAAAACTCAGATTTTCTTTAACCTGAATACAAGACTCTTTACAAGTTTGTCCGTAAAGGGTTACCTCAATTTTTTTAAGATTTGGGTTTAAAACTTTTACCGGTTGTATCAGTTTGGCATGTTTTGAAAAGAAAGTTTCGGTTACTTTAAAAACTTTGTTATAGGCTTGATGTGTGCCTATTTCTTTGGCTTTGCCTATTACTTCGTAATTGTTTTTAGCATTTTTCCATTCAAATTCGATAGGAAGCGAGCCCATGGGATCATTAAATTGCGAATACAGGTGCCAACCGTCTTCTATATCGGCTTCAATAATCAAATTATAGGTATCAGTGCCTGTTTTTTCAACACTTGTATGCCATTTTAGGGGGTTGGTTACTTCTTGCTGGCCTCCAAATTGCGCCATGCTTTGCATTGTAATGAAAACTAATAAAAAAAGCCAAAGTCGTTTCATAATATTATTTTTTTTCTGTCATTTTTATATGTAAAATACGTTTGGTTTGATCTGTAATTTTATAACGATTATCTATACGAAATCCCGAAATCCAAACGATATCTTTGCCGTTGCAAAATAACCAAATTTTTTCTTTTTCAGGTAATGAAATTTTTTGATTGATAAAAAAATCGCTAAGCTTTTTTTTGCCATTTAGTCCTAAGGGATAAAAATAATCACCGGTTTGCCATTTTCTAACAGTCAATGGCATTTGAAGCAAGTCATAGTCTATAAAAGCTTCATTTTTTTCGGCTTCAAAGTAAGTTTTTTCAGTTATATTCTGTGCATCTATCAATCGGGTTTCAAATTCAAGATTAGCAATTTTTACGGATTGATTATAATCCATTTTATAGAAATTATTTTTAAAAGTTGAAGATTTTTCAGAGAGCACAAGTGTATCTCGGTTTTTAATCAGTCTATGCGTTGGGCTGTAAATAGTTTTACCGCTTTGGTTGTTAATAAGTGCTTTAACGGCTTTGAAGTCTGTAAAACCATACGGTGACAACCAGTGGTAAAGAAACAGTTCCGGAGCAGCACTTTGTTTGAGTTGCTTCAAATCAACCAAAAAGTTTTGATTGTTTTTTTTGACAATTTTGTTATGCTCATTGTTATACCATAGGTCTATAACGTCTTGACTTTGTTTGAGATATAAAAATGTTTTATTGAAATTTTGATAAAAAGCCGGATTTGTTTTTGTAAATTTCGGAATGATATGATGACGGATATAATTACGCCGGTATTTATCCGATGCATTGCTGCTATCTTCACGCCAAGAGATTTGGTGGCGATTGGCATATTCTGTAATTTCTTGCCTGCTGATTTGTTTTAAAGGACGTAATACATTTTTTTGGTTGGTTATGCCAAGCAGACCTTTTAAACCGGTGCCGCGTTGCAGATTGATAAAAAAAGTTTCGATACTGTCATCTAAATGATGGGCTGTAACCAAATAATCAAATGGGCTTTGCTGCATCAGTTGTTGAAACCATTGATAGCGGGCGTTTCGAGCAGCTATTTGTGTATTTTGTTTAGAATTGGATAAGTCACAAACATTAAGATGTAATTTAAGCCCGTTTTCTTTGGCAAAGCTTATGATAAAGTTTTGATCGGCGTCACTTTCTTGTCCGCGCAATTTAAAGTTGCAATGTGCCAGTTCGAAATCCAATTCTAATTTTTTAAAAAGATGTGCCAAAACCATACTGTCAATACCACCGGATATGGCCAATAAGTATTTTTTGGCGGTCCAACCGGGGATAGATTGTAAGCTTTGCTTAACTTTTTTGAGCATGGTTCTTTAAAAATTTGAGTAAAGATACAATTTTTGTAAATTTGGCACTTAACTTTAACAAGATCTTAAAATTATGACAGACAGAGACAAACGTTTTTTAGAATATTGGGGACAAAAACGTCAACAAGGAGCGGTAAAATTTTCTTTGGTAACCGGTTTTGTATATGGCGTATTTGTCGTTGTATTTTCCAAAGTTTTTGCTTGGAATTGGCATTTTACACAAAAGGATTTACTCTACGGTATATTTTCAATTTTGGTAGGTGTTACCCTTTTAGGCCCTTTTCTGTGGTGGCACCGCGAACGCAAATACAAAAAACTTTTGGCCAGGCAAAGTCATCATAAACCTAAGAAAAAAAAGCGTAAAAAATAATTTGTTTTAATTATTTACAAGTTCGGGCGAAAATTATGTTTTAATAAACTTTAATACTGATACAAACCAATTTGGTATAATAAGCTTGCTGCATTTGTATATTAAAAAATCGTATTTTTGTCCAAAAACAATATATGTCCATATTTTACATTCTTTTAGGTCTTGTGCTGTTGGTCGTAGGAGGCGAGTATTTGGTGCGGGCCTCTGTCGGTTTATCATTAAAATTTAAGTTGTCGCGCATTGTCATAGGCATGACAGTGGTGTCTTTTGCCACTTCACTACCTGAGCTTTTGGTCAGCATCAATGCTGCTTTGGACGGCTCCCCCGAATTGGCTTTGGGCAATGTGGTAGGTTCCAATATTGCCAATCTGGCTTTGGTATTGGGTGCTACGGCTATTTTGACACCTATTTTTATCAAACGCATTTCGTATAAATACAATATTCCGGCTATGTTATTATTATCCGGATTGTTGTATTTCTTTTTAAAAAACGATATGATTTTGAGTTTTATTGAAGGTTTAATTTTGTTTTTGTTGTTGATTATATTTATTTATGTTTTATTAAAACATGCGTCTCAAGCCGGTGATATAGATTTAAACGAGTTGGAAGAGATAGATGAAGATACTGCCGTAGCCAATATTTTTAAAATAATGCTTTGGTTGGTTATAGGAGGTGTAGCGCTTTGGGCCGGCGCCGAATTTTTGGTAGATGGCGCCAAAACATTAGCCCGTCAAGTAGGTGTGAGTGAGCGTGTTATTGGGGTCAGTATTGTGGCTATCGGTACCAGTATTCCCGAATTGGCCGCTTCCATTATATCCGCCCTCAAAAAAGAAAAAGATTTGTCTTTTGGTAATTTGGTCGGTTCCAACATCTTTAATATCGGATCGGTCTTGGGGATAACCGCCATAATCAAACCCATACATATTACCAATATGAAGCTGATTAATGTTGATATTTTATGGATGTTAGGTATTTCGGCCTTGATTATTCCTTTGTCTTTGTTGCCTAAACGACATAAGATAGGCTGGGTCAAAGGCAGTATATATTTGGGCTTATATGTTGTATATATGTATTACTTTGTCTTTTTAGGACAAACTCAATTATAATTTATTAATTTAAAATATTTTAAAATGAAAATAAAATCAATAAAAAAAATGCCTGAAAAGGCCAAAAATGTCATTGTATTAGCGGACAAAAAATCAGATATCAAACATTTACCTTGTGATAAAGTCGTGCCTTTTATGAAAGAAGGTTTTGACAAAGAAGAAATTCAATCAGTCAAAACACCCAAACATAATATGTATGTGGTCAATACTAAAAAGGCCGATTTGGAAAAAGTTCGCAAACAAGCGCATAAAATACATACCGATTTAAAGGATAAAGAAGAAGAAATATTGGTAGTGGGAGGCGATGATGATAAATTAGCAGCTTTTTTAGAAGGTATTTATTTATCCGATTATCAATTTTTAAAATATTTTTCTGATAAAGACAAGAAAAAAAACAAACTAAAATCGGTTAAAGTTAAAGGCTTGTCTCAAAAGAAAATAGACGAACTTAAAAACGTGATTGAAGCGGTCTTATGGGCGCGCACCTTGGTCAATGAACCGGTGTCTTATTTAGATGCACCCCGTTTGGCAATGGAATTACAAAAGAAAACTTTAAATGACGGTCTTAAAGTCAAAGTTTTACATAAAAAAGAAATAGAAGATTTGGGCATGGGCGGTCTATTGGCAGTCAATAAAGGTTCGGTGTTGCCGCCGACCTTTACCATTATGGAGTGGAAACCAAAAAATGCTAAAAATAAAAAGCCCATTGTTTTAGTTGGTAAAGGGGTAGTATATGATACGGGCGGATTGAGTTTAAAACCGACACCGCATTCTATGGATTTGATGAAAAGCGATATGGGCGGCGCTGCTATGATGGCCGGCACGATGGATGCTATTTCAAAAAACAAATTACCCGTTTGGGTGGTGGCTTTGATTCCTGCGACCGATAACCGTCCGGGCAAAAATGCTTATGCCCCCGGCGATATCGTAAAAATGTATGACGGCACCACCGTAGAAGTGCTTAATACCGATGCCGAAGGCCGCATGATATTAGCCGATGCCATTGCTTATGCCGACAAATACAAGCCCGAAGTTATTATAGATGCGGCCACATTAACCGGTGCTGCCGTGCGTGCCATTGGCGACAAAGCTGCTATTGTAATGGGCAATGCCCCGCGAAAGTATTTTAAACAACTGGACAAATCGGGTAATAAAGTGCACGAGCGTTTGGTAGAATTTCCTTTTTGGGATGAATGGAAAGACGAAATGAAATCAGATATTGCCGATCTCAAAAACATTGGCAGTGGCAATGCCGGAATGATTACAGCCGGTAAATTTTTAGAACACTTTGCCAAGCAACCTTATATCCATATTGATATAGCCGGACCGGCATTTTTAGAAAGCCCGCAAGACTATAAAGGTAAAGGTGGTACCGGCTTTGGCGTGCGTATGTTGTATGATTTCTTTAAGAATCTTTAATTGAGCGGATTGGCATTAAATTTTATAATTTAAAGCGACAGTCTCAAAAGAAGGAATTGTCTGTCATTTCTCGAGCAAATGAGAGAAATCTTTCAATTGAAAATCACGATTTGATGATTTGTTTTTTTCAAGTTATTAAAAAACACTTTTGAGACTGCCGCTTTATTAAACTATTAAGCGCTGTAATTTTATGATAATCCGGTAATAGTATCCTTTACAATTTTATCCATTATTTCACTTACATGTTTTGAGAGCGGTGCAACTTCCAAATCAGGGAACATTAGGCTAACCATCCAAGGTCTCATTTTCATATAACGCAAAGTGGTTTTTCCTTTTTCACGTGCTACAATAATGCTTTTGGGCATCATAATACCCATATCAAAGCTCATGTCGGTTAAGGCTTTATAAGATTTTGGTGCGTTGCAAATTTGAACAATCTTATATTCAAAATCCGGATCCAAATTAAGATTTTTTTTGGCATAAGTGGCTTTTAAATCATGAACCGCTTGAATGGCAAAATTATTATCAATTACCGATTTTTCCAATGATTTCATAACGGCATCAAAGGGGGCGTTTATGCTTGTTTTTTCAACTATGTTCCCCATAAATAGTTTTGATATAAATTTTTTCATGTTCTTTTTTTGCAAATTTAGAATGTTTCTTAATAACAAACAGTTACTTATGTAGCAATAATGTAAAAAAGAAATATATTTTAATCTAATATTCCGTTTTTTTTTTATACATCGCCTTTAAATACCTGCTTGTTTCGTAGTTTAAGAACAACTGTAGTTTTTC
>JAMOMQ010000112.1 GCA_027066995.1 Flavobacteriales bacterium
AAATAATGAGAATTATACAAATATTAAAGACTTTAACATAAAGTAAATGTCAAAGATACTGATAAAATAATATTTTTGGTAATTAAATTGAAAACATAAGTTTTTTATGAAAAAGCTCATTTTATATCTTATTATTACTGCCAATATTATAACCGGACTCAATGCCCAATGTAGTCAATTGGATGCAGGGCCCGATGTAACCGTAGACTGTAATAATAACTGCACTACCTTATCGGCAATAGTTTTCCCGGGTATAGGGGCACAGACAGATACATACGCCATTAATGCAGACACACCTTGTCCTTTGCCTCCCAGCGGGACTATTAACCAAACCTATCTTAATATTGATGATAGATGGACTAATGTGATTACTTTGCCTTTTACCTTTTATTATTTCGGACAACCTTATAATTATGTTATTATTTCCAGCAATGGGGTAATTTCTTTTGAAACGAACAGGAATTCACCTCCTATTCAAGCTCCGAATCAATATAGTGCTTGGCAGTTTGATACATCTCTGCCATCACCTGACCTTTTTAGAAATGCTATTTTTGGTGCTTATCATGATTTGGATCCCAGTGTGACGCCTAATACCATTACTTATTATGTGTCGGGAGAGTATCCGCAACGAAAATTTGTATTTACTTTTGACAATGTGGCACATTTCAGCTGTAATAACTTGCATACCACCCAACGTATTGTTTTATATGAAACCTCTAATGTTATTGATGTGCAAATAGACCAAAAGGATTTGTGTTCGTCTTGGAACAATGGTAATGCGGTTGTCGGTATTCAAAATCAAGACGGCACGGTGGCCTATGTTCCTACGGGACGAAATACCGGTGCTTGGACGGTGCCCGACACTGCTCCTGAATTATGGCGTTTTGTGCCAAATCATAACCCGTCGACCATCGTATTTGATTATAAATGGTATAATGATGCAACCAATACTTTGGTCGGTTCGGGACAATCTATTAATGTATGCGTAACCGAAGATACCGTTTTTAGAGTAGAAGCCAGTTATAATGATCCCAATACCGGACAACAATATACTTTAACCGATACGGTTACCGTATTTTTTGACAATCAATTGGGAACACCGGATTTAGGCCCTGATATTAATGAATGTGACAACCCGACGGTGACTTTGGACGGAACAACAGCTAACGCCACCTCATACGAATGGGAAAAAGACGGTGTGGTACTGCCGGGTGTAACGACACCAACCTTGACAGTTAGTGATTCAGGCACTTATACGGTAACAGCTAATTATGGTATTTGTAGCGCCAGTGACGAGGTGGTAGTTCATATAGAACCCCGCCCCATAGTTAGTTTAGGTCCTGATATAGTTGAGTGTGATGGTAATGTAGTTACTTTGACACCTGATATTCCCAATCTCTCGGGTAATGAAGTTTATCAATGGCAAAAAGACGGTGATGACATTCCCGGAGCATCCAATCCTACTTTGGATGTGACAGAGTCGGGTTTATATACCTTAATAGTAACCAATACTATAGGTTGCGATGCATCAGACGATGTGCAAGTAACTTTTGATCCCATACCATATTTGAATTTAGGAGGCGACCAAACCGTATGTTTTGGTGATACAGCCATTGTTAAATCCAATATTACCGATGCCGACCGGTATGAATGGATTGTCAACGGAAATATTTCGGGTAATACCACCGATGAATTGACACTTAATGCTTCAGGAGATTATGATGTGGTGCTCAATTTGGACCGCGGCACTTGTTCGGCAACCGATACCATTCATGTTACTGTTCTAAATCCTATTAACGTAACCGCTACCCCGGTATTATACGGTGAATTGTCTGTAGAAGCAACCGGCGGATTACCGCCTTACGAATATTCGGTTAACGGAATTGATTATCAAACATCTAATTATTTTATAGAACTGCCCGATGGCGATTACAATATTTCAATCAGAGATGCCAATGCTTGTGAATATAATGATATATTAAATGTTCATGTTACCAATTTGATTAACATGCAATTTTTTACACCCAATGGTGACGGATATAATGATTATTGGCGGATTATAAATTCTGAAAACACACCGGAAGCCAGCTTATATATTTATGATCGTTATGGCAAATTAATCAAGCAAATGCATACACAGATACACGAAGTTTGGGACGGTTCCTTTAAAGGTACCCCATTAGTATCCAATGATTACTGGTATATGTTGGTGTTGCCTAGCGGCAAAATTTATAAAGGACACTTTACGCTTAAGCGCTAAATCATAGTTTTTAATAAAAAAATAATAAATAGACGGTTAAACAGCCGTCTATTTTTTTATCCGGTCAACCCAAACAACTTCAGAGTATTCAAAACTTAAAATTTGATTAAACTTTAAAAACTATTTTGGTATTTAAAGTTTCCTTTATATCTTTGTGCTATAAATTTTAAGTTTATGAAAGATAAAATTATACAAAAATCAGCACAATTAAATTATAAATACGGTATTAAAAATGTTACCATGGATCAGATTGCCAAAGAACTGGGTATTTCAAAAAAAACGATATACCGGTATTTTGCCAATAAAAATGATTTGGTAAGACAAACGGTAGATTATATTTTTGATCAGATACAAACCCGGATTGATCAAATATGTATGATGAAACTCAATCCGTATGAAGAATTATTTAGGGTCAAAGATCTTATTAAAGAGAACATCAATAAATCGGAAACATCTTCGCATTTTCAATTAAAAAAATATTACCCGGATATAGCTCAAAATCTAGAAAACCGTAAATTTAATTCTATTATGGAATGCTTGGATCATAACTTGAAAAAAGGGGTCAAATCCGGCTACTACAAATCTGATCTGGACAAAGATTTTGTAAAACGCATGTATTACAGCAACACTTTAAATTTGATGAATCCCGAATTGTTTCCTCCCGAACTATTTGACAGGCATCAAACCATGGATTTGTTTTTAAAAATGTTTTTAACCGGCATTTCCACCAAAAAAGGTCGAAAAAAATTAAAAGAACTTACCGGTAAATAACCTTGTTACATATGAAAAAAATATATATTATAATAATCTTGTTCGGTTTTCAAGGCTTATGGGCACAACAGCTGATTCGCTTTAGTTTACAAGATGCCATTAATTATGCTTTACAAAATAATGCACAAGTAAAAAAGGCCGGTAATGACGTCTTAAAAGCCCAAAAAAAGGTGTGGGAAACCACTTCAATGGGTTTTCCGCAAATTGATGGCACGGCATCTTATCAAAAATTTTTGGAACAACCGGTAAATTTGATGCCGGCACGTATTTTTAATCCGTCTGCGCCTCAAGGCACTTATGTTCCGGTCAAATTTGGCACCGAACAAAATATGAAATGGTCGGCCACCTTAAAACAATTGATTTTTAGCGGCTCTTATTTGGTCGGCTTGCAGTCGGCCAAAACTTTTAAGAAAATCAGTGAAAACGCCCAAATCAAAACCGCTCAAAAAGTCAAAGAAGCGGTAGTCAATGCTTACGGCAATGCTTTGTTTACCGATGAGAGCATCCGTATTATGCAACAAAATATCAAAACCGTCAGTCAAAACTTGTTTGAAGTCAAACAAATGTTTCAAAATGGTTTGGTCGAAGAGACGGATGTAGAACAATTGCAAATTACATTGTCCAATTTGCAAAATCAACTGGACTATTTAATGCGTATGAAAGCCGTGGCTTATCAGATGCTCAATTTTACCATGGGACGTCCGGTTGATGCCGGTTTAGAATTGTCCGATTCGGTTGAAACGATCAAAGAGTCCGCTATGCAGTTGGATTTGTTACAACAACCTTTTGATATGGAGCAAAACATTGATTATTTGATTGCTAAAAATCAAGAAAAAGCCAAAAAACTACAAGTTAAATATGAAAAAACAAAGGCCTTGCCCACAATTGCCGCTTTTGTTAATTATGGAAAAAATGCCTATAACAACGAATTTAAGTTTTTTGACGACAATCAAAGCTGGTATCCGCAATCCTTATTTGGTATCAATATTAATATTCCTATTTTTAGCAGTTTGGGACGGGCAGCTAAAGTAAAACAAGCCCGTTTGGCCTACAAAAATGCTCAAATTGATTTGAAGGAAAAACAAAAAGAACTCAATTTGCAATATACCAAAGCTAAAAACGAATACGAACATAGTTTTAAAAATTATGATATAGCCAAAGACAACTTGACATTGGCCGAAAAAATAGCTCGAAAAGAGGCTGTTAAATATAAAGAAGGCGTTGGTAATAGTTTTCAACTCAATCAGGCCCGCTTACAGTTATACCAAGCCCAACAACAATATTTGCAATCTATCATTTCCATTGTCAATAAAAAAATCGCTTTAGAAAATATTTTAGGACGTTAACCGCTTAAAAATTAAATAATTATGAATAATCTAACAAGTCAATATTACTATATGAAACCATTCGCCGTCTTATTAATCTTTTTGATACTACTTTCATCTTGTAGCCAATCGGAAAAATCACAGCCTGCAGATTTGGTTACCCAAAAAAGCCGAATTGAAAAGCAAATAGATAGTTTAAATAAGATTTTAATTGAAATAGATAAGAAATTGAATCAAAATAAAGCCGAAGATATACCGGTTATAGATGCTATAGTTGTTGATAATCAACATTTTATGCATTATATTGATTTGCAAGGTAATATTGACACTGACGGTAATGTTATGGTGATGCCGGAGGTAATGGGAAGCGTTACCAAAATTTATAAAAACGAAGGCGACCGCGTGGTTAAAGGGCAAATCATTATGCTACTTGACGATCAAGTATTGCGTAATCAAATAGCCGAAGTGCGCACCCAATATGCTTTGGCCAAAACAGCTTACGACCGTCAAAAACGGCTTTGGGATCAAAAAATAGGCTCCGAAATGGCTTATCTGCAAGCTAAAACCAAAAAAGAATCTTTAGCTAAAAAATTACGCACCTTACAATCGCAATTGTCCAAATTTAAAGTAAAAGCTCCTATATCGGGCACCTTAGATGACCTCATGATTAAAGAGGGTGAGATGGCTGCGCCGCAACGTCCCGTGGCACGTGTGGTTAATTTGTCAAAAGTTTATATGCAAGCCGATGTGTCGGAGCGCTATTTACCGCAAATTAAGAAAGGCACACCGGTCAATATTTATTTTCCCGAAATTCAAAAACAAATTAAATCTACCGTCAATTATGTCGGTAATTTTATCCATCCTAATAATAGGACTTTTAAAATAAGAGTCAATTTGGTCAATGTAGATGGTGATCTAAAACCCAATTTGACCGGACAATTGCAAATCAAAGATTTTGAAACGGATAGCGCTATTGTGTTGCCTCTATCTTTGGTGCAAGAAGATCGCAACGGACAAAATTATGTTTATGTTTTGGTGCCTGTAAAAGACCGACCGGATATATACAAAGTCAGCAAAAGATTAGTAACACTTGGTAAATCATACAAAGACTTGGTGATGATAACTTCCGGATTAATCCCAGGTGATATTATTGCTACTCAAGCCGCCCGTGGATTAACCGAAGGCGATTTGGTCAAGGTGTCCAAGCCTGACAATTTAAAACCAAAGGATGAGGCGCCGGTAAAAGGGCAACAGCAAACCCAAAAAACAAAACCTGTTTATCATACGGTTAACAAAGGCGAAACGCTTTTTAAAATTCATAAAAAATACAAAGTGTCTTTGGCTGATCTAAAAGCTTGGAACGGTTTAAAAAGTGATGCTGTTAAAGTAGGACAAAAACTAATCGTTAAAAAGTAAACTTTTACAACAAAAAGTTGTCTCTATCAAAACTGTAACTTATGAAAAAAATATATAAAGAGTTTAATCTGTCCACCGGTGCTTTAAAAAATGTCAATACGGTCAAATTGATTATTGTGCTATTGAGTATTGGCGGATTATATGCCTACCTCAATATGCCGCGCGAGGCCTTCCCCGATGTGGCAGCCCCCGAAGTGTTTGTAACAACACCGTATCCGGGCAATTCGGCCGAAGATATCGAAAATTTGATTACCCGTCCGCTCGAAACGGAGTTTAAAAAAATCAAAGGAATTGATGAAATTAAATCAACCTCGCAAGCCGGATTTTCCAGCATAGATGTCAAATTTACCTTTGATGTTGACCCAGATAAGGCCCTGTCAGATGTCAAAGATAAAATAGACGAAGCTATGGGCGACAAAGAATGGCCTAATGATTTACCACAAGATCCTAAAGCTGTAAAACTTGATTTTTCGGAATTAAAACCCATAATGAATGTCAACATATCCGGTGATTATACACCTGAGAAACTTAAAAAGTTTGCAGAGTTTTTGCAAGATAAAATAGAGCAATTGCCTCAAATATCTGCAGCAGATATTCGCGGTGTGCAGGATAAAGAAGTTGAAGTAGCCGTTGATCTGAATCAAATGATCAGCCGTAATATCAGTTTTAACAATATTGAACAGGCTATCAAAAATGAAAATTTGACTATTTCGGCCGGCGATATCAAAGAAAATGGTATCAGACGCAATGTCAGAGTGATAGGGGAGTTTAAAACACCAAAAGAAATAGAAGATATTGTCATAAGAAAAGCCAAAGACAAAGTGACTTATTTAAAAGATGTCGCCAAGGTCTATTATAAACAGCAAGATGCCGAAAGTTACGCCCGCGAATTTGGACAACCGGTGGTTATGTTGGATATTAAAAAACGCAGTGGCGCCAATCAAATTGAAGCTTCGGACGAAATAAAAAAAATTATTAAACAGACCAAAGCCAATATATTTCCTAAGAATATAAGTGTCAGTATTACCAATGATTTGTCTAACCGTACCCGTGCTCAAGTATCCGACCTTGAAAACAGTATTATCTTAGGTATGATTTTAGTCGTTGGTGTTCTAATGTTTTTTATGGGTTTTCGTAATGCACTTTTTGTCGGTATTGCCATTCCTCTTTCCATGTTGATGTCATTTTTAATTCTTTCCTCTATGGGAGTGACTCTTAACACCATGGTGCTTTTTGCCTTGGTTTTAGCTTTGGGTATGTTGGTTGATAACGGTATTGTGATTGTAGAAAATATTTACAGGTTCCGGCAAGAAGGGTATAAACCTTTTGAAGCTGCCAAATATGCAGTCGGCGAAGTGGCATGGCCTATTATTGCATCTACGGCAACCACTTTGGCAGCCTTTATACCCTTGGCTTTTTGGCCGGGAATCATTGGGGAGTTTATGAAATATTTGCCCATTACTTTAATTATTGTATTGTCTTCTTCTTTGTTTGTAGCTTTGGTCATCAATCCGGTGCTGACCATGAGTTATATGAGTTTGGAAGAAAAACCAATACCCAAACGGCAAGTGCTTAAAAAGTTTATAATATATCTTACTCTCAGTCTGTTGTTATTTGCAATACGCTATTTTGGAATGAAACAAACCTCTTCCGTTAAGGCCGGTGCCGTCAATGCCATTGCTTTAATGTTGATGATGATGGCTGTTTGGGTATTGGTTTACAATTATTTGCTAGTCGATACCATTAAATGGTTTCAAAATCAATTTTTACCTTGGTTAGAAACCAAATATGAAAATTTATTAAGGTTTGCCTTAAAAGGTAAAAACATCTATGTCTTTTTTACAGGAACCGTATTGCTGTTATTCTTATCAGTGGCTTTATTAAAAATTTTTCCACCCAAAATGAGTTTTTTTCCTGATACACAACCCAACCAAATCTATGTTTATACCGAATTTCCCGTAGGTACTGATATTGATGTCGTAGATGATTTTACTAAAAAAATTACAAAAAAAATTCAGACATATTTCAATGATAAAAATTACAATTACTTATTAACCTCTATAATAGAACAAGTGGGTGAAGGCACCGGTGACCCCAACAAAGGACCACAAGGCGGCAAAACGCCAAACAAGTCTAAAATCACCCTTGATTTTGTCGATTTTAAATACCGTAAAGGCGTGAATACATCACACATTCTTAACGATATAAGAAATTTGGTCAAAGGTTATGCAGGTATTAAAATTTCTGTAGATAAAAATCAAAACAAACCGCCTACCGGTGCGCCTATAGACCTGGAACTGATAGGCGATGACTATGACCAATTATTAAATGAAGCCTTAAAAATTAAAAAATATTTGACCGATGCCAATATCATGGGTATTGAGAACCTGCAAATTGATGTCGATAAAAACAAACCCGAGTTACCCGTATATATTGATCGTGAAAAGGCCGGTCGTTTAGGAGTTAAAACAGGACAAATAGGCATGGCGTTACGTACTGCCATTTATGGCAAAGAAGTTGATCGTTTTAAAGACGCGGATGATGATTATCCCATCAATGTGCGCTTGGCCAATCAATACCGGTATGACAGGCAAAATTTGATGAATCAGCACATTGTTTATCGCGATCAACAATCCGGCAAAATTGTAAGTGTCCCCATTTCTGCTGTAGCACACATGACTTCGGCATCAAGCTTTAGTGCAATCAAACGCAAAGATTTAAAGCGCGTAATTGCTATAACCTCCAATGTGTTGGAAGGGTATAATGCCAATGAAATAGTTGCCAAACTCAATCATCGTATGCAAGCCTATGATTTACCGCATAATATGAGTTATCAATTTTTGGGCGAACAAAAAGAAATGAAAAAAAATATGGGTTTTTTATCTAAAGCCTTGGTATTGGCCATTTTTATGATTTTCTTAATTTTAGTAACACAATTCAACTCTATGACCACTCCGATTATCATACTCATGACAGTTGTGTTGAGTATGATTGGTGTCTTTTTGGGACTCATTATTATGCGCCAAGATTTTATAGTGGTTATGACCATGATTGGTATCATTTCGCTGGCCGGAATTGTGGTAAATAATGCCATTGTTTTATTGGACTACACCTTGCTAACTATAAAAAGAAAACGATTAGAGGCGGGTATAGAAGATGATGACTCAAAAACACCCCTTAATATTGTTTACGAAAGTTTGATAGAAGCAGGTAAAACGCGATTGCGTCCGGTCTTATTAACCGCTATTACCACAGTCTTGGGATTGATACCTTTAGCTATAGGTTTAAATATAGATTTCATCGGATTATTTACTCATTTTGATCCTAATATTTATATCGGTGGTGAAAATGTAGCTTTTTGGGGGCCTATTGCCAAAGCAGTCATTAATGGTTTAACCTTTGCAACATTCTTAACATTGGTCATAGTACCTGTCATGTTTTTTATACAATTCCGGATTAAAGAACGATTTGGTTGGAAGTAAGGATTGTGGAGTTTAATTTTTTAAGCCTTTTATACATTATATATACATCATTTATTCATATAAGCAATATTAAATAAACTTCAATAAAACAGACCTTTATTTCTTATATTTCAACACATTTTCAATCGAAGGTTTATTTTATTTAATATATTTCAAAAAAAACAACTATAAAATTTTGCTTAAATCCTTAAAAAAATGTAATTTTGTTATAGTTAAATCAACCAAAACAGCCGATTTTCCCAAAAAGTTCCAAGAACCGAATAATAAAATCCGAAAAGAAAGCCGTTTAGGCCGTTATAAGTTTTGTTAAAAGATTTTTTTTTCGAGCAAAAGCATTAAAAAAGCGTTTTCAAACAAATTTATTTTACTGATTTTCAGCGC
>JAMOMQ010000113.1 GCA_027066995.1 Flavobacteriales bacterium
GGTGGTAAATACGGCATGGTAACCATGTGTGTAGGTGCCGGACAAGGTGCCGCAGGTATATTTGAATTGTTGTAGGGATGTCAGATGTTGGATGCTGGATGTCTGATGACGGATGTCAGGTGTTTGATGTTAAAAGTCTGTTTGGTTTAATATATCTCTTTTTATTCATAGAGAAGACGCTATAATTATTACCGGGACTTTTTACGTAAAGATTAATGCTTTTGATGTTTGATGTCAAATAACATTTTTGTAGAAAAATATTATGCACGCATAATAAATTTAGATTTTAAAAACAATTAAAAAAAATAATAAAATGAAAAAAGGAGCCGATTTTGTAATCAGAGATTACACAGCCAATGATATTTTTACTTTGGACGATTTGTCCGAAGAGCAACGAATGATGGCAGATGCCGCTACCGAATTTGTTGATAGGGAAATGATGCCCGTAAAACCGCGCTTTGAACAACACGACTACGACTTGGTGTTGGAATTGATGAAAAAATCCGGTGAAATGGGTTTTTTATCCGTAGGTATTCCCGAACAATATAACGGCTTGGGTATGGATTTTACCACAGCTATGTTGGTATGCGATCGCGTATCGGGCGCAACCGGTTCGTATGCAACGGCTTACGGTGCACATACGGGTATCGGTATGATGCCTATATTCTTATACGGAACCGAAGAACAAAAAGCAAAATATTTGCCCAAATTAGCTACCGGCGAGTGGATTGGCGCTTATGCCCTGACGGAGCCCGGAGCAGGTTCGGATGCCAACAGCGGAAAAACGACCGCCGTGTTGTCCGACGACGGCAAATATTATATCATCAACGGTCAAAAAATGTGGATCAGTAATGCCGGTTTTGCCCATACCTTTATTGTGTTTGCCAAAATTGTTGAAAATGGTGTGAAAGACGATAAACTAACGGCTTTCATTTTTGAATATGATCCCGACAATCCCAACGGTTTTAAATTGGGCGAAGAAGAACATAAGTTGGGTATTCGTTCGTCGTCCACCCGGCAAATATTTTTTAGTGATACAAAAATACCGGTCGAAAATATGTTGGGCAAACGTCAAGAAGGTTTTAAAATTGCTCTGAACGTGTTGAATGTCGGTCGTATTAAGTTAGCGGCAGGTATTGTCGATGCCATGCGACGAATTATAGGTGAAAGTATCCGGTATGCCAATGAACGTAAACAGTTTGGACAACCTTTGATTAATTTTGGTGCCATAAAGAAAAAAATTGCCGAAATGACCACACGGACTTATGTGTCGGAATCGGGTATTTATCGTGCGGCACAAGATATTTCGGATAAAATTGAACAATATAAAACGGAAGGTTTGTCAGAACCCGAAGCCGAAAAAAAAGCTTTTGAAGAGTATGCCATTGAAGCGGCAATATTAAAAGTATATGTATCGGACGGCACGCAAATTGTTTCGGACGAAGGTTTGCAAATTTTCGGCGGTATGGGATTTTCGGAAGAAATGCCTATGGAAAGTTGGTGGCGTGATGCCCGTATTACCCGTATTTACGAAGGCACCAACGAAATCAACCGGTTACTGACCGTGAGTATGTTGCTTCGCAAAGCCATGAAAGGACAATTGGATTTGTTGGGACCTGCCAAAGCCGTTGCCGGTGAATTGATGGGAATACCGTCTTTTGATAAGCCGGAGTTTAAAAATGAATTGGACGAAGAATTGGAAATGGTAAAACGACTGAAAAAAGTCTTTTTGTTGATTGCCGGAACCGGTGCTCAAAAATTTGGCGATAAACTGGGCGGACAACAGCAATTGGTGTTAGATGCCGCCGATATTTTGATTGAGATTTATATGGCGGAAAGTGCTTTATTGGCTACGCAAAAGAAATTGCTGCAAAATCCCGATGCCGATTACAGCGCCGAAGTGGCAATGAGCAAATTGAACTTGTTTAACGCAGTGGAAAAAATCAAGTTTAAAGCCACCGAAGCGGTCTATTCCATAGC
>JAMOMQ010000114.1 GCA_027066995.1 Flavobacteriales bacterium
GCAGATTGGTCGGCCGATACAGGCAATACAATTATTATAAAACATCCAAATAATATTGTGTCAATTTATAAACATAATAAAAAATTATTACGTCAGGTTGGTGATTTAGTTCAAGAAGGAGAAGCTATAGCTATTTCCGGCAATAGTGGAGAAAAAACGACGGGCCCACATTTACATTTCGAATTATGGATAAAAGAAACCCCTGTAAATCCCGTTGATTTTATCAATTTTAATCAATAAAATATGGGTTTAAAATCTTTTTTAGCCAAACTTTATGCTGCCAGGGTGGTTGGTCAAAACCAAAAATGGATTAATAATCCGGTGCAAGCCCAACAAAAAGTATTACGTCAATTAGTCAGCAGTGCCGAAAATACGGCATTTGGCAAAGATCATGATTTTAGCGGTATTACTTCGTATGAAAAATTAAAAAAAAATATCCCTATTCGCAATTACGAAGGTTTTAAACCATATATTGATCGTATTATCAACGGCGAATACAATGTGCTTTGGAAAGGACGCCCTATTTATTTTGCCAAGACTTCGGGGACTACATCGGGCACCAAATATATACCTATCACCAAAGAATCCATGCCATATCACATTAAAGCCGCCAAACATGCTTTGTTACATTATATATATGAAACCAAACAGGCAGATTTTGTAAACGGCAAAATGATTTTTTTGCAAGGCAGTCCCGTTCTTGACGAAGTCGGTGGTATTAAAACCGGACGTTTGTCGGGTATTGTGGCTCACTTTGTTCCCAAATATCTTCAAAAAAACCGTATGCCTTCGTGGGAGACCAACACTATTGGCGATTGGGAAACCAAAGTGAATAAAATTGTGGAAGAAACCCTGCATGAAAACATGAGCCTTATCAGCGGGATACCTTCATGGGTGCAAACTTATTTTGAAAAACTGATTGAAAAAACAGGAAAGCCCGTAGGCAAAATCTTTCCCGATTTTAATTTGTTTGTTTACGGCGGTCTCAATTTTGAACCTTATCGAAAAAAGTTTGAAAACTTGATAGGAAGGACTGTCGATAGTATCGAATTGTATCCGGCTTCGGAAGGTTTTTTTGCCTATCAAGACAAACCCGGACGAGATGATATGCTTTTACTCACCGACAACGGCATGTTTTACGAGTTTGTGCCGGCCGGCGAAATTTTTGACGACAATCCCACACGCTTATCCTTAGCTGAAGTGCAAACCGGTGTCAATTATGCACTGATTTTACACACCAATGCCGGTTTGTGGGCATACAATATTGGCGATACGGTTATGTTTACTTCCACCAAACCATACAGACTTAAAGTAACCGGTCGTATCAAACATTTTATTTCGGCTTTTGGTGAACACGTTATTGCCAAAGAAGTGGAAACCGCCATTAAAGAAGCCATGCAACATACAGGTATCGGTATCAGTGAATTTACGGTAGCACCTCAGATTAATCCGCCTCAAAACCAATTGCCCTACCACGAATGGTTGATTGAATTTGAAACGGAAATTACGCAGGAAAAACTCCTAAATTTTGCCGAAATTATTGAACAATCCATGCTAAAACAAAATGTTTATTACAAAGATTTAATAGACGGCAAAGTATTGCAACCGGTAAAAATTACGCCGGTAATAAAAGGTGGTTTTGATGCTTATATGAAATCTATAGGCAAACTGGGTGGACAAAATAAAATTCCACGACTGGCGGATAACCGTAAAATAGCAGATAAGTTGTATGAAATGAATTTAACCAATTAAATAAAGACTCTCATGTATATTTATAACATTACCTTTAATATTGACAATGAAATAGAGAAGGATTGGCTTCAATATATCAAAGAAACATTTATTCCGAAAATGTTAAGAAGCGGTTTATTGCAAAATGCCATTACCAGTAAAATTATGGTAGATGAAGCACAAGGAAATTCATTCTCAATACAATTTCAAGCGGCTAATAAAGATGATTTAGATAGATTTATTCAAAATGAATTATATCCGATTTTAAATGAACTTCACCTTAAGTTTAGCCCCAAGATGGTTTATTTTGCCACGGAGTTGGATGTTATAGACCGGCAATAAAAACCGGAAAGATACTTGCTATTCCTAAATAAAGTTTTGTAAATTGCAAATAAAAAAGTATGAGAACAAAAATAGTAGCCGGCAATTGGAAGATGAATAAAACTTTGCCCGAAGCCGAGCAATTAATCAATGATTTATTAAAACAAGTAGATACGGAAAATAAAGTGGAGGTTATTATTGCGCCGCCTTTTGTCAATTTGTCTATGGCTGTTGATAAAACTCAGGGAACTTTAATTGATATCGCCGCCCAAAACATGCACTTTGCCGACAGTGGTGCCTATACCGGCGAAATATCTGCGCCCATGTTGCAAGCTTTAGGGGTAAACACGGTTATTTTAGGACATAGTGAGCGACGCGCTTACTTTAACGAAACCGACGAAATTTTAAAGCAAAAAGCACATCAAGCTTATGAAAAAGGTATGACTAATATCTTTTGTGTAGGAGAACAATTAAGTGACCGACAAGCCGGACAACATTTTAAAGTGGTTGAAACACAGCTAAAAAACGCCCTTTTCGAATTACCTTTGCAAGCATACAAAAACATTATTATTGCTTATGAACCGGTTTGGGCTATTGGAACCGGTGAAACAGCCACTCCCGAACAAGCACAAGAAATGCATGCACACATACGGCAAGTATTAGCCAAAAAATACGGTCAAGATTTGGCTCGTAATGTTCGTATCTTATATGGTGGTAGTGTTAAACCGTCCAATGCAGGTGAAATTTTTGCAAAACCCGATGTCGACGGCGGACTTATAGGAGGCGCCTCTCTCAATGCCAATGATTTTAACGCTATTGTAGAGGCTGCAAAATCTTGATTTTTATCAGGATAATTTCAAAGGTTTTTATTACATTTGTGAGCAAACCGAAAAAATTTCGTTTTTGTAACGAAAAGCATAAACCATAAAAATATTAATTATGAATCTACACGAATATCAAGGTAAGGAAATATTAAGTAAATCAGGTGTTAGAGTGCAACGTGGTATAGTTGCAGATACTCCGGAAAAAGCAGTGGAAGCCGCTAAGAAATTAACAGAAGAAACCGGCACCAAATGGTATGTGGTCAAAGCCCAAGTGCATGCCGGTGGCCGTGGTAAAGGAGGCGGCGTTAAATTGGCCAAAAATCTTGATGAAGTCAAAGAATTAGCTTCAAAAATCATAGGTATGCAATTGGTAACACCTCAAACACCTCCCGAAGGCAAAAAGGTTAACCAAGTGCTTATTGCCGAAGATGTGTATTATCCCGGTGAAAGCGATCCCGAAGAATACTATATGAGTGTAATGCTCAACCGTGGTAAAGGTAAAAACATGATTATGTATTCACCTGACGGAGGTATGAATATTGAAGAAGTCGCCGAAAAAACACCTGATAGAATTTTTATAGAAGAAATTGATCCTGCATATGGATTACAAGATTTTCAAGCACGTCGTATTGCATTTAATTTGGGGCTGAGCGGACAAGCCTTTAAAGAAATGGTCAAATTTGTAAAAGCTTTATACGATGCTTATACCAAGAATGATGCTTCTTTATTTGAGATCAATCCTGTTTTAAAAACGTCTGACAATAAAATTTTGGCGGTAGATTCCAAGGTGGTGATTGATGACAATGCATTGTTCCGTCATAAAGATATAGCCGCCATGCGCGACAAACGTGAAGAAAATCCTATGGAAGTAGAAGCCAAAGAAGCCGGCTTGAGTTATGTGGCTCTTGACGGTAATGTCGGTTGTATGGTAAATGGTGCCGGATTGGCAATGGCAACTATGGACCTTATCAAACAAGCCGGTGGCGATCCCGCCAATTTTCTCGATGTAGGAGGAACCGCCGATGCCGAACGGGTAGAAAAAGGCTTCCGTATTATCTTAAAAGATCCTAAAGTTAAAGCTATTTTGGTCAACATATTCGGTGGTATTGTGCGTGCCGACCGCGTGGCGCAAGGTATTGTAGACGCTTATAATAATATGAAAGGCGAAATACATGTGCCAATCATTGTTCGTTTGCAAGGCACTAATGCCGATAAAGCCAAAGAACTTATTGAAAAAAGCGGCATTCCCGTGCATTTTGTGACCGAATTTCAAGAAGCTGCCGATAAGGTGCAAGAGGTTTTGGCATAAAATAATTTCATAAACATTTTTAAAAATAGCTGCTCATGGGCAGCTATTTTTTTTAAGAAACGTTAATTATTTTCGTGAAATTGTATAAAATTGACATATAATTTTTTATTTTTTTTAAATTGTTGTTTTTGTCATAAGAAAATGTTAAAAAAATGTTATATTGTATGAAATTATTAATAATAAATTAACCATTTCTTATGAAAAAAAACCACTTATTATTCACTTTTATAGTGATATTTATGTCAGGAATGATGTATGCTCAAACAAGCATCATTAAAGGAATCGTGACGGATCAAAAAACCGGAGAACCTTTACCCGGTGTAAATGTAAGCCTTAAAAATTCCAAACAAGGCGTTGTAACTGATTTTGATGGCAATTATGTTATCAAAATAGAAAATCCTGAAGGTAAAATATTAACCTTTAGTTATGTAGGCTATAAAGATAAAGAAGTTCAATTAAAGAACGGAGAGCAAACGGTTAATGTAGCATTAGAGCCCAGTAACACCCAATTAAAGGAGGTGGTAGTTACAGCATTAGGCATCAAAAAAGAACAAAAAGCTTTGGGGTATGCTCTAACCAATGTTAAGGCCAAAGATTTAAATAAAACCAATTCCGGTAATGCGGTTACCGCCCTTCAAGGTAAAGTTGCCGGTGTAAATATATCTACCACCAGTGGCGGGGCGGCAGGTTCAAGTCGTGTAATTATACGGGGAGCCAGTTCTTTGACCGGAAATAATCAGCCGTTATATGTTATTGATGGTATTCCTATTATTAATAACACCAACGGATCGGTAGTTGGTCCTTTTGGTGGTGAACATGGTGACGGAGGTGATGATATCTCGGATATCGACCCAAATAATATTGAGTCGATTTCTGTGTTAAAAGGTAGTTCTGCATCTGCCTTATATGGCTCATTAGCTTCTAACGGTGTTATTATGATTACTACAAAATCAGGAAAAAGAAAAGGTTTTGGAGTTGAAATTAACAGTGCCATCACTTTTGATAAAGTAAATACCGGTCTTTTAGATTTGCAAACCGGTTACGGACAAGGCAGATTTGGTCTAAAGCCCGGTTATGAGTATGATCCTAATACAAACCAGCCGGTTGAGATAACCGACCCGGTTGCGGCTACTCAAGATGCTTTGGTTAACAATTTGAGTTCTTGGGGGCCGGCTTATGATGGTAGTATGGTATATAATTGGGACGGACAAAAAAGAGCATATTCTTATTTGGGAAGTAATATTGAGAAATTTTATCAAACCGGAACCACTTTAAATAACTCTGTTGCTTTATCTAATGCAGATAAAAATTATAACTATCGTTTTGGTTTTTCAAGTTTAAATAATCAAGATATTTTTCCTAAGTCAACTTTAGATAGAAATACTATTTCTTTGAATGCCAGTGCCCAAATTAATCCGAAATTAAAATCAACCATAACAGCATTTTATACATCTGAAAATGTTCATAACAGAGCTACAATTGGTGATACGCCCGGTAACGCAAATACCGTTGCTTGGTTGCTTCCCGGTAATGTAGATATTACTACTATGAAACCGGGTTATAAAGAAGATGGCACCGAAATGCCCAGCGATGGCTCTCAGTTTATAACTAATCCCTATTGGGCAGTTAATAAATTCAATAATAATGATGAAAAAGACCGTTTGTTTGCTGCAACTTCCTTAAGATTTGATATTAACGATTGGTTGTATGCCACGGGAAGAATGGGTATAGACAGTTATGTGTTAAACCGCAAACAAGTAACTCCTTATGGCACAGAATACAGACCGGCGGGTGTTTTGAGACAATTAACTCGAAACAACACCCAGTTTAACGGAGATTTATTGATTGGGGCTGAAAAAAAATTATCCAAAAAAGTTGGACTCAATGCAATTTTAGGTGTTAACACCAGACATTTTGTTTCTAAAGAATTACAAGCTGTTGGAAGCAACTTTATAGTGCCCGAGGTTGAGGATTTGAACTTAACCACTTTGCCTGTGCCAACCAATTTTTATAAAGAAACACAAACAAATTCTATATACGGATCTATAGAAGCGGATTATAACCAGTATTTATATCTTACTTTTACCGGAAGAAATGACTGGTTTTCTACCTTGTCATATCCGGGAAAAGAAACACCCAATAATGAATTTTACTGGTCTTTGAGTTCCAGTTTATTATTAGACAAGGTTTTGAAATTGCCCGAATATGTAAACTTCTTTAAAATAAGAGCCAGTTATGCTCAAGTTGCCGGTGGCGCACAAGATCCTTATCGTTTAAACTTGAACTATGCTATTTACGGCACTTTTCAAGGGCAACCCCTTGGTGGTATTAACGGAGACCAAATACCAAATCCCAACTTGGTGCCTTATCAAAAAAATGAGTTTGAAGTAGGGCTTGCCGGTAAATTATTTTTAAACCGTTTATACTTTGACATTGCATATTACAATAACCACACAACCAATGATATTGTTTATACTTCTGCTTCTATTCCCTCAGGGTATACCTCTGCTATATTAAATGTTGGAGAACTATCAAATGAAGGTATAGAGGTGTTGATTGGTGGTAATCCAATTAAAAATAAGAATTTTTCTTGGCAAACTTCATTTAATATGGGGTATAATAACAGTTTGATTATCAGTACCGATGAATTTGACACCCCAATTAATGTCGATAACAGTAAAACCAGATCAAAAAATGCCATTATTTCTCATATTGTAGGAGAACATTATGGGGTTATTTACGGCACTTCTTATGTGCGTGAAAATGGAAAAATTGTTTATGATCTATCCAGCGGAATTCCAAAACCTATACAAGGAGATCCAAAGGTTTTGGGACAAGGTGTAGCACCTTTTAATATTGGTTTTAATAATGAATTTAAGTATAAACGAATTTCTTTTAGTTTTTTAATTGACGGTAAATTTGGAGGTTCTGTTCATTCGGGAACCAACTTAGCTTTAATGTCAAGCGGTTTGCATAAGAAAACTACCGAAGGCAGAGAAAACGGCCTAACGGTTACAGGAATAGATCAAGCAACCGGAAATGAATTTACAACAACTGTTCCTGTGCGTGACTTGGAAACATATTACGGAAACATTACTGCCGAGAATTTGGGAATAGCAGAAGAGTTTATTTATAGCACAGACTTTATAAAATTACGGGAAATGAGCATTTCCTATAAATTTAACCCTGCTTTAGTCAACAAACTTAAGCTGAAAAGTTTAAAAGTATCATTAATAGCCAGAAACTTGTTATATTTATACAAGGAGATTGAAAATGTAGATCCTGAGGCCTCGCTAAATAACTTGAATTCTCAAGGAATTGAACGTTTTGGAATGCCTGCAACTCGCAGCTTTGGATTTTCTGTTAACCTTAAATTATAATAAAAAATTAAATCAATGAAAAAAATATTAATCATAATCACTGCACTAGTTTTATTTAGTGCCTGCGACAAAGGTTTTGAAGAGATGAATGTTGATCCTACAAAGCCTTCCGAACTGTCTCCCTCATCCAAATTTACTTTTGTGCAATTATACACCGAAGGTGAATGGTATGGAACTTATTTGTTTTACAATGTTATACAATTAATGCCTAATGTACAACAAATAAATATTACACATTATCATCCTATTTTTACTTATAAAGAAGGAAAAAATACTCATTTTTTCTTTGAAAGGCAATATGCTTATACCATTAAAAACTTGGTTGACTTGGAACATCAACTGCAGAATAGTAACAGCAGCACAAAAGATGTTGATTTGGCCATGTTACATATTCAAAAGGTTTTGGCTTTTAGCAGGCTTACAGATGTTTTTGGAGATATTCCTTATTCAGAAGCCGGATTGGGAGCTATTGAAGGTATAAGACAACCCAAATATGATACGCAAGAATTTATTTATAACGATATGTTGCAAACACTCGAAGATGCGGTAAATACATTGAGTAACGGTGGTAGTAGTTCCTTTGGCAGTGCCGACATTATGTATGGTGGTGATACTGAAAAATGGCGAAAATTTGGCAATTCCCTTATGCTTAGATTAGCTATGCGTTTGGTCAAAAGAGATGATGCCAAAGCCCGTCTTTGGGCAGAAAAAGCTATAGCCGGTGGTGTAATGACCAGTAATGATGACATTGCTTATTTGCAAATGGAAAATAATTCAAATGACCAAGGCCCCAATGTAAACCAGTTAACCAAATGTTTTTCATCCAGACATCCGGATCAGATAAAAATTTCCAAAACATTTTTCGACTATTTACAAAATCATAACGACCCGCGTATCCCGGTGCTTTGTTCCACCGTTAATGGAAATACCGACCCGTCTTTGCAATCAGGACAAGACATCAATGATTTTAATAGAGGACCTGATCATTCTAAACCTAATATCAATATTTTTGGCGGGTCGGGAATTATTATTTATGATGCACCTTTTTTCTTTCAAACTTATGCAGAAGTTGAGTTTATGTTAGCAGAAGCGGGCTATCGCTGGGGGTTGGCAGGAGGAGCGGCTCAAGTTGAAGCTCACTACAATGCAGGGGTTACAGCAGCTATGCAATATCTATCATTATATGGACACGGGGTTGATATTCCACAATCGGAAATTGATGCTTATTTGGCAGCCAATCCTTTTGACATGAATAATGCATTGCAGATGATTAACGAACAGTATTGGGTGGCAACCTTTGGTAATGGTATTGAATCTTTCTCTAATTGGAGACGCTCGGGTTATCCACAACTTGTTCCGCTTGATATTGCATCTACCTTAACCGGAGGTATAATACCTCGCAGATTTGTTTATCCCGGTTCGGAAAAATTGAATAATTTAGAAGAATTGCAAAAAGCTATTGACAGGCTTCCGGGTGGAGATCATAATACTTCAAGAGTATGGTGGGATGCACCGTAAAGTATTATGTATATTAATGTGAGTTCGACATAACAATAACTTTATGGTAACATAACTTATTGGTTATAAGATTTAGAGGTTGTCAAATTTGACAGCCTCTTTTGTTTTAAAACACAAACCAAAATTTTAAGGAAAATTTAATAAAAAAATTATTGATTTTTTGGGGATTTTTCTTGCAATTGGCTTAAAATGAGTATAACTTTGCATAGAAAATAATTTAGAATGATTCTAAAAAAAATATTTAATTTTTATTTTGAAGGATTTAGAGATATGAGTCCGCGAGGTAAGAAGTTATGGCTGATTATATTGATTAAGTTATTTATCATG
>JAMOMQ010000115.1 GCA_027066995.1 Flavobacteriales bacterium
AAATAGCTGTGCCGGATGGGTATATCTATCCGCAAATTGTCAAATTGCAAGGCAAAAAACAAATGGATATTCAATCGTTTTTAAACGGTATTCGTGATAAAAATAAATTACAAATGCAGGTTTAATTAATACATTATTCTATTACCAAAACTGAATGAAATGGTATAAACTTAAAAAACATATCAAATAAAAAAAGCCATCTTTAAAGACAGCTTTTTATGAGTTTAGAAAAAATGTATTATTTATTTTCATATTGGAATGTAGTAGTACCTGAAACTGTTCCATTAGCATCAATGGTAGTATGGTTGGATTGTGAAGGATAATCTTCTGTATTATAACTATATGTATAACTACTTTGAGAATTACTAGTTTGCCCGGCTACGGTAATACTGCTTGAAGAATGGGTAATATTATGTAAAAATACAAAAGGTTGTTCAAGCGTGACTACATTTAATTCCGTATAATTTTTATTATCATACTCAAATGTATAGTTGCCGGTTAATGTATAACCTGCAAAATCACCTGATACAGAAAATCCCGTCATATTATCACCGGTATATGCAATCTGCCCCGTCATATTTAACGGACCGTATGCCGTTTGAATAGAAGTTGTAAATTGACTTAACTGATCTCCATTGTAAGTAAATGAATCTTCTTCTGTTAAATTTCTTTGGTTATTGTAAATCTTTATATTTTGAATCTTATCATTACTAATTGTATATGTTACAAGACCGTCAAATTGTTGGTTTTTAGTAATAACAATAGAATCTAACAAACCTTTTTGTGCATTGTTGTAATAATAATCTTTTACCATAACATCCGAACCGTTATTAGTGGTTTTTTTCAGCACTACTCTTCCATCATATTCAATAGTTGTAGTAGAGACAACATTAACATTTTTGGTATTGTTAATCGCTCGATCAAATATTGCTTTACCAAAAGATAAAATTTGTAATGGGTTTTGTGCATCATCTGTCACAGTAACCGGTACAGGTAAAAGTTGAACTTGTTCAGTGTCGTTGTTATTTTCGCTTGAATCATCTCCCGACGATGAATCATCATTTTTTTTACAACTTGTAAATAATAAGGCTATGATAGCCATTGAAATAAAAAAATACTTTTTCATGGTTAATTGGTTTTTTATAATTTACTTTAATGTTTATATTGAATGTTGCAAAAATAGTAAATAATTTGTAAAGTTAATATTTTGTAATATTATTTTTTTGCAATATATTGCTGTTTTACAAAAAGCATCAATTATGAGTGATAGAAAAAAAATGCCTTTACATTGGAAAATTATGATTGGAATGATAGCCGGTCTTATAGGCGGTTTTATTTTGTTACAATTTGATTACGGCAAGCAACTCACCTACGATTGGATAGCCCCCATTGGTAAAATATTTGTCAATTTATTAAAACTGATTGCTATACCGCTAATTTTAGCATCATTGGTCAAAGGCGTCTCCGATTTAAAAGATATTGCCAAATTTAAAACCATTGGCTTACGGACCATAGGTTTGTATATTATGACAACGGTATTTGCCATCAGTATTGGTTTAATAGCCGTTAACGTATTTCAACCCGGCAAAGGTATCTCTAACCAAACCGTTCAAAAGCTGGAACAAACTTATGCCGGTAATAAAAAAATTGCCACCAAAATTAATGCTGCTAAAGAGCAACACCACAAACCCAAATTGCAATTTTTGGTTGATATGGTGCCGGATAATATCTTTAAAGCCATGAGTAATAACGGCAATATGTTGCAGGTTATATTTTTTGCTATCTTTTTAGGTATTACCTTAATCTTGATACCCGAGCACAAAGCCGCCCCGCTAAAAGATTTTTTTGATTCTATGAACGAAGCAATTCTTAAAATGGTCGATTTGATTATGCTTATGGCACCTTATGCTGTTTTTGCGCTGATTGCCAATGTAATAGTTGGCACATCGGGGGATTGGGAACTCTTAAAAAGTTTGATGAAATACGGGGCAACTGTTATTGCCGGTTTGATTTTAATGCTCGTTTTTTATATGATACTCATCAAACTATTTGCCGGAAAAAATCCTTTTTGGTTTATTAAACAACTGGCTCCGGCACAACTTTTGGCCTTTTCAAGCAGTTCGAGTGCCGCCACACTACCGGTTACTATGGAACGTGTAGAAGAACATATCGGCGTAGATAAAGAAGTATCCAGCTTTGTATTACCTGTGGGTGCTACCGTTAATATGGATGGCACCAGTTTATATCAAGCCGTAGCTGCGGTTTTTATCATGCAGGTTTTGTGGCCCGAAGGATTAAGTTTTGCCAATCAAATGACCATTGTTCTTACGGCGCTTCTTGCT
This sequence comes from Flavobacteriales bacterium, assembly GCA_027066995.1. Classification (GTDB taxonomy): domain Bacteria; phylum Bacteroidota; class Bacteroidia; order Flavobacteriales; family Flavobacteriaceae; genus WGBX01. Next base: position 2,343 of record JAMOMQ010000115.1, read on the forward strand.
TCTATCGGTGCGGCTGCAGTGCCCGGAGCCGGAATGATTATGTTGGTAATTGTGTTAGAAGCACTAGGATTTCCGGCAGAGAAACTCCCCATTGCGCTTGCGCTTATTTTTGCTATTGATCGTCCTTTGGATATGATGCGCACAGTGATAAATGTAACCGGAGATGCCACTGTTTCAACTATAGTAGCTAAATCTGTTGGTAAGTTACATGATCCCAGACCGAAGGAATGGGATGATCAATTGCGACAATAAGGTTGCTCGTTTTAAACAAAAGGCAATTTAACCACTTCGGCGGGAATTTGTTTTTTGCGCACTTGAACAAAAATTTGACTACCGGGTTTGGCCATTTCCACCGACACATACCCCATACCAATAGCTTCTTTTAAGGTAGGCGACATGGTGCCACTGGTAACGGTTCCCATTTTATTGCCCGAAGCATCAACAATATCGTATCCGTGACGGGCAATACCCTTGTCTTTGAGTTTAAAAGCCACCAATTTGCGGCTTACCCCCTCCTCTTTTTGTTTTTTCAGATTTTCGGCATTGATAAAATCTTTGGTAAATTTGGTAATCCACCCTAAACCGGCTTCAATAGGCGACGTAGTATCATCAATATCATTTCCATATAAGCAATAGCCTTTTTCCAAGCGAAGGGTATCGCGTGCCCCCAATCCGGCCGGCTTGATGCCTAAATCTTTACCTTGCTTAAACAATTCGTTCCACACGTCTTCGGCATATTCGTTCGGCACATAAATTTCATAACCTTTTTCGCCGGTATAACCGGTTGCCGATACTAAAATATCTTTATGTCCGGCCAAATCTGCCTTGGTCCAAGTATAAAATTTTAAATTTTCTAAATCGGCACTATTACCGGCCATTCTTTGCATCAATTCCGGCGATTTGGGTCCTTGCACGGCCAAAATACTGTATTGATCAGACTTGTCCGTCAATTTTACATCAAAATTCTTTGCCCATTTGTTTACCCAATTCCAGTCTTTTTCCAAATTGGCACCATTGACGACCAACATATATTTATTATCGTTCAATTGATAAACCAACAAGTCATCCACAATGCCGTTTTGTTCGTTCGGGAAACAGGAATATTGCACTTTACCCGGTTTGAGCTTGGCCACGTCATTGCTGGTAATGTATTGCAAAAAATGTAAAGCATCTTTGCCTTCTACAAAAAAATTGCCCATATGCGACACGTCAAATACTCCTACGGCATTGCGAACGGTTTCGTGTTCGGCATTGACGCCTTCATACTGAATAGGCATTTCAAAACCGGCAAAAGGTAACATTTTAGCTCCAAGCTGTTTATGTATATGATTTAAAGTTGTTTTTTTCATTTTATTTCGTTTTTTTGTTGCGAGCTAATATATAAAAAATGTTTTTGATGAAAACTGATACAAGTTGTTGAATGAAGTAACTCTCATAAGACTAGTTAGAAGGTCTTTATCTACCCGAAAACATGTTCAAAGATTTGAATTTGTTTGATAATCACAAGTTTATTGCAAAACCATTAAAAGAATAAAAACAGTAAATACTTTATTATGGAAACAATTTCTTATTAATTAGATTTTCAATAAGACAGTATTCAATCCTTTCGGACTACTAATTGCATTTTTTTAGAAATGGTGAAAAATATATTTAATAATATTAAAGATGAAAATATAAATCGATATGGAATTATTCCAGCATTTGCAACAAAATCTCCAGCATATCAATAGCTGCCTCGCTGATTTTAGTGCCGGGACCGTATATACCAACAACACCGGCATCAAACAAAAATTGGTAGTCTTGCTTGGGAATGACGCCGCCGGCAATCACCAAAATATCGTCGCGGCCCAGTTTTTTGAGTTCTGCAATCACTTCGGGCACCAAAGTTTTGTGTCCGGCTGCCAATGAAGATACGCCGAGTATATGCACATCATTTTCGGCCGCTTGCAGGGCTACCTCTTGGGGTGTTTGAAACAACGGACTGATATCAACATCAAAACCTATATCGGCATAAGCGGTTGCTACGACTTTGGCACCGCGATCATGACCGTCTTGCCCCATTTTAGCTATCATAATACGGGGGCGACGGCCTTCCAGCCCTGCAAATTGATTGGCTAAAGCCCGGGCTTTTTTAAAACTTTCGTCATCTTTTATTTCGTTGGCGTACACTCCTGATATGGTTTGAATTTGTGCTTTGTACCGGCCAAATACTTTTTCCAAGGCGCCGGATATTTCTCCTAAGGTGGCGCGCTTTTTGGCCGCTTCTACCGCCAAAGATAATAAATTTTCTTTTCCCGTTTGTGCGGCTGCCGTTAAGCGGTTCAATGCTTCTGTGACCGCTTTATTATCGCGATTGGCTTTAATATGTTGCAACTTCTCTATTTGTTTTTGACGCACCAATTCATTATCTATTTCCAAAATATTAATCGGGGCTTCTTTTTTTAAACGGTAAGCATTAACACCTACAATGATATCTTTACCACTATCTATTCGAGCTTGTTTTTGCGCTGCCGCTTCTTCAATACGCAGCTTGGGAATACCTTTTTCAATGGCTTTGGTCATACCTCCGAGCTCTTCCACTTCTTGAATTAACTCCCAAGCTTTACGGGCAATTTCATCCGTTAGTTTTTCTACATATTTACTTCCGCCCCACGGATCAACAGTGCGGGTAATTTTGGTTTCCTCTTGCAAAAATATTTGAGTATTGCGGGCTATACGTGCTGAAAAATCTGTGGGTAAGGCAATGGCTTCGTCCAAGGCATTGGTATGCAAAGACTGCGTGCCGCCAAAAGCAGCTGCCGCGGCTTCTATCAAAGTGCGCATCACATTATTATACGGGTCTTGTTCGGTCAAACTCCATCCGCTGGTTTGCGAGTGTGTTCGCAAAGCTAAAGATTTAGGATTTTTGGGATTAAATTGTTTGACAATTTTTGCCCAAAGCATCCGCGCAGCACGCATTTTGGCTATTTCGGTAAAATGATCCATACCTACGCCCCAAAAGAAAGACAAACGCGGTGCAAATTGATCAATATCCATACCGGCTGCCAATCCGGTGCGAATGTATTCCAATCCGTCAGCCAAGGTATAAGCCAGTTCAATTTCGGGTGTGCCTCCGGCTTCTTGAATATGATAGCCCGAAATACTGATAGAATTGAACTTGGGCATGTTTTTGGCGGTGTATTCAAATATATCCGAAATTATTTTCATAGACGGTGCCGGCGGATATATATAGGTATTGCGTACCATAAATTCTTTAAGTATATCATTTTGAATAGTCCCCGATAGCTTTTCAGAGCTTACCCCCTGCTCTTGAGCTGCCACTATATAAAAGGCCATAATGGGCAATACGGCACCGTTCATAGTCATAGAAACAGACATTTGGTCTAACGGAATTTCGTCAAACAGCACTTTCATGTCTTCGACCGTATCAATGGCTACACCGGCTTTGCCGACATCGCCCTTCACACGCGGGTGATCGGAATCGTAGCCACGATGTGTCGCCAAGTCAAAAGCAACGGAAAGCCCTTTTTGTCCGGCAGCCAAATTGCGTCTGTAAAAAGCATTGCTTTCTTCGGCTGTCGAAAATCCGGCATATTGTCTGATAGTCCATGGCCGGCGTACATACATGGTGCTATATGGACCGCGTAAATATGGAGGTATGCCAGCTGCAAAACCAATATGAGGCAGAGTCTGTAATGATACACCACTTTTATTTAGTTGTATGTTTTTAAAATCAGTCCGGGTCTGTTTCATGTGCTTTTTATATAAAATATTGACAAAGATAATTAAAATTTGAAGGATTACTAAAATGACATAAATAATACGAAAATAAATTAAATTCATACGCTTATCAATTTATTTTTTTAAATACGTAATAGTCATTAACAAAACGTGTTTTTTTTCTTAAATTTGCAATAATTTTAAAAAATTTATTAAATATGCCAATTATAAAACGTCCGTTTCCAGTAAATCAAGAAATAGTTTTGGATCCCTTTAAAACTATCATGAGCAAAACCAACAAAAAAGGTATTATTGAATTTGCTAATGATTATTTTATGGAGGTGTCTGGTTATAAAGAATGGGAACTAATGGGACAACCGCATAATGTTATTAGACATCCGGACATGCCTAAGATTATTTTTAAAATCTTATGGGACAGACTGTTTAATGGACAAAACATACATGCTGTTGTTAAAAACTTGGCCAAAGACGGCCGGTATTATTGGGTAGTAACAGATTTCAAAATTAAATATGATGAGAAAGGTGATATCCAAGCTTTATATTCAAGAAGAAAGGCCATTCCGGAAAATGTAAAAAATTTTTTCAGTGAATTTTATAGCAAATTGATTACAATAGAACAAAGAGGTGGTATTACAGCATCCGGTTTTTATTTAACAGGTTTTTTTGAAGATATGGGTAAAAGTTATGACGAATTTATCTTAGATTTATTCAATTTGTCTGAAAAACAATTAAAGGACTATATGCAAGCCCAGATTAGCGATGGTGATATAGACAGTAGCTTTGCAGTTTCTGCGGAACAAGCAATTGCCAAAACAAAGAAAAAAAATGGATTTTTGAGTAGAATATTTAGATAAACTATTTTAAAACATTAAAATAATATAAAAATAACATTTTATTAAGTAAAAATAATCAAATCGTTAAAATAAGTAACAAATAATTCATATAAATATAAATATTTGTTTTATATTTGCAAGTTGAAAATGCAAATTTCAAAATATGAAAAAAGTAATTAGACCTATACCAAAAGATGAGGAAATAATTCTGAACCCGTATAAGACTATTATGAGTAAAACCAATAAAAAAGGCATTATAGAATATGCCAATGATTATTTCATGGAAGTATCGGGTTATAAAGAATGGGAATTAATGGGACAACCACACAATATATTACGGCATCCCGATATGCCAAAACTAGTGTTTAAGCTGTTATGGGATCGTTTAAACGATGCAAAGCCTGTTTATGCTTTAGTAAAAAATTTGGCAAAAGACGGTCGTTATTATTGGGTTATTGCCGATTTTAAAACTATAATAGACAATGAGGGAAATATTACCCATTATGCACGTCGTAAAGCTGTTCCTCAAAAAGCCAAAGAAAAAATTGCTAAAATTTATAGTAATATTCTCGAAATTGAAAAATCAGCCGGTTTGGAAGCATCCGAGTCTTATTTTTCTGGTATGCTTGAAGATGGTGGCATAACTTATGATGAATTTATACATGGATTAATGGAATTGGACGAGGAACAGTTACATGATTACATGTCTTCAGAAATAAATGATGATAAATTTGTAGATGGTCAAAATCATAGTGCAGAAGATGCCATCCAAAAAAGCACTAAGAAAAAAGGGTTATTTGGAAAATTATTCAGTTAAAATAAAAAGCAATGTTTGAAATAGAAAAAGGATTAGAACCTGATATCACCTTAGTTTGTAAATTATCTAAGGACGGAAAAATAAAATATATCAATAAAGCTTATGCCGATATTACCGGATTTTCAGAAAATGATTTGATAGGTGAAAGTCATGAGATTATCCAACACCCCAAAATGCCAAAAATAATTTTGAATATGGCATGGAAAGCCATTTATGAGGGTAGAGATATATATTTTGTTAGTAAAAACATCACCAAAAATGGTGAATTTTTTTGGACAATAGCTGATATTCATTCCAAAATACATGAAAATAGAGGCACTGCTATTTATATTAGAAGAAAATATCTTCCTAACGATATTAAAGAAGAATTTGAAAAATTATATGAAGTATTATACGGAATTGAATCAAGTGGTGGTGGCGAAGAAGTAGCAAAAAAATACTTAAAAGGTTACTGGGAAGAACGTGGCACGACTTTTGAACAGTATATTATAGATAAATTTGGAGGTGAAAAAAATTTACGAACTTATATGACCACTGAAGTGTCTGATAAAGAACTATTTTCCGTAGATCCTACTGATATGAATATCGATGATATTTTAAAATTTGTTAAAAAGAAGAAAAAAAGAAGATTCTGGTAGACTTAAAATATAATAGACTATGACAATAAACAATTTTACTATGAAAATAAATAATGATTGCATTCACTTGAATGCAGCTAAAAAAATGAAAATAAAAATTGACGATCAAGCTCGTGTCTTGTATGTCAATGATTATTTTACAAATGTTACAAATTTTAAAGTTTCCGATGTTATTTTAAAAGACTTTGATTTTATTCTAGACCCTTCAATGCCCAAGTTGGCAAAAGTTAAGTTAGATGAAGTGGCACATCAATTTGATGAATTTTACTTTATCTATAAAGGAATTACTAAAAATGAAGATTGCTATTGGGGTTTTGTTAAAGTTAAACAACGTTTTAACGAACATAACGAATTTGTAGGTTACTTACTAGAGGTTAAAATGTTGCCTACTGCTGCTATTAACAAAATCGATAAATTATACAATGTTCTTTCGGAAATTGAAAAGAACGCCGGTATAGATGCTGCCAAGAAATATTTGGATGGTTTTATTGAAGAAAAAAACATGAACTTCAATGAGTTTATGTTGGCTCTTGTTGAAGTGGACGAGAAAAAAGCCCAAAAATATTTTGAAATTGATGAGGATGCCTCGCCCGTCAAAAAGAAAAAACGTGGTTGGTTTTAAATCAGCCTGAAAATATTACAATTGGAATCAAATCTGATTAGATTTGAATTAAATAAATTTTCAGAGTATAATTGTTTATTGTTTATTTCATTTATGCTATTGTATTCTTTAGCAAACCAGATTTTAGATGTTTTTGGAAGTATCAAATTAATATCATGAGTAGATAAAATAATAATCTTTTGTTGTTCTTTACTTATTTTAATTAACTGTTGCAATAACATTGCTTTATTTTCAATATCCAAATGAGTCGTCGGTTCGTCTAATAACAGCACCGGCGTTTCTTGTATTAAAGCTCTGGCTATCAATACTTTTTGACGTTCGCCGTCACTTAATTCATTTACTTTGGAAGTTTTAT
>JAMOMQ010000116.1 GCA_027066995.1 Flavobacteriales bacterium
AAATTATGCATTTTAAGACAGTCTTGTTAAGCAGGTTTTATATAGGAAAGATAGTTTAAATTGTGAAAATGAAAATCATTACCGTTAATAAACTTATTTTAAAAGTATAGTAAAATGTATTTTTTTACGTAAATTTGTAAAAATATTAAAAATAAGAATTATGGCAAGTATAAAAGATTTAAAAAAAGAAATAAATTACATTTTTGGCGATGTTATAGACGAAGCCAATTATAAGTTGTTAATCAATCCTGATATTGATGGCGACAAAGTCGATGCTATTGTTGATGAAGCGGTTACGGCCTATGAAGATTTTTACGAAAAAATAAATGCGGGTCGTAAAGCCGAAAATAAAAAAGATTATTACAAAACATTGACGGAAGAAGTGACGCAAACGGTTAAAGATTTGATGACAAAAATTGAAGCTTTATAAATTTGTTTATAACAAAAAATACAAACCACCGAAAATGGTGGTTTTTTTTATGTCTGAATGTTAAAAATAGATTCTATTTGATTAAAATATATTACCTTAGCAAGCTGGTTATGTAAATAAATGGAATTATGATTGCAAAAAGAAAACAAAAAGATTGGAATAGTATAAAAACCAATGATTCATGGCAAATTTTTAAAGTGATGTCGGAATTTGTAGAGGGTTTTGAAAAAATGAATAAAATTGGACCGTCTGTGACTATTTTTGGATCTGCCCGCACAAAAAAAGATGCCGAACACTATAAAATTGCTCAAAAAATAGCTAAAAAATTGGCCAAAGAAGGTTTTGGTATTATTACCGGTGGTGGTCCCGGTATTATGGAAGCTGCCAATAAAGGGGCTCAAAAAGGTCACGGTGCTTCGGCAGGATTAAATATTGTTCTGCCTTTTGAACAAGAAGCCAATAAATATATTGACCCTGACAAACTGGTCGATTTTAAATATTTTTTTGTGCGCAAAGTAATGTTTGTCAAATATGCCCAAGCTTTTGTAGTGATGCCCGGCGGATTTGGCACTTTAGATGAACTTTTTGAAGCATTAACACTTATTCAAACCAAAAAAATTGAAAAATTTCCGGTAATCCTTTTTGATACCAAATTTTGGGGAGGCTTAATTGATTGGATAAAAAAAGAATTACGCGATGAATATAAATACATCAGTCCGGGTGATTTGGATTTGATACATTTAACGGATGATCCGGATGAAGTCGTTAAAATTATCGTTGATTTTTATAAAAAACGACATTTAAGCCCGAATTTTTAGATTTTTTAGTAACAAACAACAAACAAACATTGATGAAAAGATTCCTGTTTTATATATGGGTTGCTATATTTGCATTTAACAGTCAAGCACAGACTAGGTTAAAATTGATGAGCTATAATTTATTGCATTTTCCAACGGGCACCAATATAGACCGCACCGGTGATCTAACATATATACTTAATACATATCAACCCGATATTTTTATGGCTTGCGAAATAGAATCTGCTGCCGGTTCCGATACTATTTTAAACAATTGTTTGGGAACTCAAAATTATGCAGGTGCTTATTTCACTTATAATCATTCGGGTAGTCAATACCAGTTACAACAAATGCTGTATTATAACCGGCATAAATTTGAGTTGGTAAACGAAACTTATTTGATAACTTACATAAGAGATATCAATCATTATACCTTAAAATTATTGACACAAGACAATACCGATGAAATATTTATTGATATTTATGTCGCTCATTTAAAAGCCAGCAACAGCCAAAGTGATATTGATACGCGACGTGATATGGTGCAAGTTTTGGTCAATGATTTGCAAAATATTCCGCCCGGACATTTTGTGATTTTTGCCGGAGATTTTAATTTGTATACTTCAGATGAACCGGCTTATCAATTAATGACTGATGCCAATAATGTCATAGTGTTTAAAGATCCTGTTGACAGAGCAGGTAGCTGGCACAATAACGCTACATTTAAAGATATAGATACACAAGCAACACATTCTACTTCGGATAATGATTATGTTGGTGGTGGTATAGACGACCGTTTTGATTTTATCATGCTCTCTGAAAACTTGATAAACAGTCCGGTATTGCATTATGTGGACGGCACCTATGCAGCTTATGGCAATAACGGTAATTGTTTTAATAAATCCATTATCAGTTCTTATTGTGACGGCTCTACTTATGATTATACTTTAAGATCTCATTTGTATAATATGAGTGATCATTTGCCGGTGGTTCTAGAATTGGAAACACCTGTTGCCTTAAACATGCCTGTGTTTGAGAGTCAATTGTTTAAAATTAATGAAGGAGATGTAATTCAAAACGCCTTGAGTGTTTCAGGAGGTGATATCAATCATTTTGACTTGTGTATTTATGATAGCGCCGGTCAACAATTGATTCAAAAATCTGATTATAGGAATAATCAACTTATTAATTTTAGTAACTTTACGCCGGGGGTTTATTTTTTACAAATCAATACACCCAAATACCATCAAGTGATAAAATTTGTTAAAACGGATTAAACATAGTATCATCTATATTTTATGGTTGATCATGCCTATGGCGGGGCAAGGTCAAATACAAGTCATAAATCAAGATTTAAAGCTAAAACAAGACAGCCTGACGGAGCATATTTTGGTTCGACAAAAAACTATTTTAATCAACACAGGTCAACAGTCTATGGACAGTCTAGTTTGGCTCAATTGGGCCAATGCGTATAACAATAAACATACACCATTAGCCCGTAGCATTATTGAAAATTATAATTTGAATTTTCATTTTACCAATAAAAAAAACCGTGGCCATGTTCAGGTTTTACAGGTTATTGAAAATAATACACCGGCCCGTTTAATCCATTACAAATCTGATATATACATACTTAAATTGTCAAAAGCATTACAGCCCGGAGATACTGTAAGTATAAGCTTTGAATATGATATTAAGTTGCCAAACGCCAAATTTACGGGTTATGGTATCGACAAATATCAAAATATTTTATTAAAAAATTTCTTTTTTCAACCCGTTGATTATAATCAATTGTATTCCGAAAAAAATGTAGATGATTATCCCGCCTCTAAAACACGGTTTAAGATTCAATTACATGAATTTGATACAAGCAAAGCTATTATTAGTAATTTATACGGCAGAGGAGGTGATTTGTGGGGGCACGTTAAACAACCGGTGGTTTTGATTACCGGCCAGGCTTATGATTCGTTAAAAATAGGGGAGCAGCAGTTTATTTTTCCGGCTGATAATGCTGTTAACAATATTGATAAGCGGCTGATTTTGATACAAATAAGCAATTTTTTAAAACAATATACCGGTTATGATTTTCCTAAAAAAATACTTATAACTGCGTCAGATTATAAAAACAGAAAAGTATATGGTTTGGATTTGTTACCAAAATTTGTCAATCCTTATGACCATAATTTATTATGGGAACTGGCCGTTTTACACCAATTAAGTTTTAAGTATGCCGTTAATTTACAAACGGATAGACGCCGTTATCCTTGGATAACCGACGGTATGGCGGCATATTTGGAGTATGCCTATTTAAAAAAATATTATCCGAATCAAAAGCTTTTGGGAAAACTGGCCGGGTATAAATTGATTAAATTTTATTACGCTTCTCAAATAAAATTGACCGAAAAATATCCTTGGTTATATTTGTATGTAGCCCGGCGTAATAAAGATCAAGCTTTAAAAACCGCATTAGACTCATTGACCAATTATAACCGGAATGTAGCTATGCCGTATAAAGCCGCTTTGGGGCTCAATATGTTACACAATGTTTTGGGCGACAGTCTGTTTCGTGCCAAGATGCGACAATTCTATATCTTTGCAAACAAAACCCCTGTATCGGGAGTCGATTTTTTTAAAATGGTGGCAGGAAAAGAAAGCTTATGGTATACAAATTTTATCAATACCACCCATAAATATGATTATAAGTTAAAGCGTATTTCAAAACAAGGTGATAGTTTGCAATTGCATATTATCAACAAACGGCAAGTATATATACCATTAACCGTTTATACCATACAAAACGATTCGGTTGTATTGCAAAAACAATTGCCTGTTGTTAAACAAGATACCAGTATATATATCAAATACCATCCGGATATAAATTTTGCAGGTTTCAATTATTTTAATGATTATCCCGAATTACAAACAAAAAACAATTACAAGCGTCCCGGATTTCATTTGTTTGAAAAACCTATACAAATCAGACCATATCAAGATTTTGACAATCCTTTGAAAACCCAACTTTTTATCAATCCTTTTATTGAATACAATTACTATGACGGTGTGATAGCGGGTGCCCAAATTTTTAATGAAAGTCTTTTATATAATCATTTTAATTATACCCTTACGCCGGGTTATGCTACTAAAAGTGGAACTTTGACAGGCAGTTTTTCTATTTCTAACAGTCATTATTTCAATCATTCCAAATTATTTGCACTTGGCTATGGTTTTGGTTTTAAATACTTTCATTACAATCATGGGTTGGTTTACCGGAAATACAATCCGAGAATAGAATTAAAATGGCGCGATCCCTATCTGAGACATCGCAAAGGGATTAATTTAAAATTGCAGTATATGTATATTGACAAAGATCCTATTGGTCAACTACCAACCGATTCTGATCATTACGGGATATTCAATATCAAATTGAAGCGTTACCGTATTAATGTTATTAAGGACTTTTTTTACACTGCCGATTTGCAACTGGCAAACCGGTTTGGCAAAATATCAGGCATGTTACGCTACCGTTTTTTGAGTGATAAAAACCGGCAATGGGACTTTCGTTTGTATGCCGGTAAATTTTTATACAACCATACGCAAACCGACTATTTTTCGTTTGCACTGGACCGGCCTACCGATTATTTGTTTCAATACCATTATTACGGACGTTCGGAAACCTCCGGCATTTTTCATCAACAATTTGTATGGGCCGAAGGCGGTTTCAAAACTTTTTTTGACGACCAGTTTGCCAACGATTATATGATTAGTAACAATGTCAATATTGGACTTTGGAAATGGTTTAACCTATATGGTGATTGGGCTTGGCTCAAGAATAAGCAGGAGCCGGTAAGGTTTTATTATGATTCGGGATTGCGAATTAATTTGGTGCAAGATTATTTTGAAATATTTTTTCCGGTGTATTCCAAATTGGGCTGGGAAATTAATCAACCTGATTATGCATCACGCATACGAATAGTGTTTACTATAGATATTAACGGACTGTTTAAAATGCTTAAACGCGGGTGGTATTAAAGATTGAAAAGAAAAATGATATGAAATTAAGAATTGAAAATTTGGCTATTGGTTACACGCAAACCATTTTGGAAAAAATTAATCTTGAGGCCCGGAGTGGGCAATTAATTGCCTTAATTGGGGCGAACGGGTCAGGAAAATCTACTTTTTTAAAAACCTTGGCGGGCATTTTGTCGCCTTTAAAAGGCGGTTTTTATCTTGATGAGATGAATATAACACAATTAAATCCGAAGGAACGTGCCAAATATATAGGTATTGTATTAACTGATAAATTGGATATGCCCTTGTCTGTATTTGATTTTCTAAGCTTGGGCAGACAAACTTTCACAGGTGTTTTGGATCGATTAACAGATTCTGATTATAAAGTAATCAGTCAAATAATGTCCGAATTAGATTTAAATAAATATAAAACTTCCAAAGTAAATGAATTAAGTGACGGCGAACGTCAAAAAGTATTGATAGCCAGAGCTTTAATACAAGAATCGCCGGTGCTGTTATTAGACGAACCGACGACTCATTTGGATATTGAAAATAAAGCGATGTTATTGCAACAGTTAATTAAAATAAGTAAAGAACAACAAAAGATTATTATTTTATCTACTCATGATCTTAATTTGATACTTCCAAAAACATCTAAAATCTGGTTTGCTAAAGAATACAATAGCATAAATGAAATAAACAATAAACAATTATACACTAAGAATTTATTCAATTCAAACTTAATAGAATTTGATCAAAATTGTAAAATATTCAGGATGATTTAAAACCAGCCGCGTTTTTTCTTTTTGACAGGAGAGGCATCCTCATCAATTTCAAAATATTTTTGTGCTTTTTTCTCGTCTACTTCTACAAGGGCCAACATAAACTCATTGAAGTTCATATTTTTTTCTTCTATAAAGCCATCTAAATATTTCTTAGCCGCTTCAATACCGGCATTCTTTTCAATTTCCGAAAGAACATTGTATAATTTATCAATTTTATTAATAGCAGCAGTAGGAAGCATTTTAACCTCAAGCAAGTAACCGACAAATTCATTTTGATTGTTAAAACGTTGTGTTACTTTTACAAAACCCCAATAGCAATCTTCATTTTTGGTAATACCTTTGTAGATAAAATAAAATTCTTCAAACTGGTGTGCTACTTCATCCAATTTATCTTTTGCCAGTTTAGGCATAGAAGGATCGAGGATGTAATTAAAGTCTTTTAAAATTACATCCGAAACTTTAAAATTTGTGACATTTGTAAAATAATCATTGACATACAAAATGCGAGCTTGGTCGTCAATTTTTATTTTCATTTTTTTAGCTGCATTCAAGTGAATGCAATCCTTGGTGTTTTTCATAGCGAAATTGTTTATTGTCATAATCTTTTGTATTTAGTTTACCAGAATCTTCTTTTTTTCTTCTTTTTTACAAATTTTAATATATCATCAATATTCATATCTGTGGGATCGACAGAAAAGAGTTCTTTATCGGACACTTCTGTGGTCATGTAAGTTTTCAAATTCTTTTCTCCGCCAAATTTGTCAATAATATACTTTTCAAAAGTCGTGCCACGATCTTCCCAAAAACCTTTTAAATATTTTTTTGCCACTTCTTCACCGCCACCACTTGATTCTATACCATATAATACTTCGTATAATTTTTCAAATTCTTCTTTGATGTCATTGGGAAGGTATTTTCTGCGGATATAAATGGCAGTACCTCTATTATCATGTATTTTGGAGTGAATATCAGCTATAGTCCAAAAATATTCGCCGTTTTTAGTGATATTTTTACTGACAAAATACAGATTTTCGCCTTTGTTTATAGCTTCCCATGCCATATCTAAGATAATTTTAGGCATTTTAGGGTGTTGTATAATCTCATGACTCTCGCCAATCAAATCATTTTCTGAAAATCCGGTAATATCGGCATAAGCTTTATTGATATATTTTATTTTTCCGTCCTTAGATAATTTACATACTAAGGTAATATCAGGTTCTAATCCTTTTTCTATTTCAAACATTGTTTTCTTTTTTAGCTGAATAATTTACCAAATAATCCTTTTTTCTTAGTCGTTTTTTGGATGGCTTCTTCGGCACTGTAATTTTGGCCTTCTACAAATTTATCATCACTGATTTCTGATGACATATAATCATGTAATTGTTTTTCATCCAATTCCAATAAGCCATGAATAAATTCATCATAGGTAATTCCGCCGTCTTCAAGCATTCCTGAGAAATAAGCTTCGGATGCTTCCAAACCGGCTGATTTTTCAATTTCAAGAATATTATTATAAATTTTAGAAATTTTCTCTTTTGCTTTTTGAGGCACGGCTTTACGGCGTGCATAATGTGTAACATTACCATCACTGTCTATTTTGGTTTTAAAATCTGCAACCACCCAGTAATAACGGCCGTCTTTAGCTAAGTTTTTTACAATGGCATATATGGGTTGGGCGTTATTTAACCGGTCCCATAACAGTTTAAAAACCAATTTCGGCATGTCGGGATGCCGTAATATATTATGCGGTTGTCCCATTAATTCCCATTCTTTATAACCCGATACTTCCATGAAATAATCATTGGCATATTCTATTATACCTTTTTGATTGGTTTTACTCATGATAGTCTTATACGGATTAAGAATTATTTCCTCATCTTTTGGTATAGGTCTAATTACTTTTTTCATATTGTGATATTTGCATTTTCAGCTTGCAAATATATAACAATTATTTATTTTAATATGAATTAAATGTTACTTATTTTAACGATTTGATTATTTTTACTTAAGAAAATGTTTTTTTCTTATTATTTTAATGCTTTAACACGGGTTATCCAAATATTCTGCTTAAAAAACCATTTCTTTTCTTTGTTTTGGCAATAGCTTGTTCCGCGGATACTGCAAAACTACTGTCAATATCGCCATCGCTGATCTGTGCCTGCATATAATCTTTTAATTGTTTCTCTGACAGTTTGAATAAATCTAAGATAAATTCATCATAAGATTTTCCATAATCTTCTAAAAATCCGGTTAAATATGCACCTGAAGCTGTAATACCACCTTTTTGTTCTATTGTAATCAATTTGTTATAAAACTCGGTGAAAAAATTTTTAACATTTTCCGGAATGGCTTTTCTTCTCGAATACAAAGACAAAATGTCTCCATATTCATCATACTTTATTTTAAAATCCGTTACCACCCAATAATACCGGCCGTCTTTGGCTAAGTTTTTAACAACGGCATGAATGTTTTGCCCCTTAAACAATCTGTCCCATAAGATTTTAAAAATAATTTTAGGCATATGAGGATGTCTGATAACATTATGAGGTTGTCCCATCAGTTCCCATTCTTTATAGCCGGAAACCTCCATGAAATAATCATTGGCAAATTCTATAATACCTTTTTTATTGGTTTTGCTCATGATAGTTTTAAAGGGATCCAAAACTATTTCTTGATCAACAGGATGCGGACGCTTAATAATTGCCATTTTTAAAAAATTAAAATATTTACAAAATTATAAAAAAAAATAGGTTTTATTTAGGATTATTAAGAATTTTATACATTTAATTGACAACCGTGTGTTTTTAATTTGTTTTCGTATTTTTAATTTGTTAAACATCATGCCATTTTAACATTCCTTTAATTTTTAAGTATATTTGTCAAGTAATTTATGTACTTAATTTATGAAACGGACACGGACTGATTTTCAAAATTTACAATTAAAAAAAACAAATACACTAAATACGGATTTAAAGCATATAGGTTTTGCCGCCGGCATATCTCCTTATTTGCGCGGACCTTATTCGACCATGTATGTGCGCCGTCCTTGGACCATCAGGCAATATGCGGGTTTTTCTACTGCCGAAGAAAGCAATGCTTTTTACAGACGCAATTTGGCTGCCGGACAAAAAGGGCTTTCCGTTGCTTTTGACTTGGCGACACATCGTGGTTATGATTCCGATCATCCGCGTGTGAAGGGCGATGTCGGCAAAGCCGGTGTAGCCATTGATACGGTCGAAGACATGAAAGTGCTGTTTGACGAAATTCCGTTAGACCAAATGTCTGTTTCTATGACTATGAACGGTGCCGTA
>JAMOMQ010000117.1 GCA_027066995.1 Flavobacteriales bacterium
TCATTATCATCGTCTATGTCAACTATATCAGGAATACCGTCATTGTCTGTATCAATTGCTTGACGCCAATCACGGTCGCCACCCGGATTATCCAAATCCGGAAAATCTGTAGGCACTTGTCCGTTGGTAGGATTGATTTGCGTATCATCATTATCATAAGCATCATCCAATCCGTCATTGTCAGCATCATTACCGGAAAGAATGGTATCGGCAACTCCATCATTATCGGTATCCCAACCTTCAAGGGCGTCATTGTCGGTATCTCCATCCGAATTTGAATCTCTGTAATCCGGTAATCCGTCGCTATCTGTATCGGTAGGATCAATCCAAGCGCCATTGGTATCATAAGCATCATCAACTCCATTATGATTAGAATCATTGCCACTTGGAGCGATATATCCCGCAGTGGTTTGTCCTTCGATATTATCTACAATACCGTCATCATCTGCATCTATATCAATATAATCCGGATTGCCGGTTCCGTCGGTATTTAACGGAATGAAATTATTAACGGCAGTATTAGAATCATCATTTTCAAGACTATTATCCAAACCGTTGTTTCCCACCTGGTTATCAGTTCTACCATCATGGTTGGTATCATTTGCGGCATGCCCGGTCTCTACAATATCATATATTCCATCATTATCCGCATCCAAATCCAGACAGTCAGGATATCCATCACTATCAAAATCTCGAGCGGTTCTTACTTGAATGGCCAATTGCCATAAATCATTATCGCCTGTATTGCGACCCGGTTGCTCCAACATTCCAAGATGCAGCACTTGAATGGGTTGCCCATTGGTAGCATAAAAACGAATGGTACCATCGGCAGAGCCACTGCCATATCCGTCGGCACGCTCATCACTGATACTTTGATCTTCATCGGAAATATTATTATCTCCGGCATTCATATCGGGAGATACCGCCAAGTTGCTGGTGGCCACTGATGAAAGAATTTCATAAGCTATACCGGGATTATTAGCATGATTAAATACAAAACGGAATTGGTCAACACTATTATAATGTAAATAAATCTCGTGAACGGGCTTGCCGGTAAAGGTTATATCAAAAGCAGCCCCGTCACCGGAATCAGGCAAATTGGTCAGTGTTGATGGCGAAAATTCTATTTGCAAACCGTCATTTAATCTTGGCAAAGCCTGCATAAAAGTAAAATTGGGATTGTCAAAATAAAGACCGGCATTATTAGCACCGACTGCGTCAGATAATTTTTCATAATTACCATTAGGCATGCTTATAGAAGCATCAACACCTATATTAGTGGTAAATGTTAAGTTATTTGCATCCGTCACATCCAAATCGTCAGATTGACAACCTTCATTTACATCGCTTATACCATCATTGTCATTATCTAAATCCAGTTCATTTTCGACTCCGTCATTATCATCATCTTTAGGCGGATAAACATAAAAAGCAACAGATCCTTCAAAATCAGCACCATTACCATAAGTCCCGATCAACGTAATGTGTCCGGTAGCTTTATCCACTTCATAAATATTTTCATTTGATCCATTGGTTACAAAAAGCCTTCCGTCAGGGGTTGCGGACAATGCTTCCATATCATTGACATTAGAATTACCGTCATTAAAATATCCAACTTCGGTAGCATCACCGTTGGTCTTGTCAATAATAATTAGTTTATCATCACTACCACCATTGTTAGCTATAGCGTATAGTGTGCCATCGGTAGGGTCAAAAGCCATACCGTCTACATCGTCTTGATAACCGGGCGTTTCAATCACCACATAATCGTCACCATTAAAAACACCCGGGATATATTGTCCCGAAGTCGGATCTACCTGAATTAAGTAATAACGTCCATCTCCCCAAAAAGAATAATTAACAACAGCCGCATAAATAATACCACTTGAGGGATCAAAAGCAAAAGCATCAATATCTCCTACATTTACAGTTCCGGCTTCTCCTTGCAAACCCGATCCAACTGTATTGGGTAGATCTAAAAATTCGCCCGTCTCCAAATTGATGGTCCCCAATTGATCGTGATCAAAAGCATAGAGGCTTGTATTATCTTGATTATATTTTAAGCTTTCTACACTGGATGTTCCGAATGACCCTATTTCAACAGTAGAATTATTACCGGTATCATATAGATACAATCTATCACCTGAATCAGCAGCACCATAAAATTTTAAAACTTGTGCTTGCAGAGAGGTAAAATTACCTAATATTACAGCAATAATTGTTAACTTTATAAAACTTTGTTTAACCTTAAATAAACGGGTAAAATATTTCATAATTATCTTTTCTTTATTAAGAATTTTAATTGTGCAAATTAGTGTTTTTTCACAAAAGATTCTACATTTAGAAAACAATGATTTAATTTTTTTGTAATAAATAAGATTTTTTACTAATTTTTAAACATTTATTAATTCATAAAGATTATTCATTATAAAAAAACAAACAAAATAAAGGTTTGAATAATATATTTATAACGTCATTTTTTTAATATTCTTTTTATATTTACCCAAAAATCATCAAAATTGATTTTTTAAAGGCAAATTTTAAAAAAAATTTATATACAAATGCTTCAAAGTTCAGTTAAATATTTGCCTGGAATAGGTGCAGTAAAAGCGGAATTATTAGCACAAGAACTCAATATTTATACTTACGAAGACCTGTTAAACCATTTTCCTTTCCGATATATTGACAGAACTAAATATTATCAAATCAAAGATATCAGACTTGCCAATACCGATATACAAATTAAAGGTAAACTTAAAGATATACAAGAAATAGGCTCCGGACGAAAAAAAAGATTGACAGCTACGTTGTATGATGATACCGGAGAAGTAGAATTAATTTGGTTTAAAAACTACCAATGGCTACAAGACAAACTCAAAACCGATACATTATATATTATATATGGTAAACCGAATTTATTTAATCGTAAATTTAACATAGCCCATCCGGAGATTGAAACTATTGAAGAACGAGAAAAAAAGACTTTTTTAAAGTTACAACCGGTCTATCCATCAACTGAAAAACTAACAAAAAAAGGCTTTACCAACCGGTTTTGGACCAAAATTATGGGCCAATTATTTAAAGAAATCAATTTGAACTTTAAAGAGTCTATTCCTGATGATATAAGGCAAGAGCTCAAGCTCATTGATAAAAATAAAGCGATATTCAATATTCACTTTCCGCAAAGCTTGGCATGGTTACAAGCAGCACAAACACGCCTCAAGTTTGAAGAATTATTTTACTTGCAATTGCAATTACTACAAAAGAATTTGGAACGCAAAAAGAAAATAAAAGGCCATATTTTTAATAATATCGGACATTATTTTAACCGTTTTTATCAAGATATTTTACCCTTTGAATTAACAACCGCCCAAAAAAGAGTTATTAAAGACATAAGAAAAGATGTCAAAAGCGGGGCACAAATGAATCGCTTGTTGCAGGGCGACGTGGGTAGCGGCAAAACCATAGTTGCCTTTATGAGTATGCTTATGGCTATAGACAACGGTTTTCAAGCAACACTTATGGCACCTACTGAAATTTTGGCACAACAGCATTATCAAGGCTTGAAACAGTTTGCAGAAAATTTAGGACTGAATATCAAGCTATTAACCGGATCAACCAAGAAAAAAGAGCGAAATGAAATCGCTGAGAATCTTATAAATGGAAATTTGCACATATTAGTAGGCACTCACGCTATTCTCGAAGATGTCGTGCGGTTTAAAAATTTAGGGCTGGCCATTATAGACGAACAACACCGTTTTGGTGTAGCCCAACGTGCCAAAATGTGGCGCAAAAACAATCCGCCACCTCACATGCTGGTAATGACTGCAACACCCATACCCCGAACTCTGGCAATGACACATTATGGAGATTTGGATGTATCTGTCATTGACGAATTGCCTCCCGGACGTAAACCTGTTACCACCTTGCACCGTTATCGTAAAGATAAGTTAAAAGTATTTGAATTTATCAAACACGAAGTGCAAAACGGCCGACAAGCTTATATAGTTTTTCCATTGATTGAGGAAAGTAAAACTTTGGATTATCAAAATTTAACTGATAATTACGAAAAAATTATTCGTTTTTTTAAAGATTCCGGAATAAATACCGGCATGGTACACGGTCAAATGAAACCGGAAGACAAAGAAACCGAAATGCAAAAGTTTAAAAACAACGACACACAAGTTTTAGTAGCAACAACCGTTATAGAAGTAGGTGTTGATGTTCCCAATGCCAATATAATGCTAATAGAAAGTGCCGAACGTTTCGGCTTATCGCAACTGCATCAATTGCGTGGACGCGTGGGACGCGGAGCTGCAAAATCTTATTGTATTTTGATGACAGATTATAAATTATCACAAGAAGCCCGCACACGAATTGAAACCATGGTAGCCACCAACAACGGTTTCAAAATAGCAGAAGTCGATTTAAAACTACGTGGCCCCGGCAATATACTCGGCACACAACAAAGCGGGATAATGCGTTTCCGAATTGCAGATATCATTAAAGATGCAACACTTATGCACACAGCCCGGCACTATGCTTACCGTTTACTTAAAGATGATTTTTTATTACAACATCCCAAAAACCGGAACGTCAAATATTTTTTAGAAAAACAAATACAAAAAACCGGTTTTTGGAATCTAATAGGTTAAATAAGAAATACCCTAATCTTCTTCAATCTTTTTTACTTCATAAACATAAATCTCAGGATGATAATCTAAACAATTACCGGCCAAACCAGCTTTTTGACACAAATGTTCAAAAAACAAATCGAAATCCGGGATTTGTTCCCAAACCTGTGGTAAAAATGTTGCCTGACGACCGGACAACTTAAGAATGACACCATGCCGGAACATTTTGACTTTTTGCTTCAACTCATCAATTGTTGTATAGGTTATCTTTTGAGGAATTGATAACAATGAAATTTCAATTTTTATTTCATCAAACTCAGGCAAACTTAAAGGCGGAAATCTAGGATCGTTAAAAGCAGCCGCTCGGGCATTGTAAATAACATCGTCAATCAATGGTCTGACCGGTAAAATAGAGCCGATACATCCACGAAGACTTGAACGGTCACCTTCTATTTTATTAAGGGTTACAAATACAGCTTGCTTTTTTGACAATTCGGGATATCTATTGATATAAGCCTGTTTATCAATCAATTTTTTTCGGGTCAAACCTTCATAAATTGCCAACCGAGCTAATTCCAATAAAACATCATCTAAGGTTTTCATAATTATTGTAACTTTGTTATTTAGCAATTTAATATTTTTACAGAACTTTGTCAAGTAATTTTTAAAAAATGTGTCCATTAATTATATATGTTTTATTAGGACTTGCTATTGGCTATATCGGAGGTTATGCCGGTATAGGTGGTGCGCCGTTTCTAATTGCATTTTTGGTTTTAGTCTGTGGCATTTCTCAGTATACAGCCCAGGGAAGTGTATTAACCATGATGCTGGGGCCTATGAGTTTGCTGGGCATAATAACTATGAAAGATGAAGTAAAAAGCCAATGGAAAAGTATCATAATTGGCACCTTATCCTATGCCGTTTTTTCATATTTCGGAGCAGAACTGGCTTTTTATTTCGGAGAACTATCCGTTAAAAAATATTTTGCTTTGCTATTGGTTCTCATAGGTATTATGCAATTAATCCCCGGATTTTCGAAACCGGATCATATAAAAAAAACAGAAAAAATACCAGCTTGGTGGTTGTTTTTTATAGGTGCCGTTACAGGTGTCGTAGGTGGTTTATTCGGAATAGGTGCCGGTGTATTGATGGTCCCCATTTTTTTGATGGGCTTTAATATGAAAAAAAATCATGCCAGAGCACTAACATTGGCTATTTTATTACCACCTGTGAGTTTGGGAGCTTTTATCAAATACCAACAAGAAGGTGCTATAGATTGGAAACTGGTTTTAATTCTATTTATGAGTTATTTTATCGCCAATTATTTTGGTGCCAAGCGCGGATCTAAAGCTAATATGACTACTTTTAAACGTATTTATGCCTTATTATTAATAGGTGTGGCTGTAGTTTATTGGCTCCAAATTTATTATCAAACACATTAAAAAAATATTATGACTCCTGTTAGAAAAAGAGGCAAAAACTTAGGTGTAATTGAATTAATTGCTATAGCCGTTGGCGGCATGGTCGGAGGCGGCATTTTCAGTATTTTGGGTATTTCGGCTTCCATGATTGGCTATTTAACACCATTGGCTATTATTATTGGTGGATTTATTGCCATGTTGGCTGCTTATGCTTATGTAAAACTGGGTGTTTTTTACAAAGACGAAGGCGCAACTTACTCTTTTGTCAAACGCACTTTTCCTCATAAACACATTGCTGCCGCAAGTATTGGCTGGTATGTTATTTTCGGATATATCAGCACCTTGTCATTATATGCTTACACTTTTTCATCTTATGCCATAAGCAGTACGGATTTTGCCGATAATGAGTGGGTAAGAAAAGCTGTGGCCTGGTCGATTATTGCCTTATTTACCATTATTAATTTGTGGAGTGTCAAAGGCATGGGACGTATTGAAGACATAATGGTATATACCAAATTAGTTATTTTATTTATAGTTTCGGTTTTATTGATGCAACACGGACGTACTTCGTTTGGCCGGTTTATGGATTTGATGGCAAAAGATGCCGAACATGCTAAAATATTACATATTCTGATTGTGGCTTCTATCACTTTTGTGGCTTATGAAGGTTTTCAATTGGTAATTAATGCCGTTAACGAAATGACTAATCCGGAAAAAAATATCCCCCGTGCCATATACGGTGCCATCGTTCTGGTGATTACCATATATGTGGTTTTGGCACTGGGTGCATTATTTGCCGTTCCTATTGAAAACCTTATCAGAGATAAAGAGTATGCCTTGGCTGCCGGCGCTTCGGAAGCCATCGGGCAATTAGGAAAATTTTTAGTGATATTTTCTGCACTTTTAGCCACCAGCAGTGCCATAAGCGGTACGGTTTTCGGATCATCAAGACAAATGGCAGTCATTGCCGAAGATAATTTGATGCCAAAATATTTGGCCAAACGCACCTCAAAAAACATACCGGCCAACGCCCTTATAACCATGGCACTTTTAGCATCCACACTCATTTTAGTAGGAGGCTTGCGTTTAATCTTAGAATTTGGTAGTATTACTTTCTTAATTATCTCTTTATTAATGTCCGTGACCAATTATACTATCAGAAATAAAACAAAATCATCTGCACTGATTTCAATAATGTCTATCACCGGATTGAGTTTGGGAGCTGTTTTTATTTTGTATTATGAGTTTACCCACAAACGCGATCAGATGTATTTTATTATCATCATATATATATTGTTGACTATTGGTGCTTATTGGTATGCTAAACACAAAGAAAAAACGGAACAAAACAAACACTAATGCCTTTTGTCAAAGACCGGCAATATTACAAATTCTGTTTGTATGGTTTTCTTAAAAACCTACGATTTTTTGATGCTTTTTTTCTTTTATATCTCAAACAAAAAGGACTAACTTATACCGAAATCGGCAGCTTATATGCAGTTCGTGAAATAGTTACCAATTTGTCGGAAGTGCCAACAGGTATTTTTGCAGATACTTACGGTCGAAAAAAATCTTTATTATTATCTTTCTTAGGCTATATTGTAGCATTTCTGTTGTTTTATGCAGGTCAAAGTTATTTTGTATTTCTTTTGGCATTTTTACTTTACGGACTAGCCGATGCTTTTCGTTCAGGCACACATAAAGGTATGATTATGAGGTATTTGGAATTGAACCATTGGCAAGATGTTAAAATAACTTATTACGGGCATACACGAGCTTGTTCACAACGCGGATCGGCGGTATCAGCGTTAATAGCCGGCATTATAGTGTTTATAACCGGAGATTTTGAATCAATTTTTTTGTTATCCGTCATTCCCTATCTTTTAAATTTAATATTGATTTGGACTTATCCGGATAGTCTTGATAATACAGGCATGTCTCAGTACCGAAGCATCAAACAAAATATCTTAGCGCTTTGGCAAGTTATTAAAAAACCCAAAATATTGTATATTGTGCATTCCTCTGCTGTTTTTACTGCCTATCAAAAAGCAGGCAAAGACTATATACAACCGGTCATGAAACATATTGCTATAAGCTTGCCGGTATGGACAGCCATTGCCATAGACAAAAAAACAGGTTTGGTTGTAGGTGTTTTGTATACCATATTATACCTATTAACCGCCACTGCTTCGAGTTATGCCGGCATATTGGCAAACCGTTTAAATAGAGCTTCTTTTAAAACTTTGGTTATTGGTTTTAGTTTAGGGATAGCCGGTGGTTATTTATTCGATTTACAATATTGGTGGTGGACTTTTATGGCTTTTGCCGGCATCTACATTATCCAGAGTTTGCGCAAACCTATATTGACCGGTTATTTGGCCAACGAAGTGCCCAATCAAATTTTAACTTCGGTATTGTCGGCCGAATCGCTTTACCGGACTCTTTTAACATCGGTTTTGGCCATAAGCTTGGGATACTTTACCGACCACTTAGGTTTGGGACGCGCCTTTATGATTATAAGCAGCCTTTTGCTGTTAATTAGCGTTGTCATAGAGATTAGCAAAAAAAATTCTATTAAAGCTTGATACCAAATTGAGATATTTTTAAAAAAGCACCTCAAAAGATTGAATTATATGTCAATATGATATTCAATGTCAAATCCATAAGATTACCATTAATAATTGACATCAAAACACTTTCACTTTCCACCCTCCTTGTAGTTTGTAACATTTTTTTAGTATTTTCGTTATTGCAATGTAACCAAAACCAAAATGACCCAACTCGAATTTGTCAATACCGTAAAACGCTTGGAAGACAAGATGTTTCGATTGGCTAAAATGATGCTGATATCAACCGATGAAGCCGCCGATGCCGTGCAAGAAGTCTTTACCAAATTATGGGTAAAAAAAGACCAGCTCAACCGGATTTCGAACCAAGATGCATATTTTATGCGGGCTGTAAGAAACTATTGTTTAGACAGGATAAAATCTAAACAAGCTAAAGAAAGCCGGCTGGATAGTGTCGCTTTTATGATGCAAACTCAATCGGTTGAACATAAATATGACACAAAAGAAGCTGTCGGCATGGTTGAACAAATGTTATGGCAATTGCCCGAAAAACAACGCCTAATCATACAACTGAGAGATGTAGAAGGCTATGAGTTTAAAGAAATTGCCGAAATTTTAAATATGAATGAAAACGCCATTAGAACCGCCTTATCACGGGCACGTAAAACCTTAAAAAACGCTTTAATAAAACAATATGAATACGGAATACAAGAACATAGACAATATTCTTAACAAATATTTTGAAGGCTATACCACTTTGGAAGAAGAACAGCTTTTGAGAGACTACTTTGCATCAGACAATGTTGCCCATGCACATAAAGTCTATCAACCGCTCTTTCAATATACGGCTACAGCCACTAAACAACGCAATCCGAATACCTTTACCATTAATAACCAGCCCAAACAATACAAATTTTACTACGCTGCCTCGGTGGCTTTATTAATTGGTTTTAGCTTGGTATGGTTTATGCAATCTAATCATAAAAAACGGTTAAATTTTAATGATACGGCCACACATATTCAAATTTCAAATCAAAATCCCGAAAAGAAAAAAGAAGCCGAAAAAGAAATAAAAAAATTCACTAAAAGCGTTAACCGCGGTTTCAAAGATGCCGGAGCTTTGAGTATATTTGGCCGCACTACCAAAAAAATATTTAATATCAAAAAAGAAAAAAAATAACATCATGAAAAAAATAATTATCCTTTTCAATTTTTTGTTTGTCATCAACGGCTTTGCACAAAGTTTGTTTGACAAATATGAAGATATAGACCAAGTCAATTCGGTGATTGTAACCGATGAAATGTTTAAGCTACTTAAAGAAATAGAACCTGAAAGTGCCGAAGCCAGAGAAGAAATCAGTGTATTAGGCGACTTAACCGGCCTAAAAGTTTTTTCAACCGATGATACTAAAGTGGCTACACAAATGGTGCATGATGCTCAAAGTTATATCAATCAACGAAAAATGTCGGAGCTCATGCGTATTAACGATCAAGATGCCAATGTTAAATTCTACATTGTTAAAGGCAATCAACCTCATATAGCAAAAGAATTAATCATGGTTTTAAAGTCAAAAAAGCCAACCGACAAACAAACCGTTATTATGCTGGTAACCGGTAAAGTCGATTTGAAAAAACTGTCAAAACTGAATAAAAAAGTAAAAATAATCAATGGAAAATATTTAGAAGAAGTGGAAAAAAATCAAAAAGATTAAGGCTTATAATTTATCAATACTAAAAAATTTAACATGAAAATTCCATATCACTTTTTGGCATTAAGTTTGTTTCTTATATTTGCAACGGCTTGTAAAACGGATCCTTTGGAAGATTATTTTGTCAAAGCAACCGAAAGCCCCGATTTTTTTGTGGTCAATATTCCGGCCAATTTAGTAACTTTTGACGAGTCACAGTTGGATGCAAACACCCGGAAACAAATCAGTTCCATTAAAAAAATGAATGTATTGATTTATAAAAACAACTATGACCCAAAACAAAAAAGGGCTGAATTTGAAAAAGTGGAGAAAATCATCGGAAGCAAAGCTTACAAAACTTTGTCAAAAATAAACAATGAAGGCTACGAAGTGGTTTTTAGCTATCAAGGCGAACCGAAAAAAATTAACGAAGTGATATTTTTAGGCAAAGACAAAAATTATAACTTTTTGATAGGCATGCTCAAAGGTGATAAAGTTAATATAAACAGTTTGACCAAAGCTCTTAAACACATTAAGCACGTAGATCTGTCTCAAGCCAAACCGGTAATGGATATGATTAAAAATAAGGAATAAATGCGATTAATATTTTATGTAACACTATTTATTTTCGGCTTAAACAGCTTAAATGCTCAAAAAAAAGTCAATTTAGAACAAAAATTAGAAGGACTGCATATTGCCATGGAAGATGAAATGGCCGGCAAGTCTTTGGAAGTATCCAAACGTGTCAAGTTGTATTTAGATGACGGCACTGTTATCAAACATAGACAAGCCGATCAATATTTTGATCCCGACAAATATGATAAATTAATTTATCTTAACGATGACGGTGATGTCAAAGCCTTTGTTTTTACCAAAATAGAAGATGCATATACCAATACACCTCAAGAACATATCGACATCAGTAAAAAGCAAAAAGCCGTCTATTTTAATATAACAGATATTGACGGGAACCAATACAAATTAGACGATTTAAAAGGTAAAGTGATAGTCATGAATTATTGGTTTTCGGCCTGCCGTCCATGTGTGTTGGAAATGCCCGAACTTAATAAATTGGTAGAAAAATACCGTGGTAAAGATGTGGTCTTTCTCGGATTGACCTATCATGTCAAAGCCAATATCAAGCGATTTTTACAAAATTTTGAATTCAATTACCATTTAATACCCGAAGCACAAATAGAAATACATAATAATCATGTCAAAGTTTACCCCACTCATATTGTCATAGATCAGGACGGTTATATTGTATTGCGCGAAGAAGGCCTAAACTATGACACCGTTGATATTTTGGACAAAACCATAGAAGCCTTGCTCAGAAAACAACAATGATAAATGATTTTAGACACAGCGTTGCGGCTTATTTAAAGGCTGTTTATTATTTGTTTAAATTCCGTTTATACAAATACTTATTGCTACTGTTATTATTACTGATTTTATTTGCCTTTCCTGTCTTTATTTTTGATTATATCATCCAATTTATCACCGGACTCATCCCTTATGCCTCGGCCCAAAAATATGCCTTAATATCTGTTAATATCGTTGCCGCTTTTTCCGGCTTTTTGCTTTTGTTAGTCTTATCTCCTTTATTTTCGGTGGTATCCGAAGAAGTAGGCAAAAAGCTTAATGGACAAACTTACCGCTTTTCGGTAACGCAGTTGGTCAAAGATATCATCAGGGGGATAAAAATCAGCTTACGCAATATGTTTTGGCAATATTTATCCGTAGCTTTGATTAGCACCGGATTGTATTTCTTACCAGATAATAAAATCATTCAAATTTTCGGTAATACTTTAATTATCTTAATCACTTCTTATTTCTATGGTTTTTCAATTTTAGATTATGCCATGGAAAACTACCGTATGAGTTACAAAGCTTCGGTGCAATGGGTTAGAGAACATCCGGGTATTGCCATAGGTTTGGGTAGTATTTATTATGGCATCATCAGTTTAAACAATCTTATGGAAAACCGGTTGATTTCTTCACACATTTCTATTTATTGGTCAGCCTTTTCAGAAGCATTAATTGCTTTTTTGGCTGTAATTGCCGCCAGCTATCTCTTGCATATAAAAAAAAATGGGGCTATCTCAAAAGTGTGAATTATCTGTTATTCCGAACATAGTGAGGAATCTTATACCTTATAATCAACAACTTATATTTTCATCAATATATGAATTGTTTATGAAAAATACTTTTAAGACAACCTCATTTGACAATAGTATCATCATTTTTTTACCAAATTTTGACCCGTTCTTCAGGTTGCATATACATTTTATCACCTTTTTTGATATCAAAAGCCTTATAAAAAGCATCTACATTTTTTAGCGGTTGCACGGCTCTTACTTGCCCCGGACTGTGCGGATCGGTTTTAATCTGTTTTTTGAGGGCCGCCTCTCTCGATTTGGTGCGCCAAATAGTTGCCCAAGACATAAAGAAACGTTGTTCGGGGGTAAAACCTTGTTTGTTACCGGGCTTACCATGATCTGCATAATATAATTGCAAAGCGGTATAGGCCGCATTAACACCACCCAAGTCTCCGATATTTTCACCGGAAGTAAATTCTCCATTGATAAAAACGCCGGGTAATACTTCTATTTTGTTATATTGCTCGGCCAATTTTTTGACCAATTTATTAAACTGTTCAAAATCTTGTTTGGTCCACCAATTTTCAAAATTACCTTCTGCATTGAACTTAGCGCCTTGATCATCAAAACCATGAGAAATTTCATGACCAATAACCGCACCCATGCCACCGTAATTAACCGCCTCATCGGCACGATAATCATAAAACGGCGCTTGCAATATGGCAGCAGGAAAAACAATTTCATTGTATGAAGGATTATAATATGCATTGACTATTTGCGGTGCCATGCCCCATTCGGTTTTATCAACCGGTTTATTAAGTTTGGCTATGTTTTCATTAAACTCCCATTTTGAAACAGCTAAATTGTTATCAAAATAAGTGCCTCCGTCTTTTGGCGATTTAATATCTAATTTGCTATAATCTTTCCACTTATCAGGATAACCGATTTTTATTTGCAAACTATTCACTTTTTTAATGGCTTTTTGTTTGGTATCTTCACTCATCCAAGGCAAATCTTGAATGCGTTTGGTATAAGCTTTTTGCAAATAAGCAATCATCTCCTTGGCCTTTTTCTTGGCTTGCGGCGGAAAATATTTTTTAACATATATTTTTCCGACAGCTTCACCTATAGACCAATTTACCGTAGATAATGCCCGCTCTTCTAATGGCTTTCGTTCTTTTTGACCATCAAGGACCTTTCCATAAAATTCCCAATCAGCATCGGATATTTCTGTAGATAAACTTCCGGCTTCACCACCGAAAGTATTCCATATCAAATAATCTTTGATATCATCTACGGATTTGTTTTTAAAAATGTCATTGAAAGCTTTTAAATATTCAGGTTGACTTACTACCAGACTATCCACATCTATATTCAGCGCCTTTAAATAAGACTTTAAATCAAAATCCGGCATTAATTTTTGTGCATCGGCTACTGACATCGGATTGTATGTATTTTCAGGTTTACGACGTTCTTCTTTGGTCAATTTTGCTTTGGACAAAGAGGTTTCAATAGCCATTACATTCTTTTGAATCCGCTTAATTTCAGCATCGGATTTGTCCAAATATTGTAACATTTTACCAATATGTTGTTTGTATTGTTCCCTTATTTTCTTTGAATCGGCATCATCGGACACATAATAATCGCGCTCGGGCAAACCAAAACCGGCAGGATACAAATACAAAACATTTTTGTTACTGTCTTTCATATCGGCACCCACACGCACTCCAAAAAACGGAGAACTCAAAAAAGGCTCGGTCTCCTGCATAAACCGGACTATATCAGCCTTGGTTTTAATACCTTCAATTTGTTTGATATAAGGCATAATCGGTGTCACACCGGCTTTATTACGACTGTTCACATCCATAATGGAAGCAAAATAATCCAAAGCTTTGCGTTCGTCGGTGCCGGCTTTATATTCGGGATTATTTTGTGCTTCTTTTAAAACCGCTAAAGTATTTTGATCGGTTTCTTTACGCAGTTCGTCAAAACTACCCCAACGGCTGCGATCAGCCGGTATCTCGGTCGTTTGCATCCATTTACCGTTTACAAAATTGTAAAAATCGTCTTGCGGTCTTACTGTCGTATCCATATATTTTAAATTTAAACCTATATCTTCCCCTGATTTTTGTGCTGTCTGCTTCACTTCTTTTTTAGGTTGATGACAGGCGCTAATTCCAAGGAAAACCAATAAAATGTAAAAATCCGATTGTTTCATTATGATATTTTTTATTGAAAACAAAATTAGGGTTAATCCTTAAACTAACATGTTAAGAGAATGTTATAATTATAACAAAATAGCTGAAACTTGTAAGACTGTTTTAAAAAAAATATCATTAGTTTTGCCGACATCCAAAACAATTATTATGACAAAAAAGAATTTAACGGATATAGAAATTGCCCACAGTGTCAAACCCGAACGTATTAAAAAAATAGCTAAAAAATTAGGCGTTGATCCCGATGAATTAGAACCTTACGGTAAATATAAAGCCAAACTGCCTTTACATTTGATTGACGATAAAAAAATCAAACAAAACCACTTGATTTTGGTAACTGCCCTTACGCCTACACCGGCCGGCGAAGGCAAAACTACCGTCAGTGTCGGATTAACCGATGGTTTAAACCAAATAGGCAAGCAAGCAACCGTGGTGTTGCGTGAGCCTTCCTTGGGACCTGTTTTCGGTATCAAAGGCGGAGCTGCCGGTGGTGGTTACGCGCAAGTGATTCCCATGGAAGACATCAACCTGCACTTTACCGGAGACTTTGCCGCAGTTGAAAAAGCCAACAATCTGTTATCGGCTCTGATTGATAACCACATCCATCATAAAAACGAATTACAATTGGACGTCCGGCAAATATTTTGGAAACGTGTCATGGATATGAATGACCGTGCTCTAAGACATATCGTAGTAGGTTTGGGCGGTAAAAATAACGGCGTCCCCCGTGAAGACGGTTTTAACATCACGCCGGCCTCGGAAGTCATGGCTATTTTATGTCTGGCCAAAGATTTAAAAGATTTAAAAACCAAGCTCGGTAATATCTTAATAGGATTAAATATGAATGGCGATCCCGTCTATGCCCGCGATTTAAAAGCAGAAGATGCTATGACCATTTTACTCAAAGATGCCATTAAACCCAATTTGGTGCAAACCCTTGAACACAATCCTGCTATCATACACGGTGGTCCTTTTGCCAATATTGCCCAGGGCACCAACTCAATTATAGCTACCAAAATGGGATTATCGTTGAGTAAGTATGTGGTTACCGAAGCGGGATTCGGGGCAGATTTGGGAGCCGAAAAATTTTTGAATATCAAAAGTGTATACAGCAAACTCAATCCCGAAGCGGTTGTATTGGTCGTAACGGTCAGAGCACTAAGACACCATGGGGGAGAAAAAGATTTTGACCAACCGCAACCCGAAGCCGTCAAAAAAGGCTTTGCCAATGTAGAAAAACATATTGAAAACATTCGCAAATTCGGCATCAATCCTGTCATTGCCATCAACAAATTTCCCAATGACACCGACGAAGAAATAGCCTTGGTGCAAAAACTGGCTAAAAAGCAGGGCGTGGAAGCTGTTGTAGCCGAAGAATGGGCCAAGGGTGGCAAAGGCACCAAAGAATTGGCCAAAGCTGTGGTCAACAATATCAAAACCGGCAAAAACCATTTTAAACCACTTTATAAATGGGAACAATCCATACCGGAAAAAATACTGAAAATAGCCCGCGAGATCTATGGTGCCAACGATGTGGAATATTCTAAAAAAGCTTTAACCACCATTAAAAAGATAGAAAAATTAGGCTATGCCCATCTGCCCATTGTCATGGCTAAAACGCAAAAATCATTATCCGACAATCCCGGTAAAATAGGCAGACCTACTGATTTTAACGTATTTGTCAGAGAAATAGAAATAAATACCGGTGCCGGATTTATCATACCTATTTTAGGTAAAATGATGCGTATGCCCGGACTACCGTCCACACCGGCCAGTATGAATATGCAAATTGACAAGCATGGCAATATTACCGGACTGTCTTAAGAATTAAGACTCGTAATTTTTCATTTCTTCGTCAAAAAAAGTATAAGCACCGGCAACAACGTTTTCAATCAAACCGGCATTTTCTTCGGCTTCTTGTTTGCTAAATTCATCAAACCATTCAATGTCATCTGTATTGATGTTGAGCAGAAACCGAGGAAATTCGGTATGTAACACAAAAATATCATCTGTAAGTTGAGAATTGTCGGCAATTAAATACTTAGGTAAAGTCATAATAAATATTTTTTTTACAAAGTTAACCATAAAATTAAAGGATAATAAATAAACAAAAAACAATTCTTCAAAATAAATCGTATCTTTGAAAATGGAATTGACCATGAAAATGATGTAAATTTATGTTTAAAAAGGATATTTTCGGAAATATTATTTTCGTCAAAAAGATAGTCATGTTTATCTTCGGGCTCATTTCAAAACGCCGCTATAAAGGTTTTAATGAGCTCAAAATAGACGGCATGGAAATATTAAGATATTTGCCTGACAATCAGGTGCTTTTTGTATCTAATCATCAAACATATTTTGCCGATGCCGCTGCCATGTATCATGTATTTTTTGCCGCTTTAAACGGTCAAAATGACATAAAAGGTTATAAATATTTATTTCACCCCAAGACCAATGTTTATTATGTAGCGGCCAAAGAAACCATGACATCGGGTATTTTGCCGCGTATATTTATGTATGTAGGCGCCATTCCCATTATGCGCACCTGGCGATCTAAGGGAAAAGATGTCAAAAGACCCGTAAACTTTAACGATATTACAAACATTAGCAAAGCCATAGAAGACGGTTGGGTGATTACCTTTCCGCAAGGCACCACCACCCCGTTTAAACCCATACGGCGTGGCACGGCACATATTATCAAAAAAAACAAACCTATTGTCATTCCTATTGTTATTGACGGTTTTCGCCGATCATTTGACAAAAAAGGTTTGCAAATAAAAAAACGCGGTATCACCCAACGTTTGACCATTAAGCCGCCACTCATCATCGATTATGAAAATGACACTGTAGACGAAATAGTCGATAATATTGCTTATGCCATCGAGCAACATCAAGATTTGGTTAAAGTGCCCTCCTTGGAATCTATAAAACAAGATGGTGAAAAGAAAAAAGGCAGTTTTTGGTCGGGTAAAAATTATTAAGTTTTTTTAAAGACTTAATTCCTAATTTTTTTAACAATTTTTCATACATTTGAATAAATTATTATAATATGATTTCATTCATAAAAGGAAAGGTCTTTGAACTAACTCCGACCTATGTCGTTATTGACAATCATGATATAGGTTATCACATTGCTATTTCCCTTAACACATACAGCAAAATAAAACCGGAACAGGAGCTTCGCCTATATAGCGTTTTGATTATTCGTGATGACGCCCATCTTTTATATGGTTTTTACGATCCGCTTGAACGCGACATTTTCAAACTTCTGATTTCGGTCTCCGGTATTGGACCAAATACTGCTTTATTGATACTGTCGGCTATGACGCCTCAAGAAGTGCAACAAGTAATCGCCCGTGAAGATGTGGCAGCTCTAAAATCCGTTAAAGGCATAGGTGCCAAAACCGCCCAACGAGCTATTATAGAACTAAAGGACAAAATACTAAAAACATATGACATAAGCAGCGACACCACAACGACAGCCGCCTCTCCCGTTAAAGAAGAAGCCCTGTCGGCTCTGGAAGCCTTAGGATTTCCTAAAAAACGAAGTGAAAAAGTGCTTAACGATATTTTAAAAGAAAATCCTGAAATAAGCCTCGAAAAGACAATAAAAGAAGCATTAAAACGTTTTTAATTTTTATTAAAAGTAACTCAATGAAAAAACCATTTTCATTTCAAATAAAATTTTGGCTCTTAATCGGATTCTTATACAGCACCGGATTACAAGCACAAAATAACCCCACTATCCAAGACAGTTTGCAACAACAAATTAACCCGCAAGCCGTTAACCTGCCCGACCCCGATAGTATTCAAAATTTATATACCTATGATCCTAAAACCAATTTGTTCTATTTAACCAAAAAAGTAGGTAATTACAATTTGACGTATCCGTGGGTTTTGACACCCGAACAATATTACAAGCGCGTCTTACAAGAAAAAATGAATAAAAACTTTAAAGACCGCAATCAGGCCATTGCCGGCAATAGTGACGAAGCTAAGAAAAAACGTAAAGATTTATTACCAACTTATTATGTCAATTCCAAGTTTTTTGAAAGTGTTTTTGGTGGCAGAACCATCAATATACAGCCCAAAGGTAATTTTAGTATAGACTTGGGATTGCGTTATACCAAACGTGAAAATCCTTCTTTACCAATTAAAAACCGTTCCAATTTATCCTTTGATTTTGACCAAAAAATCAGCATGGGACTTAAAGGTAAAATAGGCACACGACTCAACTTGGATCTTAATTATGACACCCAATCTACTTTTGACTTTAATAACCAAATCAAACTAAACTATACACCCACAGAAGATGATATATTACAAAATATAGAACTGGGAAATGTCAGCATGAAAACCCAAAACAGCCTGATTCACGGTGCACAAAGTCTGTTTGGACTTAAAACCGAACTGCGTTTTGGAAAAACATATATCACCGCTGTGGTTGCCGAACAAAAATCCGGCACCAAAACCATACAAGCACAAGGTGATAAAGTTATCGAAAAATTTGAACAACCTATATTGGAATATGAAGATTATCGCCACTATTTTTTAGCCCAATATTTTAAAGACCACTATGACGAAGCTGTAAAAGATTATCCTTTTATCAACAGCACGGCACGTATTACACGCATTGAAGTATGGAAAACCAACCGCAGCACACAAACAGAAAACATTCGTAACATAGTAGCCATACAAGATTTGGGAGAAAATCAGCATATCGGCTTGGACAATCCGCCGGCCGGTTTTATTATCAACCCCAATTCGCCGCCCGACAATAGTGTCAATAAATTTGACCCTGCCCTGATTGGCAACGGAGGTTTTTTAAACAACAATATTCGTAATATCTACTCGGTATCACAGGGTTTTACCGGTGTCAATGTTACCAACGGTTCTGATTATGTTTCAATGGAAAACACCGTCAAACTTGACTCTACCCAATATACCCTGCACCCACAGCTGGGATATATTACTTTAAAACAAAAACTCAATGCCGATGAAGTATTGGCCGTGGCTTTTGAATATTCCATCAACGGTCAAATATATCGCGTCGGAGAATTTTCTGACAACGGGATAGTGTATCCGCAAACTATTGTTGTTAAATTGCTTAAAAGCAATATGGTCAGCACCGAAGAACCCTCTTGGGACTTAATGATGAAAAATATTTACGCACTAAATGCCTTTGATATTTCACCGGACGATTTTAGACTTAATATCCTCTATGTCAATCCGACACCGCTCAATTATATCAATCCGGTCAACGGCACGCCCCTGCCTCCCGACGTCAGTGAACGTATTTTGCTCAATGTGTTTAATATGGACCGCCTCAACGCCCAAGGCGATCCGCAACCAAAAGGTGACGGCTTTTTCGATTTTGTGCCCGGCATTACCATTGACGCCCGCGAAGGCCGTGTTATTTTTACATCGGCACAACCCTTCGGAAAATATTTATTTGACAAACTGAAATTAGGCAACGAAAACTACGATGACCCAAATACTTGGAATCAAAATCAAAAAAAATACGTTTACAAAGAACTTTATGTTTTGTCCAAAACACAAGCCGAACAATATACAGATAAAAATAAATTTGTCTTAAAAGGCCGTTATAAAACAGCCGGAGGCGGTGGTATTCCTATCGGTGGTTTTAATATTCCCCGCGGCTCGGTAACCGTAACTGCAGGCGGTCGCACCTTGGTAGAAGGCATTGATTATGTGGTTAATTATCAAATAGGTAGGGTTAATATTATCAATCCGTCTATTTCTCAAGCCAATATTCCCATACAAGTATCTGTGGAACAGAACACCATTTTTCAACAAACCACCAAAGTTTTTACGGGAATAGATGTGGAACACCGGTTTAGCAAAGATTTTAGTCTGGGCGCCACCTATATGTCATTTAAAGAAAAACCTTTGAGTTGGAAATCTAATTACGGATACGAACCGCTTAACAACAAATTATTGGGGTTCAACGGACAATTTTCAACCAAAGTGCCGTTTTTGACCCGTTTGGTCAACCGCTTACCTAATATTAAAACCGATGCCGAAAGTAATTTTTCCATCAAAGCCGAAGCAGCCTATTTGTTCCCCGGTCTGGCCGATGTATCCGACGTCAACGGACGTAGCACTACTTATATAGAAGACTTTGAGTCGTCACAAAATTTTATAGACTTGCGTTCACATTACATGTGGCATTTGTCATCGGTGCCGGCACGTTTTCCCGAGTCGCAACAATTGGATGACTTAAATTCGGGAAAAAACCGCGCCAAATTGGCTTGGTATATCATCGATCCTATTTTTTATACCAATCCGCCAACTGATATTACACAAGACGAACTCTCAAAAGAAGCCGTTCGACAAATCAGTATTAAAGAAATTTTTGACCGTGATGTCCCTGCCGGTTATCCGACCGTGGTCAATCCGCTTAACCTGACATTTTTTCCAAAAGAACGCGGCCCATATAATTTTGACACCAATTTAGACCCCAATACCGGCGAATTGTTACACCCCGAACAACGTTGGGGCGGTATTATGCGTTACTTACAAACCAACGATTTTGAACAAGCCAACGTCGAATATATTGATATGTGGATTATGGATCCGTATTTTAACAATCCCAATCCGCCTGCCGGTGGCAAATTATACATAGATTTAGGCTATATGTCCGAAGACATTTTATTTGACGGCCGCAAGCAATACGAAAACGGATTACCGGGCGACGGCTCCGACAATAATGTTGTCTTTACCAACTTGGCCAGAGTCCCGACACATCAATCCATTGTTTATGCCTTTTCAAACGATCCGGATGAACGGCCTAATCAAGATGTTGGTTTTGACGGTCTGCCCGATGCACGTGAACAAGTTTTCTTTGCCAATTATCTCAACAGCTTACCTCCCGCTTTACAAGCCCGTTTTCAAGACGATCCTTCGGCTGACGATTATCAAAACTACTTAGATGTCAATGGAGATATTATCAGCCGTTACAAAAATTTTAACGGCACCGAAGGTAATACACCGGTTGACGCTGTTAATAATAACGGTGTTACAGGTAATAATACTTTTCCGGACACCGAAGATATTGACCGTGATCAGTCTATGAATACCATAGAAAGCTATTATGAATATGCTTTGGACATCAAACCCAATTTGACCATTAACGATCCTTATGTGGCAGATATCAAAGAAACCACGGTAACCTTGCCCAATGGCAATCAACAAACATCTCGCTGGATACAATTTAAAATACCTGTGCACGAATATACCAGCAGACAAGGTAATATCTCGGATTTTAGATCCATCAAATTTATGCGAATGTATCTGAACGGCTTTACCGATGACGAACTGACATTACGTTTTGCAGCCTTGAATTTGGTGCGTGCCGATTGGAAAAAATACCAACTGAGCTTAGACCCGGCCGACCCTAATCCGGATGATGACAACACTTTGGTAGAAACCTCAACTGTCAGTATTCAAGACAATGCCACCCGGCAACCTATTCCGTATGTTTTGCCTCCGGGTATTGAGCGCGAAGAAATATATCAACAAAACTCGCAAATCAAACAAAACGAACAAGCCTTATCATTAAAGATTTGTAATCTGGAACCCAAAGATGGTCGCGGTGTATATAAATACAACAGCGTAGACATGCGACAATACAAACGTTTGGAAATGTTTATACATGCCGAAAGCATAGATGGTCAAGTGCCTTTGGCAGACGACGAAGCTGTCGGTTTTGTGCGTTTTGGTTCTGATGTCACCGACAATTTTTATGAAGTGCAAATTCCTTTGAAAGTAACGCCTTTTGGCACCACCGACCCCGAACAAATTTGGCCCGTAGAAAACCGTATTGATTTAAAATTGGAACTGCTAAACCAAATCAAACTTAAAATGATTAAAGACGGCACTATCAATACGACTAGTTTACCGGTCTATTTTAATGAAAGCGACTTGGACCCCGAAGCTGCCGGAAAACCTAACCAATTGATTATAGGCATGAAAGGTAATCCCGATTTTGGCGACATCAAAGTGGTAATGGTTGGTGTGCGTAATAGTGCAGGTCAACCTATTTGTGGCGAATATTGGTTCAACGAATTACGCTTGTCCGAAATGAAAAACAAAGGCGGTTGGGCCTCTAATGCTACCATTGATGCCAACTTGGCCGATTTTGCTACCATTTCGTTTACCGGTGCCATTTCCACCGAAGGCTTTGGCGGCTTGGAACAAGGTCCGTTAGAACGCAACTTGGAAGACACTAAACGTTACAATTTCAACACCAATATTAATATGGGTAAATTATTACCCCAAAAATGGCATATTACCTTGCCGGTCAATTATACTATATCAGAAGAATTTATCACTCCGAAATACGATCCTATTTGGCGGGACATTACTGTCAAAGACCGTTTGGATATTGCCAACTCCAATCAAAAGGACTCTATCAAAAAAGTAGCCCAAGCCTATACACGGCATCGTGGTATTACCTTGGCAGGGGTTAAGAAAAATTACAATACAAGTGCTCCAGCCACTTCGTCATCATCTAATAACACCCAAGGTAAAAAAACCGGTAAAGGTCTGAAAAAGCATTTTTATGACATAGAAAATTTTACCTTTGATTTTGCCTATAATGAAGTATATCATTCCGATTATGAAATTGCTTCCAATAAAGACGAGACTACCCGTTTAGGCATGAACTATGCTTATAACTTTAAAGAGTTAAGTTTAACACCGTTTAAAAAATCTAAGAAATTAAAATCAAAACACCTCCGGTTTATCAAAGATTTTAATTTTAACATAATGCCATCCAGCATTACCGTCACCAGTAATATCAACAGGCGGTTTAACAATCTAAGATTTAGAGAAATAGAAGATTACGGCTTACAAATTCCTCCGCTTCAAAATAGAAATTATACTTTTGATTGGGGTTATACGGTCAATTATAATCCGACTAAATCCATTCAAACTTCCTTTGGTATTACACATAACCGTGCAGTCAAAAATTATATTTTAAACGATGGCAGCACCGATTATAACAATACCATTTGGTCGGATTACTTTAATGTAGGCGAACCTTTGACCCATACCCAAAACATCAATGTATCTTATAATTTGCCTTTGAAAAAAATTCCATTGTTAAGTTTTTTAAATGTCACTTATGTTTATAACGGCACCTATCAATGGCAAAAAAGCTCTGAAGCCATGGCCAATATCAATGGTTATGATCTGGGTAACACGGTGCAAAATTCCAATTCACATCAACTCAACACCAATATTGATTTGCGAAAATTGTATCGTGAATTGGGTATTACCAAATTACAAAAACGTTTGATGGGAAAAGGTCGCAAAACCCGTAAAAAGAAGACTTCTCCCAAGCCTAAACTAACCAAAGACCTAAAAGATAAAGAAGCAAAAAATTCAACCAAAACCAAAAAGAAACAGACCGAAACGGTTGAATCTACAGGACAAAATAAATTTTTAGGTAGTTTACTGGGGATATTAACCGGTTTCCAGAGCTTAAAGGTCAATTACCGTCAAAACAACGGTATTATGTTACCCGGTTATCTGCAAAGCGTTGGCTTTTTTGGGAGCACACAACCTTCATTACCGTTTGCATTGGGATGGAATGACGACCAAGTGCGTTATGAAGCTGCCAAACGCGGGTGGCTGACACAATATCCCGACTTTAATCAAGCATATTTGGAAACCTATTCCGAAGAATTGAGCTATCAAGGCACCATTAAACCGGCCAAAATGTTAACAATAACCTTCAAAGGACAAAAATCCTATATGGAAAACCTCAGTGAACAGTTTAATGCTACCGGAAATCAATATCATCCTTTAGTGCCCACTACAATGGGTAATTATTCGGTTTCTACAATACTGGCCAAAACCGCCTTTGAAGAAATATCCTTGGCCAACAGTCCCGCCTTTAATCGTATGCTTAATAACCGTTTGGCTATAGCACGTCGTTTGGCGGTGCAACGCGGTATACCTGTTCCTGCCAACGGTTACCCCGACGGCTATGGCCCGTTACAGTCCGAAGTTGTCTTATATGCTTTTATTTCCGGATATTCTGACAGCGACCCTAATAGCGTAACATTATCACCCTTTAAACAAGTCCCTATTCCTAACTGGCGTGTCAAAATAAACGGACTAAGCAAAATAAAATGGTTAAAAAATATCTTTAAAAACTTAAGTTTGGAACATAGTTACCAATCCGATTATACCATAAACCAATACACCAATAACCTGCAGACTTATCAAGATCCGAATGCTCGCGATGCCTCAGGCAATTTTTATTCGCCTTATGTAATGGATAACATCACCTTAACCGAAGCTTTTAATCCGTTGATCAAAGTCAATATGGAATTACAAAATTCATTAAAACTGGATTTTGCACTAAAACAAGACCGCAGTCTGTCATTAAACTTAAACAATTATACCCTGTCCGAAGTATCAGGAAAAGAATACGTAATAGGTTTGGGCTATCGTTTAAAAAATATCACCTTACCATTGCGTTTGGCAGGCAGACGTGTTGAGTTTAACAGCGATTTAATCTTAAAAATTAACGGATCGGTCAGAAACAACATTACCATATTAAGAAGTTTGGCAGATAATAACAACCAGATTACGGCCGGGCAAACCATGTATAATTTAAAATTTACAGCCGATTATGCCTTGACC
Organism: Flavobacteriales bacterium; assembly: GCA_027066995.1. Taxonomy (GTDB): domain Bacteria; phylum Bacteroidota; class Bacteroidia; order Flavobacteriales; family Flavobacteriaceae; genus WGBX01. The sequence continues at coordinate 25,303 of JAMOMQ010000117.1, forward strand.
AAAGCCTTGTCAGCTATATTATTTTATAACCATTCTTATTCCGAATATGCCATTTCGACTTCTTATCCGTTTACCAGTATCAGGGGTGGATTGACCATAAAATATACATTTGGAAATTAAATAAATATTAAAACAAAAATTATTTTTTTAATAATGAAATATTTATATTTTTGTCTATCATTAAAAACAAAACACAATGAACATACCTGATAATTTAAAATATACCAAGGAGCACGAATGGGTGTCGTTAGACGGAGATACAGCTACGGTTGGTATTACGGATTTTGCCCAACGTGAATTGGGTGACATCGTATATGTAGAAGTAGATACCGAGGGAGAAGAGCTCGATCAAGACGAAGTATTCGGAACCGTTGAAGCCGTTAAAACCGTGTCGGATTTATTTATGCCCGTCAAAGGTGAAGTTTTGGAATTTAACGAAGCGCTTGAAGATGAACCCGAATTAATCAATAAAGATCCTTATGATAAAGGTTGGATAATCAAAATTAAAGTTGATAATTCCGCTGATGTAGCCGCACTTTTAGATGCAGATGCTTATCAAAAATATATCAAAGCATAAATATAAATTATTGGCAGCCGGCTATACCACATGGTTGACTGCCGTAAGTTTAACTCCTTTGGAAGGCATTAATTTGCCTTCCTTTTCGTATGCAGATAAAATAGTGCACTTTTTTTTGTATTTCTTTCTAACCGTTTTTTGGTTATTAGCTTATCCCGCATTATGGAAAAGCAAATATAAATTTATTTTTTTGGTGATTTCTTGGGGTATTGCTATTGAGTTTTTGCAAGAATATCTTATCCCGACGCGCAGTGGTGATATTTATGATGCCATAGCCAACACTATCGGTGGTATTAGCGGGCTGGTTTTATTTCATTATTATCTTCAAAAAAAATCAGCTTAAATTTTTCTTATAAGCTTTTAAAGTATTTTTGAGTAACATGGCAATGGTCATAGGGCCAACACCGCCGGGTACCGGCGTTATGGCTTTGGCTTTTTTACTAATGGCATCAAAATCGGCATCTCCCACCAAACGGTAGCCACGTTTAGAAGTATCATCAATTGAATTAATACCGGCATCAATAACTACAACCCCTTCTTTAACCATATCAGCTTTTAAAAATAGCGGTTGCCCCAAGGCCGTTATTATAATGTCGGCTTTTAAAGACAGATTCTTAAGATTTTTTGTTTTACTGTGAGCTAACGTAACCGTGGCATTGCCCGCCGGTCTTTTTTGACTCATTAATATACTTAACGGCCGCCCTACAATTAGACTACGACCTATAATTAATACATTTTTACCGGTGGTTTCAATATCATACCGCAGTATCAGTTCTATAATACCATAAGGAGTCGCCGGTAAAAAGGTTGGTAATCCTGCTATCATTTTACCAAGATTTAACGGATGAAAACCATCTACATCTTTATCCGGATTGATAGCCATTATAATTTTTTGGTCGTCTATGTGAGACGGCAAAGGCAATTGCACTATATACCCGTCCACCGATTTATCCTTGTTTAAACTATCGATTATATTAAGTAATTCGGCTTCGGATATATGATCAGACAAATGTATTAATGAAGACGTAAAGCCTACCTTTTTACTCTGACGTTCTTTATTTTTGACATAAGCCCAACTGGCCGGATCTTCTCCTACCAAAATAGCAGTCAGGTGTGGTGCCCGTTGACCGTTTTCGGTTAACACTTCGACCTCTCTGCGGATTTCGTCTCTAATATCTGCAGCTGTTTTTTTACCGTCAATCAATATCATATAAAAATTTTTTTTAGGAAAATTGCCTAAAATAAAACAATAGTCCTTTTTTAGGATTATCTCATACCCTTAAACATATTCATCATGGCTTTACCTTTACCCCCTTGCATCATTTTCATCATTTTGGCCATTTGATTAAATTGTTTGAGTAATTGATTGACCTCAGTTACACTGCTTCCCGAGCCTTTGGCTATCCGTTTTTTACGACTGCTATTAATAATTGCCGGATTGCGTCGTTCTGCGGGTGTCATGGAATATATAATAGCTTCAATACCTTTAAAAGCATCATCATCAATATCGACGCCCTTCATAGCTTTGCCCATACCGGGAATCATACCCATCAAGTCCTTGATGTTACCCATTTTTTTAATCTGTTGTATCTGCTTTAAGAAATCGTCAAAACCAAATTGATTTTTGGCAATTTTCTTTTGCAGTCTTCGTGCTTCTTCTTCATCAAATTGTTCTTGTGCACGCTCAACCAATGACACCACATCACCCATACCTAAAATACGATCGGCCATACGGTCGGGATGAAAGACATCGATGTCCGTCATTTTTTCGCCGGTTCCTATAAACTTAATCGGTTTATTGACAACAGATTTTATAGATAGCGCGGCGCCACCACGGGCATCACCATCCAATTTGGTTAAAATGACCCCTTCAAAATCTAACCGGTCATTAAAGGCTTTAGCTGTATTTACGGCATCTTGTCCGGTCATGGCATCAACTACAAACAAAGTTTCTTGCGGTTTGACAGCCTGATGGATAGCCGCAATTTCGTTCATCATTTCTTCATCTACAGCCAAACGTCCGGCGGTATCGATGATGACCACATTTTTACCATTCTTTTTGGCGTATTCAATTGCATTTTTGGCTATTTCAACGGGATTTTTATTTTCGGGCTCGGTATAAACTTCCACCCCTATTTGATCGCCTACAACTTTAAGTTGATCAATGGCTGCAGGCCGGTAAACATCGGCAGCAACTAACAACGGTTGTTTGGTCTTTTTGGTTTTAAGCCAATTGGCTAATTTTCCCGAAAAAGTGGTTTTACCCGACCCTTGCAATCCCGACATAAGAATAACCGTAGGTTGACCGGTCAAATTTAAACCGGCGGCTTGACCACCCATCAACTCGGTTAGCTCGTCTTTAACAATCTTAACCATCAATTGACCGGGTTGCAATGCTGTCAATACATTTTGACCCAGTGCTTTTTCTTTAACCCTGTTGGTAAATTGTTTGGCTATTTTATAGTTTACATCGGCATCGAGCAAGGCACGTCGCACTTCTTTCATGGTTTCGGCAACATTGACCTCCGTAATACGACCGTGTCCTTTTAATACGTGTAGAGCTTTATCTAATTTTGAACTTAAATTATCAAACATATTCGGTATTTTTTAACTGATGCAAATATACGGATTTTATTAGGATTTTTACAGTCTGCCAGACAATGAAAGACGAAGCTTTTGAAGTAATAACCATATTTTTAAAGAAAAACCCATTATTCTTATTTTTTTTGTATTTTTACAGCATTGTAATATAAATTTATGCGGTCGATTTATTTGGTTTTAACGGTTCTATGGATGAGCTTCTCTGCTATGGCACAAGAGCAAGTGCCGGTAGAAGTTTTTGTCAAACAAGGACGGGACAGCATCCGGTTAAATAACAATACCGTTAAGTTGCAGAAAAAACCTTTTACTTTAATTTTTGTCTACAACAATCCTAAAAAACATAATGGTGTTTATGTAAACACTTCGTTTACAAAGGATTATTATAAAATGGACCCGTCAGAAACCATTAAAGATTTAAACTATCTGCCGCAAAAAGTTTATTCGGAGCACAAATTTAATCCCAATAAAGAACTAAAGGTCAATCCGGAATTTTTTCAATATTTTGGTTACAATCCTAATGCCAACTGGAATAAATTTGACCGATTAATCAAAAAAAACGGTAAAGTCATTGCTTACAGAAAAGTTAAGAATTTTTATTTGGTTGATGCCAAAGAGAATATTCCCGTTGAAAAAATGCGCTTTCCTATTTTTATGATTTTTGATGTTATCAATCAAAAAACCGGCCGGTTTTTTAACAAAGAAGT